>NZ_JBHXDN010000083.1:0-42506 GCF_042726075.1 Kitasatospora sp. NPDC127035 | reverse complement strand
TTTTTTTCGTCGCGGCCCGTGGGGTGCGGGTCAAACACCCCGCCCCCGCCCCGCGCGGGGGGGGGGGGGGCTGGCGGCCGGGGGGGGGCCGGGCCGGGGGGGGGGGCCCCCCCCCGCCCGCGTCGTGTGCCCCGGCGACGACCTCAAGGACCCGCCCGGCGACCCCGCCGGGCTCGATCCGGAGCTCGCCCGGGCGATCGGGCGCCACCTCGGCCTGCGGGTCGCCTTCACCGACCTGCCCTTCGACCGGCTGATTCCGGCCGTCCGGACAGGGCACCCGGACCTGGCGATGTCCGCCGTCGTCGACACCCGGCAGCGCCGGCTCCGGGGCCGCCGAGGACGGCCGCCGGGCCGACGCGGGCGTCGACTTCGTCGACTACTTCGCGACCGGCACCTCGACGGTGGTCGAGGCGGGCAACCCGCTAGACCTCTCCGCCCCGGAGAGCTCTCCGGCCGCACGGTGGCCGTCCGGCACGGCACCGGTCAGGACGAACCGCCTTGCGGGACGTCCTGGTGAAGACGGTGGACCGGCTGATCCGGAACGGCGAGTACGACCGGACCCTGACCGAGTGGAACATCCGGAAGGGGGGTGTTCTCCGGCGCCGTCGTCGACGGCGGCTTCCGACGGCACAACCCGGCAGCGGAGTCCGGTAGCGGAACCCGGCGGCGGGCGCGGTGGCGTTCCGGGCCCGCCCCGGGGGCATCCCGACGGCCGGTCCCCACCGGTCGTCGGAACGGGTCCGCGTGTCGGGGCGCGGCGCGGTGGACAGTGTCCATATCGTCTGAGACCGCCGAGGTCCGCCGAGTCCGCCGCCGAACCGACCGACCGACACCCGTGGGAGCGCCGAATGCCCGGCCCAGCACAGCAGCCGTTCACCGACCCCGCCCGCCCGGGCACCGGCCACCCGGGCACCGCCCCGGCGACGGCCGGTCCCGACGCGGCCGGTCCCGACCGGGACCGGGACACAGCGGAGGGTGCCGGCCCCGACGGTCCGGACGTCGACAGCGCCGACGTGATCGTCGTCGGCGCGGGTCCGGCCGGTTCCACCGCCGCCTACCACCTGGCCCGCACCGGGCTGGACGTGCTGCTGCTGGAGAAGTCGTCGTTCCCCCGCGAGAAGGTCTGCGGCGACGGCCTGACCCCGCGTGCGGTACGGCAGTTGGTCGATCTGGGCATCGACGTCTCCGAGTCGGCCGGCTGGTTGCACAACCGCGGCCTGCGGCTGGTTGCCGGCGGGCGCCGGCTGGAGCTGGACTGGCCCGAGCTGTCCGCCTTCCCCGGCTTCGGGCTGGTCCGGCGCCGCGCGGACTTCGACGAGCTGCTCGCCCGCCGCGCGTCCTCGGCCGGTGCCCGGCTGGTCGAACGCGCCAACGTGTCGGGCCCGATGATCGACGAGCGGTCCGGCCGGATCACCGGTGTCACCGCCCGGCTGGGCGAGGAACGCCGCCCGGTCGTCTACCGCGCGCCGCTGGTGGTCGCGGCCGACGGCAACTCCACCCGGCTCTCGCTCGCGATGAAGCGCTACCGCCGGACCGACCGTGCGATGGGCGTCGCGTACCGGACCTACTTCACCACCCCGCGCCACGAGGACCGCTACCTGGAGGCGTGGCTCGACCTGCGCGACCCCGGCGACCCTGCACGGCGCCTGCTGCCCGGCTACGGCTGGGTGTTCGGGATGGGTGACGGGACCGCCAACGTCGGCCTGGGGGTGCTCGACACCGGCGCCGTGGCCGGTGAGGTGGACTGGCGCGAGCTGCTCCGCCGCTGGTGCGCCGACCTGCCGCCCGAGTACGGCTACACCCCCGAGGGGGTCACCGAGCCCGTCCGCGGTTCCGCCCTCCCGATGGGGCTCAACCGCCAGCCCCACTACGCCGACGGACTCCTGCTGGTCGGCGACGCGGGCGGAACGGTCAGCCCGGCCACCGGCGAGGGGATCGCCTACGCGATGGAGTCCGGCCGCTTCGCCGCCGAGACGGTCGTCCAGGCGCTGGCGCGGCGCACCGACCGGGGGCGCGAACTCGCCCTGCGCGCCTATCCGCAGGCGCTGCGCGCCGCCTATGACGGCTACTTCGCGCTCGGCAGGCTCGTCGCCGAGGCCCTGGGCCGCCCCCGGCTGCTCGGCGCGGCCGGGGCCGCCGGACTCGGCAACCCGGCCGTGCTGAAGGTGGCGTTCCGTCTGATGGTCAACCTGACCGAGCCCAACTCCCGCGACGCGCTGGACCGGCTGCTCCATCTGCTCGGTCGGCTGGCGCCGAGCAGCCGGGGCTGACCGCCAGGTCCCGCCGCGAGGACTCGCGCCGCCGGTCCGCTCCGGCCGCCGCGCGGCGGAGACCGCGACGGGAGGGGGCGTGACCCTCCAGTCTGCGCGCCCCCGGTGGCCGGCGTGCGCAGGTTGGCCGAATCCGGGGGAATCGACGGCGCTGCGGGCCCGGCGTGTTGACGCGGGGTCAGATGATCCGCTTGCCTAGGTCGCGGCCCGGACACGGAGGGTGACTGATCGCCCGGTGTCCGGGAGGATCCGGCCGGTCGCGCCCTGCGGCCTGCCACCGTCCGTCACCGGCCGGTCCCGGCCGGCGCCGAACGGCCGCCGGTTCCCGACCGGCCACCGGACCACCGATCCACCGGACCACCGACCCACCCGACCCACCCGACGACTTTCACGACGGAGACATCGTGCGCCTTCGCCTTCGCCTGTTCGCCGCACCGCTCGCCGCGGTCGTGGCCCTGCTAGTCCCGAGCATCCCGGCGGCCGCCGATTCGGCCCCCGACGTGCTCGCCGCCCGGGCGGCCGCGACGACTCCCTCGAACGAGTGCTCGGAGGCCGACCACCACGGGGACCCCCGGCTCGGTCCCGCCGACCTCCCGACCCGGGGCCCGGTCGGCCGCGAGCTGATCGGCTACAAGCGCACCGGAAACCTCACCGAGGAGCAGTTCCTCGCCACCTACTACAGCCCCACCGCCAACAACGGCGCCCCGGGCTGGATCTACCCGCCCGCCAACGGGTACGTCACCCTGCCCGACGGCACCCCCATCGAGTTCGAGATCACCCTCTACCCGAACCAGAACATCGACCGTTACGGCAGCGAGTACGGCTCCTTCCTCGCCCCCGAGGGCCTGCCCTACGCCAGCCGCTCCATCCCGCCGCAGAGCCTCGACAGCAACCCGGCCGCACCCTGCAACTACCACGACTACAAGGTCCTGAAGCCGTTCAAGGTGCACGCCGGCCCGATCGCGCCCTGGTTCGGCCAGCCCGGCTACGGCTTCCAGTACCAGCTCGACGCCGCGCTGGTGCCGAACGGCCCGTCCAGGCTGAACGTGCTCTGGCTCGTCGACAACGGGTACCTGGCCCGCATCTGACCCCTGCTCCGGCC
The DNA here is from genome assembly GCF_042726075.1 of Kitasatospora sp. NPDC127035. Lineage (NCBI taxonomy): Bacteria > Bacillati > Actinomycetota > Actinomycetes > Kitasatosporales > Streptomycetaceae > Kitasatospora > Kitasatospora sp. NPDC127035. The sequence goes on along the minus strand of NZ_JBHXDN010000083.1, from coordinate 39,134 downwards.
CGGCCCGAGCCCGTCACCCCGGCTCCGGCCGGGCCGGGGCCGGTGGGTTCGCGGGCTCCCGTCCGGCCCCGGCGGTCACCGGACGGGAGCCGGTCACCAGACGTCGCCGTCGCGCCAGTCGCAGGCCAACCGCCCGCCGAGGTCCAGCGGAGCCGCCCCCGGCAGCACGAACACCGCGCCCTCCTCCTCCGGGGTCGGTACCGGGCCCTGCGGAGCGAGCACGGCGAGCGGACCTCGCCACGGCAGCCACCCGCGCGCGGCGTAGAACCGCGCCGCATCGTCCGCCGCGCAGAGCGCCCCCAGCTCGTACCCGCCTCGGATCACCTCCTCCAACGCCGCCATCAGTGCCGCGCCGTGGCCGCGCCCGCGCCGGTCGGCCCGGACCACGACGTTCTCGACGTAGCCGGTGCGCAGCGCGCGCCCGCCGTGCAGCATCCGGCGCTGGACCACGGACGCGTGGCCGACCAGCAGGCCGCCCTCCCGGACGAGCGCGTGCAGCCCGCCGAGTCCGTGCTCCCAGTCCTCCTCGGAGAGGTCGTCGAACTCCTCGGACAGCAGGCCCCGGACCGCCTCCCGGGCCGTGCGGTCCAACCGGGCGGTGTGGACGGTGACGAGGTCGCGCATGCCCCGATCGTGGCACGCCCGTGCGTCGCGCCGTCGGCCCCGGCCGACCCGGACCTCGCCTTCCGGCACCCGCTCCGCACCACCGACGCGCCGTCGGCCGGAGGAGCGGGGACGCCGCCGCCTTCGCCGCTGTCGACCGGGCCGGCGGGGGCTCCTCGGCAAGACCGCCCGGGCCGCCTCGCCACCGACCCGCGCGCTCCGCCCGCCCGACCGTCGGACCGCCCGTCCCGTGGCCGCGATCACTCCGGGTGAGCGGGCGGGCGCGCTGCGCGCCGCGGCGGAGGCCGCCCCGTGCTCCCGTCCCGGTCCACCCGGCGGCGCCACCGCTCCGGTCCCGCCCCGAGCTGCGCGGACGCCGTCGCGCCGGGCGGAGGCAGGGGGTGCGGGCCTAGTCTGGAAGGGCGCGCCGGTACGCGGTGCGGAACGGGATCGGTGAGCCATGACGGTCATCTCGGCGGCACTCTTCGGGACCGACTGGCGCGGTGCGTCGCCCGGCTCCGCCGAACTGTTGCGCGAGTGCGCCGCGCGGGGCTGGACGGTGGTCCTCACCGCCCCCGGACCGGTCGGCGCACCGGTACTCACGGTGACCGCGCCGGGGTCCGATCCGCTCGGAGCCGGGCTCGGTCTGGTGGGCGGCACGCCGTCCCACGCGGTGTTCGTCGCCGGAAGCGTTCCCGAAGTGCGGTCGGCGCACCGGGCCGGAGTGCCCTGTGTCGCCGTACGGGGCGGCGGCGCGACCGCCCCGGAGCTGCGGGCGGCGGGCGCGGCCGAGGTGCACCGCGACGCCGTCGCCCTGTTGCGCGTGCTGGACGACAGCCTGCTCGCCCGGCCCCGGGCGTTCGGCGCCGGCCGTCTCCCGGTCGCCGTCGCGCCCGGGGGCCGGAGCGGTTAGCACATACCGGACCGGGCATTCGCCCGGAGGAGTGGACACCGTCACCGGAAGCCCGGAGGTGACCGAGATGGACGGACCCGCGTTGAGCGGACGGGAGCGACGTCTCCTTGAGGAGATCGAGGACGACCTGCGCCAGGACAGCCGCCTCGACCGGCGGCTGAGCACGATGGGCGCCAAACGTCCGAGCCGCGGCCGGCGTGCGGTACGCGGCCTCGCCCGCCGGGTACCGACCGGGGTGGCGATGACGGGGCTGGTGATGTCCGCGGTGTGCCTCAGCATCGCGGTGCGGAAGCCCACGGCGGCGGTGCTGATCGGTGTGGCGGTGCTGTGGGCGGGCAGTGTCGCCCTCGCGGCCGGCATCGCGGCGCTGCTGCACCACCAGCACCGGCACCGGCAGGGCGGTGCGGACGACCTGGGCGACTCGGCCCGCCGGCCGGACCTGCGCGGTCCGGACCTGGGCGGCCGGGATCCCGGTGGGCGGTATCCCGCCGGCGGCCCGGACTTCGCCAAGGGGGCCGGTGGACCCGACGACCGCGGCGGCTCCCGCCGCCGCCGAGAACGCCGCGACCGCCGTGACCGGCGCCCGCACGGTGACCGCCGCCAGGATCGCGAGCACCGGCAGCACCGCGAACGGCGGCCCTGGGACGACCCGGAGGCGTGATGACGACCGACCTGTGGGAGTACCGTCCGGGCTCCCACCACAGCACCGACCTGACGCTGGTCGGCTACGAGGTCGAGGCGACCGACGGTCCGCTCGGCCGGGTCGAGCAGGATGCCGGGGACCATCTGCTGGTGGACACCCGGCCGTGGGTGCCGGGCGCCCCCGTGCTGGTCCCGGTCGGGCTCGTGGCCCGGATCGACCACCTGGAGCTGGTGGTCCACCTCGACTGCCCGCGCGCCCGGATCCGCTCCGCCCCGCCGCCCGCCGCGGTCGACCACACCGGAGGCGGCCTGACCGCGCACGGCCGGGCGGCCCTGGACGACCACTACGTGCAGGACGAACACCGGACCGGCACTCCCGGTCCCTGACGGAAACGGCCCGTACGGGGCCGTCGGGACCCTTCCGGGACCGGAGCAGACGAGAGCGGGGTGGGACGGATGACCTTCGTCGTCCTCACCGGGCGGACGGTCGCGTTCCTGGTCGCGCCCGAGGGCGCCGAACAGGTGGAACTGACCTCTCCCTGGCAGGCGGTCGCCGAGGCCGGCGGCACGCCCCGGCTGCTCTCCACCCGTCCCGGGCGCGTCCAGGCCTTCCGGGGGCTGGAGCGGGCGGACACCTTCCCCGTCGACGACGTGGTCGGCGAGGCGGACCCGGCGGACTACGACGCGCTGGTGCTGCCCGGCGGCGTCGCCGGCCCCGACCGGCTGCGGCTGGACCGGGCCGCCGTCGGATTCGTCCGCGACCTGTGCGTCGCGGGTCGGCCGGTCGCGGTGATCTGCCACGGCGCGTGGACGCTGATCGAGGCGGACGCGGTGCGCGGACGCACGCTCACGTCCTGGCCCGGCATCCGCACCGACCTGGTCAACGCGGGTGCCCACTGGGTCGACGAACCGGTCCATGTCTGCCGCGACGGCCCCGGCGTGCTGGTCTCCGGCCGGAAGCCGGCCGACCTGCCGGCCTTCGAGGAGGTGCTGGTGACCGAGTTCGCGCACGCGCCCGCCGGCGAGGGCCCGCCCCCGCCGTGGCCCACCGCCCACACGCCCGAACCCTCGCGCCACACCGCCGCCGGTCACCCGGCCACGGGGGAACAGCCCGCCGCGGAACGCCCGGTCACGGAGGGCCCGCTCACGGAACTGCCCGCCACGGAACTGCCCGCTGCGGAACGCCCCGCCCCGCCCACGCCGGAGTAGTCACGGGCCGTTCGGCGGGCCCGGATCAGTCCCCGCGCAACCGCACGAAGGTCGCGGTCGCCGTCCGCCCGGTGACCGTCACCTCGGCCCGCAGCGGAGTGGCCAGCGGCCGGACGGCCCCGTACTGGGGATCGTGCACCGCGGGGCCCAGCAGGCCGGCCGTGGCCTCCGCCACCCGTCGCGACTGGAGCGGCGACAGCGGCGGGGACGACAACAGCACCCGTCCGTCGTCCAGCTCCAGGACCAGCGCGCGCGGCCGGGCCGGTGGTCCGGTCACGGCGCGCACCGTCGCGTCCAGGGTGTCGCCGCGCCGGTACTTGACCCAGACGTGGCCCGCGCCCCGCGCCCGGTAGCTCGAACCGGCCGCCTTGCAGACCAGCCCCTCCACCCCCGTGTCGGCCAGCCGCTCCATCCAGGCCAGCGCCTCCGCCCGGTCGGTGGTCGCCAGCACCGGCTGGACCGGCGGCGGCACGTCGGCCAGGGCGGCCAGCAGCAGCCGCCGCCGGTCGGTCAGCGGCAGCCGCCGGACGTCCCGGCCGGGCAGGGCCAGCAGGTCGAAGGCGATCAACCCGAGCGCCACGTCCTCCGAGGCCCGCGCCTGCCGGGTCCGCAGCAGTTCCTCGAAGGCGAACCGGCCGCCGCGCCAGGCGACCAGCTCCCCGTCCAGCACGAGTCCGGCGGGTAGCCGGGCGACGGCGGCGGCGATCGACGGGAAGTCGGCCGCGAGGTCCCGGCCCGAACGCGTCTGCAGGTACGGCGCGCGCTCCCCGCGGGCGAACGCCACGCAGCGGAAGCCGTCCAGCTTCAGTTCGTACAGCACGCCCGAACCGCCCAGCCCGTCCGCCGCCGGGACGGCCGGGACGGCGGCCGGGCGCATGACCTCCACCGGGGGCTCCAGGACGGCGGGGTCCGCCACGGCGGGCCGGCGCACCGTCCGGGCCGAAGCGGAAGCGGCGGCCGCGGGTGCGGGTGCGGTGGTGGAAGCGGGTGCGGAAGCGGGTGCGGAAGCGGTGGCGGAAGCGGGGCCGGTCGGTCCCGGGGCGGCGGTGGCGCGCGGCAGCGGGCGGGCCCGCTCCGGGTCGAGGAGCGGTGCATACAGGTCCCCGAGCCGGGCCAGCCGCTCCGGCACCTCGGCGATCGTGAACACCAGCGCCTCCGCCGACCGGGCCCGTCCCAGCTCCTCCCAGGTCAGCGGCGTCGACACCGTCGGCCGCTCCTGCGCCCGGACGGTGTAGGGAGCGGCGGTGGTCTTCCGGGCGGCGTTCTGCGACCAGTCGACCAGCACCCGGTTGGTGCGCCGGGCCTTCGCCATGGTGTGCACGACCAGGTCCGGGTGGGCCGCCTCCAGCTCGGCCGCCAGCGCCTTGGCGTACCCGGAGACCTGCTGACTGGGCGTCGGCTCCAGCGGCACCAGCAGGTGCAGTCCCTTGCCGCCGGAGGTCTTCACCCACGCCTCCAGCCCGTCCTCCGCGAGGCGGTCGCGCAGCAGCCCGGCCACCGTCCGGCAGGTGAGGACGGTGGCTCCGGCGCCCGGGTCGAGGTCCAGCACCAACCGGTCGGCCGTCCCGGGCTCCGCCGCGTGCCACTGCGGGACGTGCAGTTCCAGGCAGCCCAGGTTCGCCGCCCAGAGCAGCGCGGCCCCGTCGTCCAGCACCACCTGACGGAGGTCCCCGCCGCTGCTCGGCACCTCGACGGTGCGCACCCAGCGGGGCGTCCCGGCGGGCGGGTTCTTGGCGATGAACACCTCGCCCGCCACGCCGTCCGGGCAGCGCAGGAACGACACCGGCCGGTCGCGCAGGTGCGGCAGCAGTGCGGTGTGGACGGCGGCGTAGTAGCGCAGCACCTCGCCCTTGAGGGTGCCGGTCCGCGGGAAGTAGACCTTGTCCAGGTGCGAGAGCGCGAGCGTGCGCCCGTCCACCAGCATCTGCGGCATCGCCGCCTCCGAGCCTGCACCGGTCGTCAGGCCCGGGCGGGCACGGCGTCCCGGCCGGGCCCCCTGCGGCCAGTCTGCCCGTACTCCCGACCCGGCGCGACCCTGCCCGGGGAGCCGCCGACTCAGGGGCCGAGCAGCGCCAGCGCGGCCCGGAGCAGTTCCCCGTCGGAGGCGGGCTCCCGGTCGCCCGCCACCCCGGAGCGGAACAGGGCGGCTCCCTCCACCAGCATGACGAAGACCGCCGCGCGGGCCCGGCGCACCTGTTCCGGCAGCTCCGGCCGGGTCCGGGCCAGGAACGCCGCCACCTGCTCCCGGTACTCGTCGTAGAACCGCCGGACGGCGCCCGCCACCGCCGTGTCCCGCGCCGCGAGTGCCCACACCTCGGCGAACAGGCGCACCAGCCGGGCGTCCTCCTGCTCCGCCAGCAACGCCGTCACGAGTTCCCCGGCCCGGTCGTCCGTGCCCGGCGCCAGCAGCGGTGCCAGGCGCTCCGCCGAGCGGCCGAGCACCCGCTCCAGGACGGCTGCCACCAGGTCGGCGTGGGTGGGGAAGTAGTACTGCAGGTGCCCGAGCCGGACCCCCGCGGCCGTGGCCACGGCCCGCATCGAGAGTTCCGCCCCGCCCCCGGTGACCAGCACCTCCTCCGCCGCGTCGAGCAGTTCCGTCCGCCGCTGCGCCCCCTTCCGTCCCCGGCCGCCGGCCGCAGTTCCGGGAGGCGGGTCTGGGAGGGGGTCGGGAACGGGGGCGGCTTCGGCTTCGGCTTCGGCGTCGGGGCCGGGCCCGGGGCCGGATGCGGAGGTCATGCGGCCGCCTTCGTGTCGTGGGCGGACCGGACCTCGACGGTGACGCCGAGGTCGGCCAGGTCGGGGAGGACCCGGGCGGGCCGGGGGGCCTGCTCGGGGAAGGCCACACCGACGGGCGGCGCGGCGCCGTCGGTGCCGAGGACGCGGCGCAGGGCGAGCAGGGCGCCGACGGCGGTGAGGTGGGCCTGTCCGGCGCGGTCCTCGATCACGGCGCTGAGGGTCCGGCCGGCGTGGGAGACGTCGACGCGCACGAGGGCGGTGCCGCCCTCGCCGGGGGAGTGGAGGAGGGCCCGGCGGGCGGGCTCCCACCGGTCGCCCCGGCCCCAGCGGAAGAAGCCGCTGTGCTTGGCGGCCAGCAGGGCGCGGGTGCTGGTCAGGGAGCTGAATCCGATCCGGGTGACGGCGGTCGCGGTGCCCAGGACGAGTGGCAGGGTGAACTGCTCCGGCGTGTCGATGCAGGCCACCCGGGTCGGGTGGGCGCCGATCCGGACGGTCCGGGCGTCGCTGAGCGGGGTGACCGGGCGGCGGCGGCCGTCACGGATCACCTCGTAGTCCAGACCGAGGCGGTCCATGAACTCGACGGAGTCGGCGCCCGCGCGGTCGGCGAGGTCCCAGCGGACGGCGGTCTCGACGCGCTCCGCGCCGCCGAGCCGCTCGGCCAGGGCGGCGGTGACCAGGCTGGTGACCCCGCCCATCCAGGCGGAGGAGAGCAGGACCGGGGCGGTCGGGCGCAGCAGGGCGGCCACCGTGGCGGCCCGCTGGAGCCGGGCCGTCCAGCGGGTGACGTCCACGTACGGGACCGCGCCCCGGACGGCGGCCCGCAGGACCCGGTCGTCGGGGTCGTTGACGACGCCGACGACGGCGCGCACCGCAGCCGTGAACGGCGCGGGGTCGGCGAGGTCCCAGCGGCGGAAGGCCGCGTGCGGGGCGCCGCCGAGCTGCTGGACGAGGGCGGCGGCGCGCTGTTCCGTCCGGCCGGTGAGCAGGACGGGGTGGTCGGCGGCGACCAGGCGGGCCAGCTCCCCGCCGACCGTTCCGTAGCCGCCGACCAGCAGGACGGGGCCGTCGGGGTCGTGGGTGAGGGCGTCGTGGACGCCTGCGGGGCGGGTGCCGGCGTGGTCGGTGCTGCCGGTGGCCGCGATGGCCGCGGTGGCCGCGGTGGCTTCGGTGGTGTCGGAGGTGGTCATGAGAGAAAAATAGGTCACCCGACCTAAAAGGGGCGTTAGCTCGGCCGGCCAGCCCGGCCCGACACCAGTGCGTGGGCGTCCCCGACCAGGTCCTCGACCCGCTCCCAGTCGAGCGCCGGAAGGTCGAGACGGACGCCGATCCAGCCCCGGTGGCCGACGTACGGGGGCCGGAAGAACAGGTCGGGGTCCTCGGCGGTCAGGAACTCCTGGGCACCGGCCGCCGCCGGGCACCAGAACGCGAGGCGGTCGTCGTGGTGGTGGTCGGCGAGCATCACGAACACCCGCGCCCGCCGGCCGGTGCCCGCGAACCAGGTCGGCTCGCCGTGGCTGACCCGCTCGTCGACCTCCGGCAGCGCCCGGCAGATCGCCCGCAGCCGTTCGACGGCGGCCGGGCCGCCGTCGAACGGTGCGTGGCCGGCCGGTGGGCGGTCGGCCACCGGGGTCACCCGGCCGACGGGCGGGGCGCGCCCGGGTAGTTTCCGAAGTGCCAGTGGTTGCCCTCCGGGTCGGCGGCGGCGAAGCCCCGCGACCCGTAGTCGGTGTCGGCGGGCGCCGCGGTGATCCGCGCCCCGGCGGCGACGGCCCGCGCGTGCACGGCGTCCGGGTCGGCCGTCACCACGTACGCGGTGAAGGACCCCGGACCGCCGGGCCAGGGGTCGGAGCCCTCGGGCGTCGGCCGCTCAGAGCCCAGCATCACCCCGCCGCCCTCCGGCCAGGCCAGCTCGGCGTGCGTGACGAAGTCGCCCTCGCCGTAGGCGACGACCTCCTCGAATCCGAACGCCTCCACCAGGTGGCGGATCAGCGCCCGGGCGTCGGCGGCCCGCAGGCTCGGCCAGACCTGGGGGGCCGGTGCGGCCCCGCCGCTCGCGGCCGCGGTACTCGTGGTCCCGGCGTTCGTGGTCCCGGCGTTCGTGGTCCCGGTGTCGGTGGTCTCGGTGTCCATGGCGGATGCCTCCTCGGGATAGCGGCGGCCGGGACGGGGCGGACGCCCGGCCGGTCGGCCGTCATGCGTCCCACTCTGGCGCCGCCACGACCGGCTCGCCTTGGACGTTTCGGAACTTCACCTCGTCCGAGCCCTCCTCGGCCAGCCAGACGCTCGGCGCGCACCCGGCCAGCGCACGGAACTCGCGGGCCAGATGCGCCTGGTCGAAGTAGCCGCACCGCACGGCCAGCTCCGCCAGCCGGGGCACCGGGCCGGTCGGGACCAGCAGCCGGCGGGCCCGGTCGAACCGGATCACCCGGGCCGCGGCCTTCGGGGTCAGCCCGGTCTCCCGGCGGAACCGGTCCTGGAGGTGCCGCCCGCTCCAGCCGGTCTCGCGGGCGAGGTCCGCGACCGGAAGCGCCCCGCCGCTGCGCCGCAGCACGTGCCAGGCCCGGACGACCTCCGGCGGCACCTGGCCGGACGGGCGCGCGAGCCGGAGCAGCGCGCCGTCCAGCGCCGCGAACCGCTCCGGCCACCCGGCCGCCGCCCGTACGGCGTCCTGGAGCCGTTCGACGGTCCGACCGAGCACGGCCTCGGCCGGCACGTCCAGCCCGGCGAGCTCCCCGGCGGGCAGACCGAACAGGGCGCGCGCCGCCAGCGGGTGCACCGAGAGCTGGATGCCGGACTGGCGGCCGTCGTGCGTGATCAGGGCCGGGGCGGTGTGCAGGCCGCCGACCAGGGTGGTGAAGCTCCCGGGGGGCTGCGCCGGGTCGGGGTGGCCCGCCATGGTGAGCGGCTCGTCCAGCGTGAGGATGAAGGTCAGGTACGGGGACGGCAGGCCCCGGTGCAGGGCGGGCGCCAGTCCGCGCTGGCGGTACCCCGAGTACCAGGCCACGTACGGGCGCAGGGCCGTCGCGGGCCGGGCCCGGACCGCCTCGTCCACCACGTCGCGGGTCGTCGTCGCTCCACCGGACGTACCGGCCGGCTGCTCCGTCACGCTTCCAGTATCGGCCCGTCCGGGCCCCGGCGGTGACCGGCCGGTCACCGGGCCCGCGGGCGGTGGGCTCGCGGGCCCGCGGCGTCGTGCCTATGGTGAACGCACCGGACTGCCCGGTGCTCGGGGGGAGATCCTGAGGAGGAGTCCCCGTGACGACTGCCCGAGACATCATGCACACCGGCGCCCAGTGCATCCGCGCCGACCAGACGCTCGCCGAGGCCGCCATGATGATGCGCGACATGAACGTCGGCGCCCTCCCGATCTGTGGTGACGACCAGAAGCTGAAGGGCATCATCACCGACCGCGACATCGTCCTGCGATGTATCGCCGAAGGGCGGGACCCGGCCGGGATGACGGCCATGGAACTCGCCGGGCACCTGCACTGCGTCAGGGCCGAGGACAGCATGGACGCGGTGCTGAGGAAGATGGAGCAGCACCAGATCCGCCGGATCCCGGTCATCGACGGCGAGCGGCTGGTCGGCATGATCAGCGAGGCCGACCTGGCGATGGGCCACCGCGACGGACAGCGCCTGACCGACCGGCAGATCATCGAGTTCATGGACAGCGTCTACATGAAGCGGTGACGCCGCGGTCCTGCCGCGCCCGGCCGCAGGGGAGCCCCCGCGCCGTCCGGCGCGGGGGCTCCCGTCGTCGTGCCGGTGTCAGCAGGTGAGCACCGGGGCGGCCCAGTCGGCGTGGTCGCTGTTGGTGCCGTCACCGCCGTCGGTGACGACCAGTCGCAGCTCGTTCGCCCCGGCCAGGTCGGCCGTCAGCCGCTTCGCGGGGGTCGCCGAGGTGACCCGGCCGCTGTCGGCGACCTTGACGTCGTCCTTGTAGATCTCGAACGAGACGGTGCCCCGGCCCTCCGCCTCGGCGTCCACCCCGACCTCGGTGGTGACCGAGGAGCAGGCGCCGCCGAGGTAGTAGACGATCTCGCTGAACGCGTTGACGCCCAGGCCCTTGGCGTACGTCGTGCCGGCGATGGTGATGGTCCGGCCGTCCCGGGCCTGGTTGCCGCCGTTGCTCATGTCCTTCTCGACCGGGCCCCAGCTGTTGCCCGCGGAGGACCAGGCGAGGTCGGAGAGCTGGTGCGTGCCGGCCGCCGGGCCGTTGCCGCAGGCGATCCGCGCACCCGCCCAGTCGGCGTGGTCCCAGCTGGTGCCGTCACCGGCGTCGGTGACCACCAGGCGCAGCTCGTTCGCGCCGGTGAGGTCGGCGGTCAGCCGCTTGGCCCGGTCCTTGCCGGTGAGCGTGCCGCTGTCGGCGACCCTGGTGCCGTCCCGGTAGATCTGGAAGACGACCGAACCGTTGCCGTAGGCCTCGTCGTCGACCCCCACGTCGGTGACGAGGTTCCTGCAGGTGCCGCCCAGGTGGAAGGCGATGTCGCTGCCGGCGTGCACGCCCAGGCCCCTCGGGTAGGCGGTGTCGCGGATGCTGATGGTCTGTCCGTCGCCCCGCTCGTGCTGGCCGTTGCTGCGGTCGCGCTCGACCGGGCCCCACATGTTGGTCACGGAGCCGAACGGCAGGTCACTGAGCTGGGTCATCCCGTTCGGCGGCGAGACCGGCGACCGCGGGGTGACGCGGAACATCGCGGTGCCGTGTCCGGGCACGACGGCGCTGAGGGTGCCGTCGCCGGTGGTGGACTTCTTCGACCACAGGTCCTTGACGGTGTAGGAGGTCGCGCCGCCGATGCCGACGGCCTGCGCGGTGGTGGTGACGGTCGTGTCGTAGGAGCCCTCGTTGGTCAGCGTGACCGAGCGGCTGCCGTCCGCCAGGGGCTTGCTCATGACCACGAGCCCGCCCTCCCGGGAGACCACCGTGCCCTGCCGGCCGAGCGGGTCCTGGTCCACCGCGATCACGTCGGTGTTGGTGAGGATCTCGAAGGTCTCCGGCTCGGCGGTGCGCAGGTCGGTACCGATCATCAGCGGGGCGGCCATCTGGGCCCAGAGGCTGAAGTGGGTCCGGTACTCGGTGCCCGTCATGCCGCCGTTGCCGACCTCCAGCATGTCGGGGTCGTTGAACGCGCCGGGTTTGGCGTATCCGGCGAGGCCCTGGTTGGCCTGCGCGATGGAGATCATGCTCTGCCAGGTGTCGCTGATGTCCCCGGTGGTGCGCCAGGAGTTGCCGACCGGCTGCGCCCAGTTCCACGGGCCGGTGCTGCCCCACTCGCAGATGCTGTAGAGGATCGGGCGGCCGGTCTTCTTCAGCGCCTCGCCCATCGCCTTGTAGCGGGTCTGCGCGTTGACGCCCTGGTTGTTGCAGTTGTCGTACTTGAGGTAGTCCACACCCCAGGAGGCCCACAGGTCGGCGTCCTGCTGCTCGTGGCCGAGGCCGCCGGGGAAGCCCTTGACGTCGCAGGTGCGGTCGCCGGCGCTGGAGTAGATGCCGAACTTCAGGCCCTTGGCGTGGACGTAGTCGGCGAGGGACTTGATGCCGTGGGGGAAGCGCACCGGGTCGGGGACGAGGTTGCCGGCGGCGTCGCGGTCGGGCAGTGCCCAGCAGTCGTCGAGGTTGACGTACTGGTACCCGGCCGCCTTGAGGCCCTTGCTGACGAAGATGTCGGCGATGCCCTTGATCATCGCCTCGTTGAACTGCGCGCCGCAGTAGGTGGAGTTCCAGTTGTTGAAGCCCATCTGGGGCGTCAGGTTGAGGCCGTTGTCGAGGGCTGCCGCCGGGGGCGCGGCGGCGAGTTGGAGCCCGGTGGTCAGGGCGGTGCCGCCGGCCAACAGGGCGAGGGCGGTCAGCGCCGTCGCTGCGCGGCGGGCCGGCCTGCGGTTGGGGGATCGCACGAGTCCTCCATGGGGTCGGAACCGAACTGGCTGGTGCACGGGGAAGTTGGTTCGGGGAGGGCGCCGGGCGGCCGGAGGGCCGGGCCCGGCGCCCCTGGTGCGGGGGAGCGGGAACCATGGCTGTGCGGCTGTGCGGGAGCGGTGGCTCAGGAGAGCAGCGTCCAGGACTGGCCTGCGGCGGCCGGGTCCGGCGGGCTGATGACGACCGTGGAGGTCGGGGCGGCCTGCGAGGCGTTCAGGGCCAGCCCGGTGGCGACGTTGGTGATGGTCAGCGCGCCCGTCGCGGTGTCCTGGACGACCCGCCACTTCTGGTGCGGGCTGGCGGGGTCGTACCGGTTGAGCACCCAGGCGGCCCAGCCGGGCCCGTTGCCTCCGGTCAGCGTGCCGTGCACCTGGGTGTCGGTGCGGCAGTTGTCGGTGATGTGCACGGTGCCGTCGGGGTTGGGGCTGAACATCCACTGCTCCGAGGTGTGCCAGCTCCACCAGGTGTTGACGCCGACGGTCGAGCCGTCGGGCGAGCTGCAGGTGCCGCGCACCTCCAGGGCCTGGCCGCCGGTGCCCCCCGCGCTGATGCCGTGGTACCGGCCGTCGCCGATGACGGCGGCCGGGACGGTGGTCGGCAGCGCCTTGAGGCGGTACATGGCGACGCCGTGCGGGGCGACCTGGGCGCCGAGCGCGCCGGTCACGGTGCCGGTGGCCCCGGTCCAGAGCTCCTTGGACGTGTAACCCGGGCCGGTCAGGCCGAGTTCGGCGAGGGTGGTGGAGATCGTGCGGGAGCCGGCCGGGTCCTGGTTGACGAGCAGGACGGCCGTGTCGCCGTCCGCGAGGGGGCGCTTGAGGACGAGCGGGGCGGTGCTGCCGGTCGGCGGGGCGCCGACCAGGGTGGCGGGCTTGCCGAGACGGTCCTGGTCGACCGCGATGACGTCGGCGTTCTTGTAGATCGCCAGGGCGGAGTCGGAGATGCCGGTGGACCAGGTGTACCCCTCGTCGGTCCGCACGGAGTCCGCCGCGGTGCGCAGATCGGTGCCGGAGATCAACGGGGAGGCCATCATGGCGAGGATCGCCATCTCGCTGCGCGACTCGGTGTCGGTCATCGGCTTGTGGCAGGTGCAGTGGTCGGTGACCCCGTACAGGCCGTACGGGTCCTGCCAACCGGCGAACATCATGTCCATGTCGTTCCAGCTGCCCGGCCGGACGTTGCCGGGGTGGCCGAGCGAGGTCCGCAACTGTCCGTTGTACAGCACGCCTTCGAGGTCGGGGCCGCGGTCGCCGCCGATCCGGCAGAGGCTCGCGACCTGGCCGCACCAGACGCCGGTCGGCGCGTACCCGGGCGCCTCGCGGGCGGGGGTTCCGGCGGCGACCACCACCGGATCGGTACGGGCCGGGTCGTCGCCGGCCAGCAGGTGGGGCACGCCGGTGTGGACGGGCTGGGCGGAGACGCTGAGGGTCACGCGGGGGCTGTTCCGGGCGGCCGAGGCGGCGTCCAGGGCGCGGCGGAAGTCCTGGACCCGGGCGTAGATCGAGCGGGTGAGCTCCCTGCCCTGGCCCTGGGTGCCGTAGTTGTGGCCGTCGGGACCCAGGACGGGCGGCCCGTAGGGGCAGTCGTCGTACTTGACGAAGTCGACGCCCCAGGCGACGAAGTCGGCGGCGTCGACGCTCTCGTGCCCCAGGCTGCCGGGACGGCCCTGGCACGTGGTGTACGTGGTCGTGGCGTAGAGACCGAACTTCATGCCCTTGCGGTGGGCGTACCAGGACAGGTACTCGATGCCGTTGACGGTCCGGCCGTCGACGACGCGGGAGGGGAAGCGGTCCGGGTGGGGCACCAGGTGGCCGGTGGTCGGGTCGGACCCGGTGCCGTCGGTGCCGCTGACCGGGTTGCCCGCGGCGTCGTAGAGCTGCATCGCGCCGTAGGAGTTCTTGACCAGGTCGGTGCTCTGGCCGTCGCGGTGGCCCACTGACCAGCCGTCGTCGACGGTGACGGTGTCGTAGCCGGCGGCGACCAGGCCGCGGGAGGACATGAAGTCGATGGTCTGGACGACCTCCTCCTGCGTGACGCCGGTGCCGAGGGTGTTCCAGGAGTTCCATCCCATGGGCGGGGTGGGGGCGAGTCCGCCGTCCTGGGCCGTACCCGTCGCCTCCGGGGAGGTCGGGCCGGCCTGTCCGGCGCTCGGGGCGTGGCGGGTGGCGGCCGTCGCCGCGGCGGGACCGAGGACGGTCGCGGCCAGCCCGGACGCGGCCAGGGTGAGGGCGAGCAGAGTGCGCGGCAGGAGGCGCGGCGCGGGTCTGCGCATGGGTGCTCCAAGGTGGGTGGGGGAGCCAGGTGGTGCTTTCTGTCTGTTTTTCAAACGGAAAGCAACGCAGCATAGGCATGCCCGTGAGGCGCCCTCAAGAGGTGTGCATGGACCTGTCCATTCGCGACTTGCTTGTCCCATATGGCCTGTCACGGCTCGATCTCGACAGCTGCCAGGGCTTGACGGCGAGCGCCTGCAAGGTGTGATATTTCACATGACGTTTGAATGGGTTGGGTTCTGATTGATTGAGGCGGTCCGTTGTGGCGCGAACCAGCGGTGGGACCGCAGGCCGTTCGGGCTGTCCGGGAGGTCGGGACGGCGCGGCCGGCCTCCGACGGCCGGGTGTCCGCGGCGTCCCGGCCCGGCCTGCTCCGAGGCCGGTCTCGTGCCACGGGTCGGCGCCGTCCGGGGCGACCGCGTGAAGGGTGTGACGAGGACGCTCGACGCCGCCGTCCCCGGCGTCCGGGAACGGCGGCGCGGTCTCGTCGCCGGCGGCGCCGACTCGGTCCGGCGGAACGGCGCCCGGCCGCCGCTGCCGGTCGGGCGGTCATGCCTCCGGCAGCGGTCACGCCTCCGGCAGCGGTGCGACGACCAGCTCCCCGACGGTCTCCGCGAGCGTGCTGCGGGCCTGGGCGTTGAGTTCCGAGTCCGTGACGAAGACGTCGATCTCGTCGAGCGTGGCGAAGCCGCTGAGCGCGACGACCCCCCACTTCGTGTGGTCGGCCACCACGGCGACCCTCCGGGCGGAGGCGACCAGCGCCCGGTTGGTCTGGGCCTCCGCGAGGTTGGGCGTCGTCAGGCCGGCCTTCTCGGACACCCCGTGGGCCCCCAGGATCAGCAGGTCGACGTGGAGGGACTGGACGGCCAGGTCGGCCAGCGGGCCCACCAGCGCGGCGGACGGCGTCGGCGAACCGCCGGTCAGCAGCAGCGAGGGCGAGCCCGGCTCCCCCTTCTCGCCGGCCGAGCGGATCAGCTCGGCGACGGGCAGGGAGTTGGTGACCACCGTGAGCCGCGGCACGTGCAGGAGCCTGGCCGCCACCGCGTAGGCGGTGGTCCCCGCCGCGATGGCGATCACGCTCCCCGGCTCGACCAGCGTCGCCGCGGCCTCCGCGACGGCGGCCTTGGCGGCGGACTCCAGACCGGACTTCGCCTCGAAACCCGGCTCGTCGATGGCGGTGCCCGAGGCGGCGACCGCGCCGCCGTGCACCTTCTTCACCACACCCGAACGCTCCAGCGCATCGAGATCGCGGCGCACGGTCATGTCGGAGACGCCCAGCTGATCGACCAGCTCGGCGACGCGCACGGCCCCGCTGCGGCGCACCATCTCGGCGATCAGCGCCTGACGCTGGTGGGCCAGCAGCCCGGTGTCGGCCAAGACCCGACTCCCCTCACCCTGGTAGAACATCGGAAGCGAACAGGCCCCAAAGGATAGTCAACCCGGCGGGGTCGCGGCCGGTCGGGGCGGGAAGCCGCAGGCGGGAGCGCCGCCCCGGAGTGTCTCGGATGGCGAATATCCGATCGGCCCGGCCGGCGCAGTCGCCAGAATGGTCGTATGGGAAAGACATACGAGAAGATCGACGGCCGCCTGCGCGGGTTCATCGAGCGACAGCCCGTGTTCTTCGTCGCCAGCGCTCCGCTGGCGG
This sequence comes from Kitasatospora sp. NPDC127035, assembly GCF_042726075.1. Classification (NCBI taxonomy): domain Bacteria; kingdom Bacillati; phylum Actinomycetota; class Actinomycetes; order Kitasatosporales; family Streptomycetaceae; genus Kitasatospora; species Kitasatospora sp. NPDC127035. The sequence goes on along the minus strand of NZ_JBHXDN010000083.1, from coordinate 23,202 downwards.
GCGAGGGGCACGTCAACGTCTCGCCGAAGGGACGGGCGGGGACGCTGGTGGTGATCGACGAACTCACCCTCGCCTACCTGGACTTCGGGGGCTCCACGGCGGAGACGCTCGCCCATGTTCGGGAGAACGGGCGGGTCACGCTGATGTGGTGCGCGTTCGACGGGCCGCCGACGGTCGTCCGGGTGCACGGGAAGGGCGAGGCGGTGTTCCGCGACGACCCGCGGTTCGCGGGGCTGCTGGGCGAGTTCGACCCGGCGGTCGACGGGGCGGGGCTGCGGGCGATCGTGCTGGTGGTGGCGGAGCGGGTCAGCGACTCCTGCGGGTTCGCGGTGCCGCTGATGGACTACCAGGGTGACCGCGACCTGCACACGCAGTACTTCGGGCGGAAGACCGACGAGGAGTTCAACACCTACTGCGAGGGCAAGCCGTACGTCGGCACCAGCCTCGACGGGCTGCCCGCGCTGCCGCTCCCCCTGCCGGCCCGGCCCGCGTGACCACCGGCCCGCGCGACCGGCCCGCGTAACCGGTCCGGGTCGGCGGCTCCGGTCAGGAGAGCGGTTCCGGCCGCGCGCGGGAGCGGTGGAGGTCGCGGAGCAGGGCGATCTCCGCGCCGTGGTGCAGCAACTCCTGGTTGACCCACCAGACGATGTCGAGGAACGGATCCTCCGGGTCGCTGCCGTACGGGTACGCGCTGTGGCCGACGGTGTCGAGCGCGGCGTCGTCGGTCGCGAGGAGCGTCGCCCGCCAGGCGCCCGCCGCGCTGTCGAAGCCCTTGACCGCGGAGTCGGCGTCGCCGCTCACCGGGTGGTCGTCCCTGGTCAGCGAGCGGGTGCCGGTCGTGTGGTCGGCGCGCAGCGCCAGCATCTCGGTCAGGTGGCTCAGTCGCCAGGCGAGGGTGGTGAAGGGAGGCGGGACGGGGTGCGGGGCCGGTGAGGCGTCGCGGCCCCAGGTGCCGGGGCCGACGAGCAGGGTGGCGCGCTCCCCGGGGCCGTCCGCGTGGCGGCGGACCGACCAGCAGCCGGGGACCGGCTCCCAGAGGTACTCGTCGTCGGTGAGCGGCCCGACCGGGACGTCCGTGCCGTTGCCGCTGTCCATCACCGGTCCGGCCAGCCGGTCGGAGAGGCGGCGGTGCGCGAAGTCGAACTGTTCCAGCAGGGGGACCAGACGTGCGGGCAGGGTCATCCGGACGTTCCTCCGATGGGCGCGCGCGTGCGAGCTGTGCGCCGGGCGCGGGCAGGGGCGCGGCACCAGACCGTCCGGTCCGACCGGCCGAACCCTTCCACAGCGGCGGCCGGGCGGCGACACCTTTTCGGGTCCGTCTCGCGCGTGGTGTGGGTTTTGCGCATCCGTGGGGGTGTGGGGGGATGCACGACGCCGCTGGACCTGACCGGTGGTGTGGTCGGTGCAGCGGCGTTGTCGTGGGCCCGGTGGGTGGGGTGCCCGGTGGGTGGGGTGTTACTTGGTGAGGCCGGCCTTGACGGAGCAGACGGGCCAGGCGCCGGGGCCCTGGGCGGCGAGGACCTTTTCGCCGATGGCGATCTGCTGGGCCTTGGTGGCCTGGTGGGCCTGGGGGGCGTAGCTGGTGCCGCCGAAGGCGGCCCAGGTGCTGGGGGTGAACTGGAGGCCGCCGTAGAAGCCGTTGCCGGAGTTGATGGCCCAGTTGCCGGTGGCTTCGCAGGCGGCGACCTTGTCCCAGACGCCGGCGGGGGCGGCGGAGGCGGTGGTGGCGGTGATGAGTCCGGCGGCGGGGAGGGCGGTGAGGGCGCCGGCCATGAGGGTGGTGCGGATGCGGTTGCGGCGCTTGGTGGCGGTGGCGGTGGTGGTGGCGGTGGTGGTCTGGTTGCGGTGGGTCATGTGGGTCCTTTCGGAGGGGGGTGTGGGCGTGCGGAACCAGGCCCTGGGGGCGGGTGGTTCTGTGGGGGTGTGGTGCGTGTGGTTGCGGGGCGGTGGGGCCCTGGTGAGCGGTGTGCTCGGTGCAACGGGTTCGAAGTTACGGGGGTGGTGGTGGGGGTTTCAAGGATTCTGAGGTTTAGGCATGTCAGGGGGTGGTTACCGGTCGTAAGGATCATGGAAATGGGGTGTTTTGAAGGTGAATGTCCCTATTTTCAAGATCGTTGGGGGGTGGGAAGTGGTCCGGGCCACAGGGGTGGGGCTGTGAGGCCGCGCACATGGTCGACGGTGGGTGACGGTGTCTCTGCCGGGGGTGGTGGAAAGGGTGGCGGGTCACCCGCCTCCGGGTGGCCCGCACCACAGCCCTCACCCGCCGTGCCCCGTGCAGGCACCGGGAGTGCTCGGCATAGCCTCGGGCCATGAGCAACGAGAGCGATGAGCGGTGGGACGCGGAGGCCTTCGACGAGGTGGGGCAGGGGGCCGGGGAACCGGGGCCGGCGGTCGCGCCCACCGGGTTCGAGCTGGGGACGGACGGCCCCAGGATGGTCCTGGCCGGGCTGGACGGATCGGACTCCGCCTGGCGGGCCACCGCCTACGCGGCCGGTCTGGCCCGGCGGCAGCACGCCACCCTGGCGGTCGCGTACATCCAGCCGGTGCTCGGTGCGGCCACCGCGCTCGCGGGCGCGGCGGTGGAGGAGACCACCCGGGAGATCGCCGACGAGCTGCTCGACGCCCTGCGCGAGGCCGAGCACCGGCTGCGCGACGTCTGGAGGCTGGACTGGCGCTTCCTGACCGTCCGGGGCGACCCGTTCACGGGTCTGGCGCGGTTGGCGGACGAGCTGCGGGCGGACGCGGTGGTGGTCGGGGCCTCCGAGCAGGCCGGTCACCGGGTGATCGGCTCGGTCGCGGTGCGGCTGGTGAAGGCGGGGCGCTGGCCGGTCACGGTGGTGCCGTAGGGGAAGGGCGCGCGGACGAGGGGGCGACGAGGGCCGCGGTCCCGGGCGGATGCCGGGGCCGCGGCCCTGTGCGGTGCGAGGGGGGTCAGAGCACGGAGACGCCGTTGCCGCAGATGTTGATCGGGATGCTGATCGGGATCTGGATCTGGTTTCCGGAGAGCACGCCGGGGGAGCCCGCCACGACGCCGCTGGCGTAGGCGCCGCCGGTGTTGATACAGGTGGTTCCCCCGCCCCCGCCGCCCCCGCCGAGGAAGGCCGAGGAGGGCGGCGCGGCTTGGGCGGGGGCGCTGTGCGCGGAGTCGTCGCAGCCGCCGGCGAGGGCGGGGCCGGCGGAGATGACGGCCAGCGCGGCGCTCAGGCCCGCGGCGAGCAGGTACTTCCTGGTGTTGGTCATGGGGAAGGAATAGCCAGCCGACACGCCGATGACCACATGATCCGACCGTGCGATCACCCGAGCGCAGTCGGAACCCCACCCCGATGCAGCAGCCGCCGAGCCCGGCCGGCCCACCTGCCTTGCCCGCTCTCGCGCCACCTGCCCGCTCTCGCGCCACCTGTCCGTCCGACACCGCGGTCCTGCTCCGGTCCCGGGCACCGGGACGGGGCACGACCGGGACACCCGCCCCGTGTTTCCGGGACATCGGCCGCCCGATGCTCGACGGACGGCCGCGGCAGGGGCCCGCGGCCACCCGGCCACGGCACGAACGGGAGACCCGCATGTACGCGCACTGGGGCACCTTCACCAAGAACGACAACCTCGGCAGCTGTCTCGGTCTGGCCCAGACCGCCCTCGAACGCCAGGGCTTCCAGGTCTGGGACCTCGCCGGGAACGGCGACTACCAGGTGATCGGCGGCAACGGCAACGTGATCGCCACCGTCGTCTGCGTCCCGCAGGGCCGGAACGTCTGGCTGACCGTCAGCGCCTACTCCACCGACTCGACGCTCGCCGAGCGCACCCGCAACGACGTGCGCTCGTACATCGTCAACTCCGTCCGCATCGACTAGGCGTCGGCGGGGTCGTACGGACCTCCCGGGCGCGGCCGTCCCGCGCCCGGGAGGTCCGCCGTGCCCGGGAGGCCGGCGGGGAGGAGCCCGCTGCCGCCCCTCACGGCCCGTCCCGTCCCGTTCCCTCCGCCAGCGCGTCCCGCAGCGCCGCTCGGGAGGTGATGCCGAGCTTGGGGAACAGCCGGTACAGGTGGGAACCGACGGTGCGCGGGGACAGCCGGACCACGGCGCCGATCTCCTTGTTCGTCAGTCCGCCCGCCGCCAGCTCCCCGATCCGGCGCTCCTGCCAGGTCAGCGTGGCCAGGCGCGCGGCGCCCGGGCCCGGGCCGGGTTCGGGCGCGGGCACGCCCGAGGCGCGGAGTTCGGCCCGGGCCCGTCCCGCCCAGCCGGCGGCGCCGAGCCGCTCGAAGGACTCGGCGGCGAGCGTCAGCGGGTGCCGCGCCGCCCGGGGGCCACCGGTGCGGCGCAGCCGGACACCGTGGGCGAGGCGGATGCGCGCGAGTTCGAACGGGAAGTGCGCGCCGGCCGGGTGGGCGTCGGCGAGGGCGAACTCCCGCTCGGCCTCGGCGTCGTCGGGGGCCGTCATCGACAGCACCCCGTGGGTGACGAGGGCCAGCCGGGGGGAGACCGCCGGCAGCCCGGTGTCCCGCGCGGCGAGGGCGTGCCGCCGCGCCTGCTCGGCGCGGCCGGTGTGCAGTGCGGCCTCGACCAGGTCCAGCAGGGTGCGGGAGGCCTGGTGGGCGCAGGGAGCGAAGGTGCCGGGAGCGGTGATGCCCGCGGCGTACCGGTAGGCGCTCTCGTAGTCCCCGTCGCTCAGCGCCGCCGCCGCTCCCACCGCGTCGGCGATCTGGAGGAGGAAGCCCACGCCCCGGGGCCGGGCCCAGTGCCCGACGGCCGCCTGCAGTTCCGCGGCCCGTCGGGACTGTCCGCGCAGGGCCGCCAGGAGCGCGAGGTAGGCCCGGCCGTGGTGGGCGAACAGCGCGAATCCGTGGGCCGTGGTCAGCTCCAGTACGCGGTGCCCGGTCCGCTCGGCCTCGTCCCACGCCCCGGCGGCCAGCTGGTCCAGCATGACGAGGTGCAGCATGGTCATGCCGTTGGCGACGGCGCCGGTCTCCACCTCCCGGTCCACGGTGCGGCGCAGCAGCGGGCCGTAGTGGTGCAGCGTGTCGACGTGGTACGCGGCGACGGCCAGCCGCGTGACGTCCCACGGTTCCAGCCGGGGGAGGTCGGCGAAGGCGCGCTCGACCCGCTCGTGCACGCCGGCCCCGTGGCGGACCACGTCGCTCCAGGCGTCCCGGTAGATCAGCGAGACGGGTGCCACCAGTGGGCCCATGGAGGTCAGGAGCCGGTGCGCGGCCTCCCAGGCCGCGGGATCGGCGGCGTACTGGTTGACGGCGAGCAGGAGGTTCACCAGCCGGGTGAGCACCTCGGCCGGCTGCCCCGGCTCCGGAGGGTGCCCGGCCGGCCGCCCGCCCGGGGTCTCCGTGGCGGACGCGGGTTCCGCCCACCCCCGGCCGGCCGCCCGGATCCGCCCGATCGCCGCGACGACCTGCAGTCGCGCCGAGCGCACGTCCCCGTCTTCGTAGAGGGCCGTGTACGCGGACGTCACCGTGGCCGCGGCCGAAGCCGCTCCGCCGGACGAGGCCGCCCCGTCGGTGAGCCTGCGCGCCTGGTCGAGGAGCGCGGAGTGCCCGGCGACGAACGCCGCGTCGCCCAGGCGTCGCGCCCGCCCGTCCCGGTCCTCGCTGAGCTCGGCGGCGCGGGTCAGCCAGGCGACCGCCGCGAGCGCGCCCCCGCGCCGGGTGGCCGACTCGGCGGCCGTCTCCAGCGCGGCGGCCACCTGCTCGTCGGGCCCCTGGGCCGCCGCCGCCAGGTGGGTGGCCCGCCGCTCGACGTCGTCGCCGTGGACCCGGGCCAGCTCCCTGTGGGCCGCGCGCCGCCGGCCGGGCGTGGCCAGCTGGACCACGGTCGAGCGCACCAGGGGATGCCGGAACACGAAGTCGCCACTGACCGGATCGACGTCGAGCAGTCCGCAGGCCGCCGCCTCGTCGACGTCCCGCATCCGGTACCGCGCGGCGCGGCCGCCGCTCCTCGTCCCCGCACCGTCGAGTGCCGCGCGCAGGAGTTCCTCCCGCACCGCGTCGTCCAGCCGCTCGATCCGGGTGCCGAACACGTGCCGGAGGCGGCGCGGAAGTCCGGCCGGGTGCGGGCCGGTCGCCGGTCCGCCGGCGGCGGAACCCCCGCCGCCCGGACCGCCCCCGCTCCGGTGGGCCGCTCCCACGTACGGCGGGAGTTCCAGCAGCGCGAGCGGATTGCCGCAGGCCTGGTCGAGGACCAGCCGCCGCACCCCCGGGTCGAGACCCGGGTGGCGCCGGTCGAGGAGCCGTTCCGCGTCGCCGTCCGGCAGCGCGGCCACCGGGAGCTCCGCCAGCGCCGCCGCGTCGAACCCGGAGGCGACCTCGGACCGCACGCCGACCAGCAGGCGTACCGGACCTGCGGTGAGCCGGCGCCCCACGAAGCCGAGCACGTCGGTGCTGGCGGCGTCGACCCACTGGCCGTCGTCCAGGACCAGCAGTACCGGCCGCTCGGAACCGGTCAGGGACAGCAGGTCGAGGACGGCGATCCCCAGCGACATCACCGACGGCGGCGCCCCGTCGCCGCGCCCGAGGACGACGTCGAACACCGCCCGGTGGGCGGCGTCCAGGCCGGCGGCCCGTGGAAGCAGGGGGTGCAGGAACTGGTGCAGTCCCGCGAAGGGCAGCTCGCTCTCCGCCTCGGCCCCGGCGGCCCGGAGCACCAGGTGCCCGGCGTCCGCCGCGTGCGCGGCGGCGTGGTCGAGCAGCGCGCTCTTCCCCACTCCCGTCTCGCCCCGCAGGAGCAGGGCCCCGGGCCCCGGCTCCGTCACGAACGCGGCCAGCAGCGCTTGTTCGCGGCCCCGCCCGACCATCGTCCCCGCGGTCGACCCGACCGCTCCCACCCCAGTGCCCACGACCGTCCCCGCCCCTTTCCTCGCAGGTGGCCACACCTGCGGCCCCGGCTATCCTCCCCTTTCCCGCCGGGTGCCCCGTGAACTCCGGCCCCTGCCCCCGGCAGCCCCGCCGCGCTCCGGGGGCGGCGGCGGGGCGCCGGGCCCGGCCCCGGGGGCGGGCCCGGTCCGGCGATAGGCTGCCTGACCATGACGGACATCTCGGTCGAGCCGCCCCGGACACCCCGCCGCCGTCCTGCCGGACGCACGCCCCGGGAGACCGCCGACCGACCGGACGAGGGGGCCGCCGGCGCGGCCCGCGCCGGCGACGGTCCGTCCGGTGCCGACCTGCATCTCGACCTCCCCGTCACCGGCAGCCGCCGCGCCGCCCTGATGGGCGCCCTGCGTGAGGCGATCCGCAGCGGCCGGCTCGCCCCCGGCACCCGTCTGCCGCCCTACCGCGCCCTCGCCGCGGACCTCTGCATAGCCCGCAACACCGCCGCCGACGCCTACGCCGAGCTCGTCGCCGAGGGCTGGCTCACCGCCCGGCAGGGTTCGGGCACCGCCGTCGCCGACCGGGCCGAGCCCGTCCCCCCGACCCGCGCCCGCCGGCCGTCCCGGCCGCCGCAGCCCGCCCACGACCTGCGGCAGGGCCGGCCCGACACCGCCTCCTTCCCCCGCACCGCGTGGCTCGCCGCCGGGCGGCGCGCGCTCACCGCCGCGCCCAACGAGGCGTTCGGACCGGGCGATCCGCAGGGCCGCCGCGAGCTGCGCGACGTCCTCGCCGACTACCTGGCCCGGGTGCGCGGCGTACGGACCGATCCGGAGCGGATCGTGGTCTGCTCCGGCTTCGCCCACGGGCTGCGACTGCTCTTCGACGGTCCGCGGGCCGTGCTGCCCGCCCGGACCACCGGACCGCTCGCGGTCGAGGCGTACGGGCTGGCCTTCCACCGAGGGCTGCTCGCCACCGCCGGGGCGACCACGGTGCCCCTCTCGCTGGACGAACGCGGCGCCCGTGTCGGCGAGTTGGCGCGCCACCCGGACGTCCGGACGGTCCTGCTCACCCCGGCCCACCAGTTCCCGACCGGCGGTCCGCTGCACGCCGGGCGGCGTTCGGCGGTGGTGGACTGGGCGCGCGGACGCGGCGGACTGATCCTGGAGGACGACTACGACGGCGAGTTCCGCTACGACCGCCAGCCGGTCGGTGCGGTGCAGGGCCTCGATCCTGAGCGGGTGGTCTACCTCGGCACCGTCAGCAAGAGCCTCAGCCCCGCGCTGCGCATCGGCTGGATGGTGCTGCCCGACCACCTGGTCGACCGGGTGCTCGCGGCCAAGGGGGAGCGCGAGGCCTGGGCGAGTGCGCTGGAACAGCTCACGCTCGCGGAGTTCATCGGCTCGGGCGGCTACGACCGGCACGTCCGGCGGATGCGCCGGCGCTACTGCGGCCGCCGGGACGCGCTGGTCGCCGCGCTGGCCTCGCGTGCCCCGCACATCGAGGTCTCCGGCATCGCGGCCGGCCTGCACGCGGTGCTCCGGCTCGCACCCGGAACGGAGCGGTCGGTCCTCAAGGCGGCCGCCTACCGGGGGCTGGCCCTGGACGGCCTCGCGGACTACCGGCACCCGCTGGTCACGCCCGAGGCGATGCCGGCCTCCGACGGACTGGTCGTCGGCTACTCCACCCCGCCCGACCACGCCTACCCGGCCGCACTCGACGCGCTCTGCGACATCCTGCCGGAGCCGCTCTGAGTGGCCGTCCGGCGCGGGGCCGGGAGCAAAGGGTAGGGTGTCCGGCCTTCCGGCGGGGCCGGAACCGGAAGGTAGTGGTTCCGGGCGTCCGCTCCGCTGTCATATGCCGGTACGGACCGGTGCGGAGGAGAACACCGGGGCGGGGCAGCCCGCCTACGCTCCATGGTCATGCGCACATCATTCCTGAGCCGCCTCGGCCTGCCCGCGATCCTCGCCCTCCTGATCGGCCTGATCCTCTCGGCCGCCCCCGCCCATGCCGACACCCCCCTGCTCTCCGTGTCCTCCGACAAGGCGACGGCGACCCCGGGCTCCTCGGTCACCCTGACCCTGACCCTGACCAACCCGCACGACACCCCCGTGCAGTTCCTCTACGAGTCCATCCAGCCGACCTACGGCACGACCCAGGCCACCGGCCTGAAGTACGCCTTCGCGTCCTGCGGCGGCAACGTGAGCAGCTGTGACACCGGCGCCACCAGCGGTCTGGTCCACCACTCCGTGCCGGTCGCGGCGGGTGCCACCACCACCGTCACGCTGACCTACGACATCGCCGCCGACTCGGCCTGCGGCAACGGTGCGCGCATCGACTTCTACACGTACCTCTACTACGAGTACGCCTCGGGCACCGCCTCCGACTCCGGCATCTTCAACGTCCCCGGCAACGAGGTCACCTGCTCCTGATCCCGACCCCGCCCCGCCCCCGCTCCGGGCCGCAGCGCCCGGCCGGGGCCGCCCGGAACCCCCGTCAGGTGCCGATCGCCCCCGTACCGGCACCTGGCGGGACTCCGGCGTTTCCCCCGGGGCGCCGGTGGCCCACCGGGTCGGCGGGCCGCCGCGTGTGCGGCCCGTGCGCCCCGCGGATTGTCGGACCCGGATGGCAGGCTCGGCGCATGGCCGAACCGGTGACCACTGACATGTCGACGACCGCCCCGGGCGGGGGCGCGCCGCCGATCCCCGAGGCCGTCGCGGCGGCGATCCGCGCACGGGCCGGTGACCGGCTCGCACCGCTGGTGCACCGGCTGTTCCGTTCCTCGCTGGTCCTCGGGCCGGTCACCGGCGGCGGCGAGACGGGTGGTGGTGAGAGGGGCGAGGGCCGGCTCGGAGGGCTGCCCGCGCTGCCGGCCGGGACGGCCTGGCCCGCGTTCTCCGGCCGTCCGATGCGCTTCCTGGCCCAGCTGGACTGCGCCCGACTGGCCGCGGCGTTCCGGGCGACCGGGCCCGGCGACCGCTGGCCGCTTCCCGCCGACGGTCTGCTGCTTTTCTTCCACGACGAGTGGCTCGCGGACTTCAGCGGCCGCGGCTGCCGGGTCCTGCACGTGCCCGCCGGGGCGCCGCCCCGAGCGGCACCGCCGACCGAGCACGGCACACCCGCCGTCCCGGCCGTCCCGGTCCGGGCGTCGTGGGCGCTCTCCGCGCCGTCCTACCAGGACCGCGAGCTGGAGAACCTGTTCCCCGACGACTTCCTGGTCGCGCTCGACCTCGCCCTCGACCTCGCGGACCAGCTGCCCCGGCCGGCCGTGCGGGTGCTCGGCTGGTGCGACACCGACACCGGACGCCCCGAGGGCCACCGGCCGCTGCTCCAGATCGGGAGCGGCGCGCTGGACACGGCACGGGGCGCGTGCGCCGACGTCTCGTTCTGGATCACCGACGAGGACCTCGCGGCGGGCCGCTTCGACCTGGTCCGGCACGGGTTCGAGACCGTTTGACGGGGTCGGGCGCGGAGCCCCCGACCTGATCGGTACCGGCCCCGCACGGCCTTCCGCCCGGGACGGCCGGGCGACCGCCGGGCGACCGCCGGGTGGACGAACGGCGGGAACCGGCGGACTCGTCCTAGGCTGGGGTGAGGCCCGGAACGAGGGACCGGGCGCCCTGCCGGGGGTCGGTCGGGCGGTACGGCGGGGCGGTGAGACGAACGTGGTCCCAGAGCGAGAGCGGACCCCGGAGGACGCGGAGCCGGGAACGGAGTCCGCGCCGCACCGCGCGGCCGCTCCTGCCGACAACACCGATGCCGACAGCACCGACGCCGACAGCACCGACGCCGTCGGCACCGCACGCAGCGCCGACGTCGCGGCCGGCACCGACACCGCCGCCCCCGCCGTCGAGCTGCTGCGCGCGGTGCGCGCGCACCCGGGCCGTCTGCCGGAGCTGCTCGCGGTCTTCGCCGTCCGTCACCGCGGCCCCCGGGCCGCCCGGCGGACCGCCGCCCTCCGCGCGTCCCGCCCCGACGAGACCACGGGCGAGCTGGCCGTCCGGGCCGTCACGCACGCCCGGCGGGTCAGCCAGTCCGAGGGAGCGTTCGTCGGCGGGCCGTTCCTCTGGCTGGTGCCGTTCGCCTTCTGCAGCGCGCTGCTGGCCCAGGGGCAACTCCTCCTGGAGCTCGCCGCCCTCGCCGGGAAGGACCCGGTGGCACCGGCCCGGGCCGCCGAGATCCTCGTCCTCCAGGGGGCGTACCCCGACCTCGCCGCCGCCGAGCGCGCGCTGGCGTCCGGCCCCGATCCGGTGCCCGGCGGTGCGCCCGCCGGTCGGGACCGCCGGACCCGGCGCATCCGCGGATTCGCCTCCCTGATCCGGCGGATGGCCCGCCTGCTCGGGCTGACGAGCGAGGGCGAGGACCCGCCGCCGTCCCGTTGGCGTTCCGCCGGCGGGTGGGCGCTGCTGGCCGTGGTCTTCCTCCTCGGTACGGTCGCCCCGCTGGTCTGGCTGCCGTACATGGGGGCCTCCTACAACCGGGCCACCGACCGGATCGCCACGCGTGCGGTGGGTTTCCACTTCGGCGGCGCTCCGGCGGGCTGGTCCGGGCCCCGCCGGACCCGCACCGACCCCGGGATGGTGGTGGCGGCCGCCCGGGCCGTGGCCTCGCTGGCCGTCCCGCTGGGAGCGGTCGTCGTGCTGCTGCTCGCCGACGTCCGGCTGTTCGAGAGCCGGTGGCCCGCGCTCGCCTTCGTGGTGATCGGGCTCTCCGCCCTGGTGGGCACCTTCTGGTACGTGGCACGACGGCGCGAGCGGGACCACCGGGACCGCGGCGAGCCGTAGCGGGGGGCGGGCCGTCGAGGGCCGGGTGCCCCGCCCGCTGCCCGGACCGGGTGTCCGCCCGCCCCGTGGACCGGGGAAGCGCCCGGCCGCCGCCCGCCCCGGACCCGTACGGCCGCTGCTCCCAGGCCCTCTGACGGATGGTCACCGCACGAAGGTTAGGCTGCCCGCAGGGCCGCGTGGAGCGGCCGGGAGAAGGGTGACACGGGTGCGAACCGTACGAGACCAGCGTGTGAACGGCGGGCCTGCCGACGCCGCCGGCACCACCACCGGCGCCGACATCACCATCACCGACGCCGGCGACGGCGCGCGCACCACCGCAGGTGCCGGCAGCACGGGGACGGCGGCCGGGGCCGGCCGGCGCCCCAAACTGCGCGCGGTACCCGGCCACCGGCTCGCCGGGCTGCCGCAGCTCGCCGGGGCGGACGAGCGGTTGCGGCACGAGATCGCGGTGGTCGCGGCGGTGCTGCCGTTCAAGGTGAACAACCACGTCCTGGAGGAGCTGATCGACTGGCGGCGCGTCCCCGACGACCCGATGTACCGCCTGACCTTCCCGCACCGGGACATGCTCCCGGCGGAGCTCTTCGACCGGATCTCCGCGCTGATCTCCGCCGGCGCCCCGCGCGAGCGGCTCGCCGAGGCGGTGGCGGCCGCCCGGCGCGCGCTCAACCCGCACCCGGGCGGTCAGCTGGAGGAGAACATCCCCGAGCTGGACGGCCGCCCCGTGCCCGGCCTCCAGCACAAGTACCGGGAGACGGTGCTGCTGTTCCCCGCCCAGGGCCAGAGTTGCCACGCCTACTGCGGCTACTGCTTCCGCTGGGCCCAGTTCGTCGGTGAGCCGGACCTGCGGCAGAGCCTGCCCGGTCCGGCGACCGCGCTGGACTACCTGCGGGCCCACCAGGAGGTCGCCGACGTGCTGATCACCGGCGGTGATCCGCTGATCATGTCCACCGCGCGGCTGGCCGGCTACGTCGAGCCGCTGCTCGGTCCCGGGACCGAGCACCTGCGGACGATCCGGCTGGGCACCAAGGCGCTGGCCTGGTGGCCGCACCGGTTCACCACCGACCCGGACGCCGACGACCTGCTCCGCCTGTTCGAACGTGCGGTCGCCGCCGGGCGGCAGGTGGCGGTGATGGCCCACGTCAGCCACCCGCGCGAGCTGGCCGGCGAGGCGGTCCGGGCGGCCGTGGCGCGGATCAGGTCCACGGGGGCGGTGATCCGGGCCCAGGCGCCGCTGATCCGGCACGTCAACGACTCCCCGGACGTCTGGGCCGCGATGTGGCGGGACATGGTGCGGCTCGGCATCGCGCCGTACTACCTGTTCGTGGAGCGGGACACCGGGGCGAGCTCCTACTTCGAGGTGCCGCTGGCGCGGGCGGTGGAGATCTACCGGGACGCGGTCCGCCAGGTGTCGGGGCTGGAGCGGACGGCGCGCGGGCCGGTGATGTCGGCCGGGCCGGGGAAGGTCTGCCTGGACGGCGTCGCGGAGGTCGCGGGTGAGCGGGTCTTCGTCTGCCGGTTCCTGCAGGCCCGCGAGCCGGAGCGGGTGGGCCTGCCGTTCTTCGCCCGGTACGACGAACGGGCCACCTGGTTCGATCAGTTGAGGCCGGCGTCGTTCGAGCGGAGGCCCTGGTTCGCGGGGGATTCGCAGCTCGCGGGGGAGCCCGCGCTGGTCTGATCGGCCCTCGGCGCCCGACTCTGTTCGACAGGCGAACACGTGTTCCAGTCGCCCGCACCCCGCCGGCCGGGGTGCGGGCGTTCACGGTGCTCCGTTCGGGTGAGGTGAATCGTTCCTACGTCTGGACGATTCGCATGCGCAGAAACGTGTCGGCGTTGTGGGGACCGGCTGACGGATTCAAACCCTCCGCTCGGAGAGATTCACCCTATCGGGGGGCACTCCACCGCCATACGGGGTCGGTCGGGCCTTGGTGATCTAGGGTTCCCGGTGGATCGACCGAGTGGCGCTCCACCTCGTGAACGCCACCAACACCCTTGCCGATACGTGTATCTGATGAACCGTCGAGACCGTTCACCCGGCCACCGCCGACCGGGCGGCCCCGTCGGCGGGACCTGCGCAGACGACGTGACCTGACCAGATGAAGGAGAGCCCTGCCGATGCCCGTGGAGACCAGCCCGGAGACACAGCAGGTGGTGCAGTCGAGCCTCACTACGGCCGCTGCCCGCAATCTCGCCACCACCACCAAGTCCGCGCCGCAGATGCAGGAGATCACCTCCCGCTGGCTGCTCAAGGTGCTGCCCTGGGTGCAGGCCGCCGGTGGCGCCTACCGAGTGAACCGCCGCCTCACCTACACCGTCGGCGACGGCCGGGTCGAGTTCATCAAGACCGGTTCCGAGGTCCGGGTCATCCCGCAGGAGCTGGGCGAACTCGCCCTGCTGCGCGGCTTCGAGGACGACGGGGTGCTCACCGCGCTGGCCGACCGCTGCGAGCAGCGCGACTTCGGCCCGGGTGAGGTGCTCGCCGAGCGCGGAGCGCCCGCCGACCGGATCTACCTGATCGCGCACGGCAAGATCAACCAGATCGGCACCGGCAAGTACGGTGACGAGACGGTGGTCAGCGTGCTCGCCGACGGTGACCGCTTCGGCGAGCACGCCGTCCTCGACGCCGACGCCGTCTGGGAGTTCACCGCCAGGACGGTGACCTCCGGTACCGTCCTCTCGCTGCCCCGCCGGGACTTCGAGGCGATCCGGGACGGCTCGCCCGCGCTGCAGGAGCACCTCGGGGCCTTCCTCGCCCTCCCGCTCCAGCGCCAGAACGAGCGCGGCGAGGCCGAGATCGCCATGTCGGCCGGCCACCACGGCGAGTACGAGCTGCCCGGCGCCTTCGTGGACTACGAGCTCAAGCCGCGCGAGTACGAGCTGAGCGTCGCCCAGACGATCCTCAAGGTGCACACCCGGGTCGCCGACCTCTACAACCAGCCGATGAACCAGATCGAGCACCAGCTCCGGCTGACCATCGAGGCGCTGCGCGAGCGCCAGGAGCACGAGCTGGTCAACAACCCGGAGTTCGGTCTGCTCAACAACGCGGACTTCGCCCAGCGGATCCAGACCCACTCCGGCCCGCCCACCCCGGACGACCTGGACGAGTTGCTCAGCCGCCGCCGCGACCCGGACTACCTGCTCGCCCACCCGCGGGCCATCGCGGCGATCGGCCGTGAGTTGAACTCGCGCGGGATCTACCCGCACCACGTCGACCTCGGCGGGCAGCAGGTGCCGGCGTGGCGCGGGGTGCCGATCCTGCCGTGCAACAAGATCCCGATCACCAAGGAGAACACCAGCTCCATCCTGGTGATCCGGACCGGCGAGGACAACCAGGGCGTCATCGGCCTGCACCAGACCGGCCTCCCGGACGAGTACCAGCCCGGCCTCTCGGTCCGGTTCATGGGCATCGACGAGAAGGCGATCATCTCGTACCTGGTCAGCGCCTACTACTCGGCCGCGATCCTGGTGCCGGACGCGGTCGGCGTGCTGGAGAACGTCGAGGTCGCGCACGGCCGCCGCTGATCCGTGGCGCCGCGCGCCCGGCCCGCCTCGACGCGGCGGCCCCGTCGTGACGACCGTGCCGTGACGACCGTGCCGTGACGACCATGCCGTGACGAACCCGTCGTGACGACCGGTCCGGCCCGTGACCCGGGCCCCGGGCTCGCGACCGGACCCGGTCCGGCCGTGACGGGCCGCCCGCATGATCGTTTCACCTGGTACCGGACGGCCCGCCCCCCGAGGCGGGCCGTCCGGTGTCGGCCCCCTTCCGGCGCCGTCCGACCTTCCTGACGACACGAGAGGTGCATGGAGCCCATGCCCCAGTCCCAGCCGCCCCGACGGATACCGGTGGACGGGCAGTCGTGACCGCGGACCCCACCGCCGCGAGCGACGGCACTCCGAGAGACGACGCTGCGAGCGGCGGTACCCGGCGCGACGGCGTCACCCGCAGCCGTGACCCGATCGGCGCCGGCACCACCCGCGCGCGGCGGATCCGGCTGGCCGGAGCGGCGGCCGGGGTGGCCGCGCTCTGCGCGCTGTTGAGCGGTTCGGCCGCCGCCAGGACCTCGGGACAGCACGGCGGAGGGCGCCCGCACGGACCGGTCGTCACCACCTGCGTCTCCACCGGGACGGACGTCTCGGTGGGGGTCGGCCCCGGGGGCGTGGACGTCCAGGTCGGCGTCGACGTGGAGGTGGACGTCACCGTCGACCTCTCCGGGACGTCGCACCACCCGGGCTCGCCGACCCCGAGGCCGTGGCCGCCGAGACCCTGGCCCACCAAGCCGTGGCCACCGAAGCCGACGCACAGCCATCCGTGCCCGACGCCCACGCCCAAGCCGACACCCACCCCGACCCCGACTCCCACACCCACCCCGACCCCGACCCCGAAGCCCACTCCGACCCCGACCCCGACACCCACCCCGGTGCCGACACCGCCGCCGACCCCCGCGCCGGTGCCGCCCCCGGCTCCGCCCTCCCCGACGCCGAGGCCCACCACGCCGCCCGCGTCCCCGCGGCCGGTGCCCACCCCGGTACCGACGCCGACGACCCCGCGGCCCACCGCACAGCCGGTGGTGCCGCCCCCGCCGGCGCCCCGCCCGCCCGCGCCGACGCCACCACCGCCCCCTGCACCGCAGACCCAGGCGCCGCAGAGCCCGGCCCCCGAGCCGGTGCGACCTGCCCCGACGGTGAAGCCCGTCCGGATCCCGCAGGCCCCACCGGTGCAGGCCCCGGAGCGGCACCACGGCGCCGCGCCGACCCGGACCATGCTGGTGATCACCGTGCCCGCCGTGCTCGCGGCGGTCGCCCTGCGTCCGCGCGGAGGCTCCGGCCGAGGCGGCTCGGGGGGTCGCGGAGGCGCCGGCGGTTCCACCGGGTCCGCCGGTTCGAGCGGCTCCGGCGGCTCAGGCGGTACCGGCAGCTCCTGACACCGCGTCGGTCCGACGTGAGCACCACCGGGCCGCCCGCAGCGGCTCGCAGTTCCGCCCCCGGTGCACCCGGCCCGTGCCTCCCACCCCGGCACGGGCCGGGTCCGATCCGATTCAGCCCGATCCGATCCGACGAATGACCCGACCCAGAGAGGAGTTCCCATGTCCGAGTGGTTGGCGCTGGCCATCGCCATGCTGGCGGCCTGTGCCGTCGTGGTGGCGGTGGTGCTGCTGAGGCACCGCCGCGCCGGTGAGGACGAGGACACCGACGAGACACCGGACGTCATCGAGTACATGACGATGATGATCGGCGTGGTCTACGCCATCGTGCTCGGCCTGGCACTCGCCGGTGTCTGGGAGGCACGCGGCGTGGCGCAGGACGACGTGTTCCGCGAGGCGCAGGCGCTGCACGAGGTGAGCGAGCGGGCGCAGGTCTACCCGGTCGAGTTCCGTGACAAGGTCCGTGCCGACGTCGACGCCTACGTCTCCTACGTGGTCGACGTCGAGTGGACGTACATGCGCGAGAACGGCGAGATCTCCGACCGGGGCACCGAGCTGCTCGCGAAGCTGCGCAGTGATGTCGCGACCCGTCCGCCGGCCACCGACCTGGAGGCCCAGGCGTACCAGCCGATCATGGACCGGATCGGCATCGCCGACGACGCCCGCAACGCGCGGGGCCAGAACGCCGGACCGACCATGCCGGGCGTGGTCTGGTTCGGCCTGATCGTGGGCGCCGTGGTGACGGTCGGGATGGTGTTCGCCCTCCAGATCAGGCGCTCGGCACGGGAGTTGCTGCTCGCCGGGGTGTTCAGTGCGCTGATCGCCTTCCTGCTCTTCCTGATCTGGGACTTCGACGACCCGTTCGGCCGGAGCGTCTCGGTCACCACCGAGACGTTCACCGACCTGTTCCCGGCACTGGGCGGCGGGAAGGAGTGACCGGCCGGTCGCGCCCGTCACCCGGACCCGTCTCCCGGCGGCCCCGGCCTTCGATACTCTGATCGGGCCGTCGGGGGCCGGCCCCGGCGTGCATGCCGAGAGGATCCGTGCGCGTGGCCTACCGACAGCCCCACCAGGGCGACCCGTACCCGACGACCCAGCGCCCCGGGCGCGCCTGGTGGTGGCTGCCCGCCGAGGAGCGCCGGAGGCGGCGCCGCCAGCGCAAGGAGTGGAAGGCCTACCTCCGCAAGCACGGGGAGAAGAAGAAGGACAACGACTGCCTGGACAACCTCGACTGCAGCGGCGGTTGTGACGGTCCCTGCCTGCTCCTCTTCTTCCCGGTGATGACGGTCGCGGGTATCCGGTTCGCGCTTGCCGGAGGCCGCGGCCGACGGCACGGCGGCGCGGCGGGCCGGGTCGACCCGGCCGCGCCGGTGCCCGGCGGTTTCGCGGCCGGGGTGCTGTACGGGGCCGTGCGCCACTACCGCACCGAGATCAGCCCCGGGCGGCCGGCCTGCTGCCCGTACACGCCGACCTGCTCGACGTACGCCGTCCAGGCGCTGCACCGGCACGGCGCGGTGCGCGGTGCGCGGCTGACCGTCGGCCGGCTGTTGAGCTGCCGCCCGGGTGCCGCCCGCCGGGGTGGCGGCGTCGACCCGGTGCCGGAGCGCTGACCGGGCCGGGCGGCCCGGCAGACGGAGGGGCCGCGCGGATCACGGTCGAGAGGTGATCCGCGCGGCCTCCGGCATCAGCCGGCGAAGCGTCAGTGCAGGCTGCTGTTCATGGCGTTGAGCAGCGAGCCCGAGGCGTCGTCGTTCTCCAGGGCGAAGGCGAACAGGCCCGCCAGACCTTTGCTCCTGGCGTACGCGCCACGGGCCTGGATGGCCTGCGGGGTGTCACCGGTCCAGAAGTTGGTGCCGTCGTACACCCAGGACGACTCGGTCACCGGGTCCCAGTGGGTGTTGGCGGCGGTGGCGTTGAGCTCCTTCCAGGAGGCCAGACCGGCCTCCGCGCTGAGCGGCTTGGCCGGCGTCGGGCCGGTCGCGCTCTGGTACAGGCCGAAGTTCGAGCCGGCCGGCACGCCGGTCCAGCCGCGCCAGTAGAACGGGAGGCCCAGCACCAGCTTGTTCGCCGGGAAGCCGCCCGCGATGCCGTACTCCGGCAGGCCGGTGGTGTAGGCGGCCAGCGTGGTGTCGATGTTGTACTTGCGGTTGCCCGGCGTGATCGGCGTGGTCGGGTCGGCCGGGCTGTCGTGCAGCGGGTCCTGGTGGTTGGTCGGGCCCTTGGCGTCCCAGGCACCGTGCATGTCGTAGGTCATGACGTCGGCGTAGTCCAGGTACGCGCCGATCTTGTCGGTCTCCAGCTGCGCGATCTTGTCCTGGCCGCTGGGCAGGGCGGCCGTCAGCAGGAACCGCTTGCCCTGCGCGCTGCCGAGGGCGTCCAGCTGGGTGCGGAACTCCTTCAGCAGCAGGGTGAAGTTCTGCTTGTCGGCGGGGGAGGTGTGGTTGCCGGTGTGCCCGCCGGCCGAGCCCGGGTACTCCCAGTCGAGGTCGATGCCGTCGAACAGGCCGGCCGCCGAGGCCGCGCCGCCCGCCGGGTCACCGGCGATGTTGGTCGGCAGGTTCCCCTTGAGGAACATGTCGAGGCAGGAGGAGACGAACTTCTTGCGCGAGGCGTCGCTCGCGGCGGCGTCGGAGAAGTACTTGGAGTACGTCCAGCCGCCGATCGAGATGCTGAGCCGCAGGTTCGGGTACTTGGCCTTCAGCTGGCGCAGCTGGTTGAAGTTGCCCTTGAGCGGCTGCTCCCAGACGTCGGCGCTGCCGTCCACGCTGGTGGCGCCGTTGTAGTCGGCCTGGTAGTCGGCGTAGGCGTCACCCGCGCCGTCGCCGGCGTTCGGGTTGTTCTCGTTGGCCGAGTCCGAGGCCTTCACCGCCTGGAAGCAGGTGAGGTTGGTCGGGTGGATGTTGGCGAACGCGTAGTTGATGACGTCCAGCTTGCCGGCCGCACCGCTGGTGTCCACGTTCTTCGCGTGGTACGCGTTCTCGTACACGCCCCACTGGTCGAAGTAGGCCGAGCGGAAGGGGCTGTTGGCGGGGGCGGCGGCGGTGGTGGTGTTCACCGGGGCGGACTGGGCGGACGCGTGACTGCCGGAGTAGCCCTGCACGGTGAAGGTGTACCCGCGGGTCGGCAGCAGCGAGCTGACGGCGACCGAGGTGCCCATGGAGGTGGCCACCAGCTGGTTGCCCGCGTACACCTTGTAGGAGACGGGGCCGTCGCCGCTGGTGAGGGTGGACGGCTGCCAGCTGAGCACGACGGCGTTGTGGGTGACCTTGGTGACCGTGACGCCGTTCGGGGTGGTGACCTTGCCGTCCCCGGCCGGGCCGGTGCCGGTCGAGGTGGCCGTCGGGGTGGGGCTGGTGGTGGCCGTCGGGCTGTTCGACGCGGTGGGGCTGTTCGACGCCGTCGGGCTGTTGGAGGCCGTGGGGCTGGTCGTGACGGTCGGGCTGCTGGTGGCCGTCGGGCTGGAGCTGCTGGTCGGTCCGGCCGGGCCGGTCAGGCTGAGGTCGTCGGCCCGGTAGGCGCCGGTGCCGTACCAGCCGTGCGTGAAGACCGTCACCGAGGTGGTGGCCGCGCCCGTGGTGAAGGTGGTGCTCAGCTGCGTCCAGCCGGTCGCGTTGGGCGCCCAGCTCTGGGAGTTGACGCCGGTCCCGGTCGCGCCGAGATAGACGTAGCTGCCCTGCACCCAGCCGGAGAACGTGTAGGTGGTGCTGGGCCGGACGGCGACCGTCTGCTGGCACTGGGCGGTGTCGGCGGCCGATGCGGCGCCGCTGAGCGCGTAACTGCCGCCGTGCACCGGGGTGGTGACGACGGAGCCGTTGGCGCAGGTCCAGCCGGCCAGGCCGCCGGTCTCGAAGTCGGCGTTGGTCAGCAGGTTGACGGCCGCGGCCGAGGCGGTGTCGAGCGTGAGGGCGAGGGCGGCGCTGCCGGTGGTGAGCGTGGCCGCCAGGGCGAGCGCGGTGGCCCGTCGGCGTGGTGCGGCGGCCCGGCGTCGGGCAGGGCGCGCGGGCATGACCCGGTCGTGCATGGGTGATCCTCCGGAGGAGTGGGGTTCCGGCGGTGCGGTTGGCCCGGGATGGGCCGGGGAGCCGAACCGGGCGCTGTGGGGGCGCGCGGGCGGGTGTGGAGCGCGTTTTCGGGTATGCGTGTGGTGCTCGTGACGCGGACCGGACAGGATCCCGCATCACGACATCACAGATTGGACTGGACCAATATTCGCCGTCAAGGGTGCCCCGCGGAACGGTCGTCGACGACGGCCGGACCGGTACGGTGGCCTCCCGAGGAGCCCCGCGTCGAACGGAGAACGGGTCATGGACAGCCGCGCCTGGGACGACCGCTATGCCGCGAGCGAGCTGGTCTGGGGCACCGAACCCAATCGCTGGGTGGTCCGCGAACTCGCCGGGCTCGCCCCCGGGCGCGCCCTGGACCTCGCCGCGGGGGAGGGTCGCAACAGCATCTGGCTCGCCGGCCGGGGCTGGGAGGTCACCGGTCTGGACTTCTCGACGGTGGCCCTCGGCCGTGCCGAACGGCTCACCGCCGCCCTGCCGGACGAGGTGGCCGACCGCCTGACCTGGCGGCACGGGGACGCCCGCACCTTCGAGGCGCCGACCGGCGGCTACGACCTCGTCGTGGTCGCCTACCTCCAACTGCCCGCGGAGGAGCGCCGGACGGCGCTGCGTCGCGCCGCCGCCGCGGTGGCGCCCGGCGGCACCCTGCTGGTGGTCGGCCACGACTCGACCAACCTGACCGAGGGCGTCGGCGGCCCCCGGGATCCGGAGGTGCTCTTCACCCCGGGTGACGTGCTGACCGACCTGGTCGGTGCCGGTCTGCACACCGTTCGGGCCGAACGGGTGCGCCGTGCGGTGGCCGCCGAGGGTGGCCACCGGCTCGCGACCGACGACGGCGCCGGCGGTGGTGCGGGCGGCCGTCCGGTGGAGGCGATCGACGCCCTCGTCCGCGCGGAGCGGGTCGGCTGACCCCGGGCCGGTCCTCAGGCCGGTCGCCGGTCGCCGGCCGCTCGTTCCGGTGGATCCGGAGCGAAGTGACCAGGTGGCGTCAGTGGCGAACGGTTTGCTGTTTCGTGTACGGGGCGGACGGGTGCATTCGTCATTTCGCAAAACCGTTGAAGCTGAATTCCCCGGCGGTTAGGGTTCGGTCCGGCAGGCGTGTGCTTCGTCTGCCGTCGATGGGAATTCCGACTGATCGAGGGGGATGGCACATGCAGGGTTTCATCCACAGGTCGGCCCGTTTCGTCGGGGCCTCCGTCGCGGTGGCCGCGCTGGCGGTCTCGGTTCTCGCCGGTTCCGGCGGCGTCGCGGCGGCCGGCTCGGCGCCGGTGGGGCCCGCCGCGGCCGGGGCCGCCGGAACGGTGGTGCCGGTCGCCGACCTCGCACTCGCCGATCCGGGGCAGGGCTCGAAGCTGCGGAACACGAACAGCGGGATGTGTCTGGTGGTCCAGGGCTATGCGAACAACACCCAGGCGTTCCAGTACGGCTGCCTCGGTTTCGACGACCAGTTCTGGATCTTCGACCCGGTCTACAACAAGGCCAATGCGTTCCGGATCCGGAATTTCCACAGCGGAAAGTGCCTGGTGGCCCGGGGGACCGCCAATAACGGTCCGGTGGTCCAGACGGACTGCGCGGACTTCGACGACCAGCTGTGGTGGGCGGTCTCGCTCCAGGCGGGCGGCTACTGGTTGAAGAACTACAACAGCAAGCTGTGCGTGATCGTCCGGGGCGGGGACTCCGGCAGCGGGGCGGTCGTGGGCGGCTGCGACAACCGTTGGGCCGACCAGATCTGGACCTGGTAGGCGGCCGGGGCCCTGGGTGCCCGTACTGCGTCCCGGCGCGGTGCGGGCGCGGGCGGCTTCCCGGGCGCGCCCGTGGGGTATGGAGGTGTCCCGGGGTGAATCCGGGGCGCCGGGAAGATCTACACTGTTGTAGATTCATGGGGCGCAGGTGAGGAACGAGGAGGGCGCGATGAGCGTTTCGCTGGCGAAGGGTCAGAAGCTGAGCCTGGAGAAGCCCGGTGGCGGGCGGCTGGGCGTGGTGCGGATGGGTCTCGGCTGGCGGGCCGCGCAGCGCAAGGGCTTCCTCGCCAAACTGTTCGCCGGGCAGGAGATCGACCTGGATGCCTCGGCGGTGCTCTTCGCGGCCGGCAAGCCGGTGGACGTGGTCTTCTTCCAGCACCTCACCAGCGACGACGGCTCGGTGCGGCACAGCGGGGACAACCTGACGGGCGGGGCCGGGGACGCGACCGACGACGAGACCATCACCGTCGACCTCACCGCCGTGCCGGCCGAGGTGGACCAGATCCTGTTCACCGTCAACTCGTTCACCGGCCAGACCTTCCAGGAGGTCGAGAACGCCTTCTGTCGGCTGGTCGACACCCAGACCGGCACCGAGCTGGCCCGTTACACGCTGACCGGCGGTGGCCCGTACACCGCGCAGATCATGGCGAAGATGCAGCGGACCGGGACGGGTTGGCAGCTCGTGGCGATCGGCCAACCCGCCGCCGGACGGACGTTCCAGGACCTGATGCCCGAGCTCGTGAAGCACCTCTGAGCCTCGGCGACGACGAAGCGGAGGGCGACCGGCAGCCGTCCGCACGCACGACCTCGGCCCCCCCCCCCGCACAACGGGGGGGGGGGCGACGGGGGGGGGGCGGGCCCCCCCCGCCCCCCCCCGGCACCCCCCCC
>NZ_JBHXDN010000082.1:0-42571 GCF_042726075.1 Kitasatospora sp. NPDC127035 | reverse complement strand
GACTGCATGGTGCAGGCCTGATCCCTTTTCCCGGGGAAACGGGGGAGCGGTGTCGACCCGACATGGCACTGTCGACCGGCGCCGCTCCTCCTTCGGCCCCCCCCCCCCCCCCCCCCCCCCCCCCCCCCCCCCGGGGGGGGGCCCCCCCCCCCCCCCGACCCCGGGCGCGGATCCCGCGCCCCCACCGACTCCCGGCCGTCCGGTCGGGTGATGCACCGCACGAGCGAAGGAGAACGTCATGGCGATCCTCGACCTCCAGACCCTGGAGCTGCCCGAGACCGAGGCGGCGCAGATCGACGACACCCTCGCGAGCACCAGCTCGCTGAGCGTCCTGAACTGCGGCACCAGCACGGTCAGCACGCTCCTCTGTCTCTGATCCGTACCGCCGCCCGCCGGGGCGGTCCGTACGGGGAGATCGGCCGGTAGTCCTCGGACACCCGGTCGGTCGCCGGGCCGCAGCGGTCACCGCTGCGGCCCGGCCCGTCCGCACGGAGCACGTGCGCGCGGAACCCGCCCGCACCGAGCTCCTCCGGGCCGACCTCCCGGACGCCCACCGCCGGCCCCAGCAGAGAGGTGTTCCGTGGCCGACCAGCCCGCAAACGCCCCCGCCCCCGCCTCACCGGTGGTCCGGCTGCGCCGCGAACTCGCCGCCCAGCCCGTCCGGCTCGCCGTCGCCCTGCTGCTCGCCGTGGTGGCCACCGCGGCGGGAATCGCCCTCCCCCTGCTGGTCCGGAAGATCGTCGGCGACTTCTCCGCCCACCGGTCCCTCGCCCCCGGACTGCTGATGATGGGTGCGGCCGCCCTCGGCGGGGCCGTGGCCCAGGCCCTCTCGGGCCTCCAACTGGCCCGGATCGGCGAGCGGATGACCTACCGTCTCCGGACCGCCCTCATGGCGCACGCGCTGCGGCTTCCGCTGCCCGTCGTACGGGCCCGGGGCACCGGCGACCTCGCCGCACGGGTCACCTCCGACGCGCAACTCCTGCGTCAGGTGGTGGAGGTGGCGACCCAGCTGCCGCTGGCCGCGCTCAGCGTCGCCGCGACCCTCGTCGTCATGGTGTGGATCGACTGGGTGCTCACCGTGGTCACCGTCGCCGCCCTCGTCGTCCTGACCGTCCTGGTGCTGCTGATCCTCCGCCGGATGAAGTCCAACGTCACCGGGCAGCAGGACGCGGTGGGGCAGATCGCCCAGCGCTTCACGGCCAACCTGGAGGCCCTCACCACCATCAAGGCGTACCGGGCCGAACCGGTGGCCGACCGGTTCCTCGCCGAGGACGCCGAGAAGCTCCGCGCGGTCTCGCTGACGGGGGCCAGGCTGGGCGCCCTGGTGCCCGCGGTGCTGACGCTCGGCAACCAGTTCGCGATGATCGCGGTGATCCTCACCGGCGGCGCCCGGCTGGCGGCCGGCGACCTCCAGGTGGCGGCGTTCGCCGCGTTCCTGCTCTACCTGCTCCAGACCGTCCCGGCCGTGAACACGCTCGCGACCGGCTTCGGGCGGCTGCAGGCCGGGCTGGCCGCCCGGGACCGCTGCAACGAACTGCTCGCGGTACCGCCGGAGGCCGACCCGGACGACGCCGACCGGACCACCCCCACCCCGTCCCCCGATGCCCCGGCGGTCGTCTTCCGCTCCGTGTCCTACACCCACGCCGGGTCGGACGACGCCGCCCTGCACGCCGTGTCCTTCGGCATCCCGCGCACCGGTCTGACGGCCGTCGTCGGCCCGTCGGGCGCCGGGAAGAGCACCGCCCTCTCGCTCGTCGGCCGGTTCGTCCGGCCCTCCGCCGGCTCGGTGAGCGTCCTCGGCCACGACGTCCGGAGCTGGCCCCTGGGAGCGCTGCGCGCCCGGATCGCCTACGTGGACCAGGCGTTCACCCTGGTCGAGGCCAGCGCGAGGGAGAACCTCCAGCTCGGCCGGGCCGGGTCGGCGGGGGACGGCGAGCTGGCCGAGGCGCTGGCCGCCGTCGGCCTGGCCGAGGACGTCGCGCGGCTCCCGCAGGGCCTCGACACCGTGCTGGGCCGCGAGTCCGACCTCTCCGGCGGCCAACGCCAGCGGCTGGCACTGGCCCGGGCGCTGCTCACCGACGCCGACATCGTGCTGCTCGACGAGCCCACCAGCCAGCTGGACGGCCTCAACGAGCTGCGGTTCCGCACGATCGTGGAGCAACTGGCCCGTAGTCGGGCCGTGGTGGTGGTCGCGCACCGGCTCTCCACGGTCCAGCACGCCGACCACGTGATCATGATGAACCGCGGGACCGTCGTCGACGCCGCGGACCACACCACACTGCTCACCCGCTGCGTCCCGTACCGCGAGCTCGTGGCCAGCCAGGCCGGCCCGTCCCTCCTCGGGGACCGCCGACTCCGCCTTCCCGGCTGATCAGGCGGTCGGTTTCGGTCGCGACCTCGACGCGGCGACCTCGACGCGGCGGGCACGGCGGTGCCGGCACGGCGATGCGGGCACGGCGATCCGGGAGGCCCTCCCTCCGCCCCGTCGCGCGGGAACCCGGTGGCGGAGCGACGGGTGAACGGGTTGAATCCCGCTGTGAGCCACGTCGCCAACATCATGATCTCCGTCGATCCGGACGATCGACCGACCGTCGAATCGCTGAGCCGGTGGTTGCAGACGTCCGCCCCGCTGCGCGGCCACGGGCCCGGTGCCGTCGGCCGGGTCGGATCGCTCGGCGAGACCACCGGCAAGGACACCCGCCGGGGCGGCGGCAAGTTCCCGGAATGCGACGTCTACGCCGGAGCGCTCGACCACGCGGACCTGGCCGGGCTGATCGCGCACGTCGAACGCCTTGCGTGGAGACAGCCCGAGTTCGTCCAACTGTTCGTGACGGACCAGGAACAGTCCTCCTTCCGGGTGTGGATGTTCCACGGCCCGCTGCTGCGGCAGATCGCCCCCGAAGGCCGGGAGGAAGAGGTCCGGCCCGCGGGCGGCCCGCCGGACATCCACACGCGGTTCGCCCTCGCCGGCGACGTCGAGCTGCTCCGCGACATGGTGGTCGCCGCCGTCAACTGGGGGCCCGGCCCTGCCGCTCCCCGCGAGGCGGTGCTGTCCGATCCGCGCAACGCCCACTACGTGGACGGCTGGCCCCGGCCGGGCGACCTGGGCCTCGTGGCGCTCGCGACCCGGGAGGTCGACCGCTGGGAGCCGACTCCGGTCGGCGCGGCGTGGCTGCGGCACTTCACCGAGGACGATCCCGGCTACGGCTTCGTCGGCGACGACGTGCCGGAACTGAGCATCGGCGTCGACGCGGCGCAGCGGGGCCGGGGCACCGGGACCGTGCTGATCCGGCGCCTGCTGCGCACGGCCCGCGAGGCCGGCATCGAACGCGTCTCGCTGAGCGTCGGGCGGGACAACCCCGCCGTGGGGCTGTACACCCGCGAAGGCTTCCGTCTGCACGGCCGGGACGAGGGCGAGGACTCGCTGACCATGGTGGTCCACCTGCGGTGAAGGTCACCGGCCGGGCAGGTCGACCGGGGTGCGCGACACAGGAGCACAGCGGGAGACGCGCGCCTCTCTCCCTGGGCGTGCGCGGGAGTTCGCGCCGGTCGGCCAGGATCGGGCGGCGGCCTGCCCGTCCGGAGTGAGAGCGCACAGGACCGGCGGGGACTTGTTCGGGTGCGGCTGAAATTCTTCGAAACCCACCTCGGCCCGGGCGCGCCTCTGGCATGCTCTGCCGGACAGTCCTGACCCCGTGTCACCGGGGTCTCACGCACAGCGAACCGAGTGTCCGGGGTGGACCTTGCAGTACACGATCAGCGCCTCCGTGTTCCTGGGGATCATCATCCTCATCCGACTCTCCCGGCGAACCGAGGCCCGCAGCCGCAACGACGAGCGGATCACGGCGTTCAGCTGCGTCGTGTTCGGCGTCCTGATCGCCGCGACGCCCTGGGGGGACGCGATCCTCCGGCTCGTCGGCGTCGTCGCCCAGGCCCTCGGTTGAGAACCGGACGGGTCGCGCGGACCGGCAGGACGGGGGCAGCGGGTGGCTAGGCGACGCGGGCCCGCGGCCCGGCGACGTGGCGGACGGCGGGGCGCTCGGCGCGACGAGGGCACGTGGCCGGCGGTCGTGCTGGTCGGAGCCGTGGCGGTCAGTGCGGTGACCGCCGCGGTGCGGTGGCTGGCGACGCACTGGTGGGTGCCGGTCGCGCTCCTGGCGGTGGCCGGCGCGGTCGCCGCCGCGGTGGGGCGGGCGCGAGTCGTCGCGGCTCGGGAGCGGCGGCGCCGACTCGCCGGTCTGCGCATGGCGTTGAGCGGCCCCGGCGGCATCGACCACATGAGTCCGGACGGGTTCGAGTACGCGGTGCGGGACCTGCTGGCCCGTGACGGCTGCCGCGCGGAGAAGGTCGGACGCTCCAACGACCAGGGCGTGGACGTGCTCGCGGACGATCCGATGGGGCGGCGGTGGGCGGTGCAGTGCAAGCACAAGCAGGACCCGGTCGGCGGCAAGCCGGTGGGGGTCGGGGTGCTGTACGCCCTGGCCGGGACGTTCCAGCGCGTCCACGCCGCGCAGGTGGCGGTGGTGGTCACCAACGGCCGGTTCTCCCGCGACTCGGTGAGGTGGGGCGCGGAGCAGGGCGTCCTTCTGGTGGACCGGGCCGCTCTGGCCCGGTGGGCGAGCGAGGGGCGGCCCCTGTGGGACGTCCTGCCCCGCGTCCCCGCACCACGCAACGGGCGGCTCAGCTGAATCCGTCCGTGGTGACGAACATATGACGACGCGTCATTTCGGCGCGGTCGCGCCGGCCGGGCTCCGGGCCGGCGGGGCGGGCACGCTCTCCCGCGCGGGGTGGCCGACGCCGTCTTGGACCGCACGGGCCGGGCCCTGGCATGATCGGTCCATGATCGAACGAGTCATCGCCGCCTGTGACGGAGCGGCCAAGGGCAACCCCGGGCCGGCGGCCTGGGCCTACGTGGTGGCCGACAGCGCCGGGATCCCGCAGCGCTGGCAGGCCGGTCCGCTCGGACACAGCACCAACAACATCGGCGAACTGACCGCGCTGCAGCAGCTGCTGCTCGCCACGGACCCCGCCGTGCCGCTGGAGGTCCGCCTCGACAGCACGTACACCCGCGACGCGGCGACGAAGTGGCTGGTGGCGTGGAAGCGCAACGGGTGGAAGACCGCGGCCGGCAAGCCGGTGGCCAACCGCGAGCTGATCCAGCAGATCGACGCACTCCTGGAGGGGCGGGACGTCACCTTCGTGTACGTTCCCGCCCACCAGGTGGACGGCGACCCGCTGAACGCCATCGCCGACAAGGCCGCCAGCGACGCCGCCCGCACCCAGGAAGCGGCGGCCGGGACGGCCTCCGACCTGCCCCAGCCCGAACCGGTCACCGGCACGTCGGCGCGGAGCGGACGCGCCTCCGCCGCGCCTGCGGCCGGGAAGCGTCCGGCGGGTGGCACGCGGACCCTCAAGGCCCGCTACGCGGGCACGTGCCCGTGCACCCGCGCCTACGCCAAGGGCGACACGATCACCAAGGTCGGCAGCAGCTGGGGGCACCCCCAGTGCGCGGGCGCCCACGCCTGACGCCCACGCCCGGCACCGGGGCCCGCGTCATCGGGGCCGGTGGCACCGGTGCCGGCGCGGATCAGCCGCGCCCGCCCTCCTCGTCGGGCGCGGCCTGCGGGTCGGGCGGAAGACCGGCCTCCTCACGGTCCTCCTCGGTGCGTTCCTCGAGCTCGTCCTCGTCGGGCCGAAGCGGCAGGCCGCGTCCGTGCCCGGTGTCGGGGTCGCCCTCGACCTGCTTGTTGGACTTGTGGTGTGCCATGGCTCCTCCTCGTCCGGACGGCGCCGTCGCAGGGTTCCGTTGCGCCGGCTGCCGGTGCCCGGGGACCACCCATCCACTCAAGCCCCCGCCGGCGGCGCCCGCAAGCCGAGTCCGCGCGGATGACGGGGCGGGGTACTCCGGGGCGAGAACCGCAGGTCGCAGCGCGTAGCCGGTGTCGGACTTGAGCTTGAGTGCAGTCGAGGCACTGCTGCACTCCGCCGCCTACTGCGGCTTCCCCAAGGCCCTCAACGCGACCTTCGTCGCCAAGAAGGTCTTCGGCGAGCGCGGCCTCCTCCCGGTCACGGCCGGCTGACCCCCGGAAGCCGCGGCGCCCCGACGCCGGGAAACGTTCCGGGCCGCGGGGGTGGGACGGGTGGGGGCGCGGTCAGCGGGTGGCGGCGCCGAACCACGTGAGCAGCCGGGCGGTCAGCGCGTCCTGGTCCTCGCCGACCCAGGCCACGTGACCGTCCGGCCGCAGGAGGACCGCGGGCACGTCGAGCTCCTCGGCGGCGTCGACGACGTGGTCGACCCGATCCTCCCAGCCGTCCACCGAGAGCCCGCCGGTCGCGTCGAGGAGCAGGCCCCGGCCGCCGTGCATCAGCTCGTAGAGGCGGCCCCGCTTGAGCGTGACGTCCCGCATCCGCCGGCCGAGCAGTTCATGGCCCTCGCCGAAGTCGTAGCGGACGCCGACCGCCGTGATCATCTCGGTGACGTACCGGTTCACCTCCTCGAAGTCCATCAGCGTCGAGAGCAGCTCCCGCAGGGCGACCGCCCCGGGATCGGTCCCCATCAGCGTGATCTGCGCGCGGGTGTTGTCCAGCACGCGGGCCCCCACCGGGTGCCGTTCGGTGTGATAGCTGTCCAGCAACCCCTCCGGTGCCCGGCCGTCGACGGCGGCGGCCAGCTTCCAGCCCAGGTTGAACGCGTCCTGCACGCCGAGGTTCAGCCCCTGCCCGCCGGTCGGCGGGTGGATGTGGGCCGCGTCGCCGGCCAGCAGGACCCGGCCGAGCCGGTAGCGCTCGGCCTGCCGCGTGGCGTCGCCGAACCGGGACAGCCAGCGGGGCGAGTGCACGCCGAAGTCGGTGCCCGCGGCGGCCCGCAGCTGCCGCTTGAACTCGTCCAACGTCGTGGCGGTCGTGCGGTCCCCGGCCACGCCGTCGGCGGGCACGACGATGCGGTACACCCCCGCGTTCCCGTCCACGTCGGGCACGGCGCCGAAGCGCAGCTCGGTCCTGCGGACCTCCGCGACCACGGCCGCGATCGTCGCCGGGTCCTCGGTCGCCTCCATGTCGCCCAGCAGGGTCTCGACCCTGGAGGGCTCGCCGGGAAAGCCGACACCGATCCGCTTGCGCACCGTGCTGCGGCCGCCGTCGCACCCGACGAGGTAGCGGGAGCGCAGCCGCGTACCGTCCGCCGTCTCGGCGGTCACTCCGTCCTCGTCCTGGCTCAGCCCGACCAGCTCCCGGCCGCGCCGGATCTCCGCACCGAGTTCGAGCGCACGCTCCTCCAACAGCCGCTCGGTGACCGCCTGCGGAGTGGTGAGCCCGTACGGGTGCGCGGTGTCCAGCCCGTCCGGCCAGGGCTTGTGGATGCCGCCGAAGAAGCCGCCGACCCGGAACTTCTCGCCGGCCGCGAGGAACCGCTCCAACAGACCGCGCTGGTCCATCAGTTCGACGCTGCGCGTGTGCAGGCCGCGCCCGCGGGACCGCCTCGTCCGTTCGGTCGACCTCTCCAGCACGACCACGTGCACACCGTGCAGCCGCAGCTCGCAGGCCAGCATCAAGCCGGTCGGTCCGCCGCCGACCACGATCACGTCAATCATCACAACGCCCATTCAACGAGAGTGGATTCCGGCCGGCCCCGACGTGTGCCCCCGCGCTCCGGCGGGGGACGCCGGAGCGGCGCGACGAATCCGCGCGACGAGTCCCACCCGCGACGTCCCGCGCAGCACGCACGTCGACGAAGCGGGACGTAGGGGGCAAATCTGTCTTTTCCGGAATATCGGCCGTGGCCGACCATTGTGTTCCCCCACCGGGGCCTTGCCGCAAGCCCCCCGGTGCGCTATACGTTGGGAGTGGCGAGGAGTCGGTGTTCACCGACCCGGACCGGGTGACGGCCCACCGGAAGCCGGTGGCCTCGGCCCCGACCCGCCCCCGGGTCCCCGGGGCGACGCCGTGGACTTCCCTCCTGCTCGGCGCTCCGGCGGTACGGCCCCTCCCCCGGTTGCCCGCCACCGACGTTCCGGTCCGGGACGGCTGACGCTCTGTCAGGATGGAGAGCGCCCAGCACACCCGCGACCGTCCGGAGGGCCGCCGTGTTCCACAGTTCCGCCCACCCGGGGCGACCCGTCGATCCCACCTGGCCGGAGCTCCTGCGGTCGTTCGGCCGCCCCGCGGCCCTGCTCGACGCGCCCCGGCCCGGATGGCAGTGCCTGGTGGGCCAGGGGTCGACCGACGGGCTCCTCCAGCGACTCGACCTCGGCTACCACGAGGGGCGCACCCTGCTGGTGCAGGTCAGCACCCAGCGGCGCCTGCCGGCGCACGTCCGCGTGTTCCCGACGCTGGACCCCGAGGCCCTCCTGCGCGACTTCCTCGTCAACTCCTCGCCCGACGGACCGATCCCCCTGCCGTCCGGGCCCGTCCTCGGAGCGGGCCGGCTCGTCGTGGACGGCACGGCGATGGCGGCACGGCGGCTCACGTGGGGCGCCTACACGGCGACCCTCGCCGTGATCGGGGCCGCGGGAACCGACGCGAGCGGCGAGGAGCGCGGCGAGGAGAGCATCGCGGTCGTCAGTGGCACCGCCCTCCACCGGGAGGCCGTCCGGCTGACCCTCGACACCAGCGGCGTCCCCGCCTGAGGAGGAGCACCCCGCGGCCGGGCACGACGACGTGAGCGGGCGGGCGGCGCCGTGGAGGCGCCGCCCGCCCGGGGGGTCAGGCCAGCAGGTCGGACTGGAGGGTGACGACCTGGCGGAACGCCTCGGCCGGGACGCCCCCGGGGTTGGTCATGGTGACCACGCCCACGAGGTCGCCCGCGGAGAGGTAGGCCAGGCGGGCGGTGAGGGCCGTGCCGGCCGTGGTGGCCGGGGTCCCCCGGGTCTCGACGGCGACGCCGAAGACGGTGTCCCAGCCCTCCATGGGAGTGGTCCGGGAGCCGGGGTCCTTCTGGTCCCCGTCGCGGAGCTCGCGGTAGACGTCCCAGGCCGCGGCGGAGGAACCGAAGGCGAGCAGACGGATCTGCGTCCGGGTGCCGTCGGTCGCCGTCCATTCCCGGACGGTGGCGGCCCGGCAGGCGCTCTCCAGGAGAAGGGAACGCACCGCGGCCGGGTCCTTCTGCTCGGCGGCGACGGCGTCGCAGGTGACCCAGTCCGCGAGGGGGGCCGTGGCAGGCGGGGTGGAGGCGGTCGACGGGGGCGGAGCGGCGGACGTGGTGGGGCTCGCGGCGGCCGGGGTTCCGGTGGGGCCCCCGGTCGGGCTCCCGGTCGGAGGCGGGGTCGGGGTCGGGAAGACCACCGGGGCGAGCGAACCGCCGGCCTCCTGCGGGGCGGGGAGGAGGAGGTACCGCAGGTCGGCCGCGTGCCGGCTCTTGTTCTCCCGGGGAACGGGCTTGCCGGAGGGCAGCGGCGGGAGCACCAGGGCCGGGAAGGTGTAGCGGCCGTCGCTCTCGGTGGCCAGGCCCGGGAGGTCGGTGCGCTCGGGCGCGGTGACCGCCAGCGCGGAACCCGTGCCGGCCAGCGCGCAGACCACCACCGCCGCGCCCCACCGCAGCGCCGCCTTGCGCCGGCGGGTGCGGCGGGCCGCGAGCTCCTCGGCGCTCGGCGGTTCGACGGGGCCCGGGACCGTCGCACCGGGGGCGGTCCAGGGGTTCTCGCCGGGGCCGGGGCCGTCCCCGGCGTCGTCCCCGGGGGCGCGGTCGGACGCGGCCGGCACCGGGGGCGCCGGGGACGCCGGGGAGTCCGTGACCGCCTCAGGAGTGGCGGACGCCGTGACGTCGCCCTCTGCGGTACCGGGGCCCTCCGGGGCGGCGGGGCCCGTGGGGGCGGCCCCGGGGGCGGTACTGTCGTACGGCATGGTGCTGTCGGTCATGCGGACGCTCCCGGGGTGGCGAGACGGTCGAGCTGCTGGGAGAGGAAGGCGACGATCTTGTCCTTGGGCAGCGGCGCCACACCCTCGACGCTCATGACCACCAGGAGGTCGCCCTCGGCGGCCGAACACTCCAGGTAGTCGATCGGCGCGGACGGCGGGGCGGGCATCAGGTAGCAGTGCGCCTCGGGGTGGCCCGGGACGGCGGGGCCGGTGCGGAAGAGCCCGGTGTCACCGGTGAACACGGCCGTGTACTCGTTCATCCGCTGCACCTCCTGCTGGTTGAACTGGCGCAGCCTCATGCCGATGACCAGGCCGCCCTTCCGCTCGGCGTAGGTGCGGATACCGGTGGCCTTGACGTGCAGGCCCTCCCAGTACGCGCGGAGCTTCTCCTGCTGCTCCTTGGGCACCTGGAGGAGTTCGTCCAGTTCGGCGGAGAGCTGCGCGGCCGTCAGTTCGACGTCGTTGCCGTAGCCGCCCTCGTCCGGACCGAGCCCGTAGTCGGAGGGGACCGGCAGCAGCAGGTCGCGCAGCGAGCCGAAGTGGTTGCCGTTGGACTTCGCCCCGAAGGGCGTCGGGGTGGCGCCCGGGGTGGGCGGCGCGGGCGCCGGCGCGGCGGCGGCGACGGGCGCCGGGTCGTCGTACCGGACCTCGATGATGCCGACGCCGATGACCACGCCGACCAGGGCGGCGGCCACGGTCGCGCCGGTGGCGCGCAGGAGCCGGCGGGAGACCGACGGCAGCGCGAGCAGGTCGGACGGGACGGGCTCGGGAGACGGCGCGAGCGGCGGGGCGGGGGCGCGTTCGGCCGACGGTTCTCCGGCCGACGGCGCTCCGGCCGCGGGCGCGACGTGCGGCCCGGTGCTCGGGGAGCCGGTCACGGTGTCGTCACTCATCACGGTGTCGTCGCTCATACCAGCCGCTCCCACTGCTGCTTGGCGAGGTTCTTCACGAGCTCGGCGTCCACCGGCCGCAGCCCGAAGACCTTGACCTCCATCGCCACCGTGCCGCGCTGCGCGGCCGCGGTGCCCTGGTAGAACTTCTCGGTGGTCTCGGCCCAGAAGAAGGGCTCCTTCTCCACCCGGTAGCCGCCGTTGGCCTCGGCCGCGAACGGCTCCAGCCGGTAGCCCCTCACCCGGTTCCCGGCCTGGGCGGCGAAGTCGTCGGAGAACTGGATCAGCGAGACCCGGACCTTCAGGTCGCCCTGCTTCCAGTCGACCTCGACGGCGCGGCGGAAGCCCCGCTCGGCCAGGTCCCTGAAGGCGCCCGCGGACGGGCCGCTGCGCTCGGCGAGCTCGCCGATCGAGATCCAGCTGGGCGTGCCGGGGTAGTCGTCCCAGGCCGAGCTGCCGGCCGGCGCCGTGAGCAGCAGCTTCCGCAGGTCGCCGTCGATGGCGAGCGGTGCGGGCGCAGCCGCGGCGACGGCTGCGGGGTCGACCGCCTCGGCCGGGTAGGACGGCAGCGCCACCTGGATCGGCGGCAGCGGCGTCGGCGGCCGGCGCGCCTGGATCCCGTAGCCGACGGCCCCGCCGGCCACGGTGCCGAGCACCAGGCCGGAGACCAGCAGCAGGACCGGCCGGGGCCGGCGGGGCGCGCGGACGCGAGCGGCGGCGGGCGCGGGGAAGGCGGCCGGGTGCTCGGGGGCCGGGTGCCCGGCGGACGGGTCCTCGGGGGGCCGGAACTCGGCGGGCCGGTCCGGAGGGAGGGCGGCGGCGGGTGCCGGCGCCAGGGGTTCGGTGGTCACGCGGTGGCTCCTGGGAAAAGGAAGAGGCGGCGGAGAACGCGGGCGGCGGGAATCAGGCGGGACGCGGGCGGCACTCGGGCGGACTCAGCCGCCGGAGGTCAGCCAGGCGCGCTGGCGCCGCATCAGCTCGCTGAGCAGGGCCTTGTCCGGGGTGCCCTTCACGTCGACGTCGATCGTGTACTGCACGTCACCCTGGCTGGAGATCCCGGTCATCGAGCCGGTGTAGGCCTGCTGCTTGGGTGTGCGGACGTAGCCGCGGGCACCGGGGTCGCCGGTGATCTCCATCGGTTCCAGGCTCATGGTGTAGCCCTCGGCGAACTCCTTCGTGTCCCCGGCGGAGCCGAAGCGCAGCAGGGTGACGGTGACTTCGGCCTTGCCGTCCGCCGTGCGGTACGTCCGGGTCGCGGCGTCCTTGTAGCCGTACGCACGGAGGATCCGCATGATGGTGTCCCGGTTGTTGAACTCGTCCGCGACCTCCTCGTCCGTCAGCGCCATGCCGTCGGCCGGTCCGTAGGACTCGCCGCCCTCGGGGATCGGGAGCAGGAAGTAGCGCAGATCGCCCTCGTGCTTCCCGCCGTTGACGGTCCCTCTGACGGTGCTCGCCGGCTTGGGAGCCGCAGTGGGGGCGGGTGCCGCCGTGGGGGCGGGTGCCGCCGTGGGGGCGGGTGCCGCCGTGGACGCCGGGGCGGACACGGAGGGCGACGCGGTGCGCGGCGCCGAGGTGGCTGCGGCCGGGCCCGGACGTGCCGCGGTGCCGGCCGCGACGGCTGCCTCCGGGTCCGGCCTGCCGACGGCCACGGTGACGGCGGCGCTGGTCGCCGTCACGGCGATCAGGCCCGCGGCGGCCAGGGTCACCCCGAGGGCGCGCGGCAGCGTCCGCCGGGCGACCGGGGCAGGAGCAGGGGCAGGGGCAGGGTCGAAGGCGGCGGGGCCGGACGCGGCAGGATCGGGCAGGGCGGGATCGGACGACCCCGGGCCGGGCACGGCGGCGGGATCGAGCGCCCCCTGCTGCGCCTGGTCGGCGGCAGACGGCGAACTCTCGGGCGCGGACAAGGGACTCCCCCAGGAAGACAGCGGAATGTCGCGCGTCGGCGCCTCGCGGGCCGCCCCCGGCAGCGCACTTCAGGCCGCCCGTGACGCGTCTCAGCCGAAATTATGAGAGTCGGTCCAGTCCGGTGCCAACAAGATCAATCACCGCACTCCCACCCAATGATCAACCAATGGGACACGCCGTGACCGAACCGAAATGGACGGCGCCCGTCGCACGCCCCCGTCCGGCCCCCTCACCGCGGCACCCGACCGGTTCG
The DNA here is from genome assembly GCF_042726075.1 of Kitasatospora sp. NPDC127035. Lineage (NCBI taxonomy): Bacteria > Bacillati > Actinomycetota > Actinomycetes > Kitasatosporales > Streptomycetaceae > Kitasatospora > Kitasatospora sp. NPDC127035. Next base: position 29,671 of record NZ_JBHXDN010000082.1, on the reverse strand, counting down.
GCGGGGCGTCCGTCCGGCGACACGCGGGGACTTCGGGACCTGCGGGACCTGCGGGACCTGCGGAACAGGACCGTTCCGGCGAGTGCGCGCACCCGGCCGGATCCGGGGCGTGCGGCCGGCGTGGGCCGCCGACCGCCGGACCCGTCAGCCGCGGGTCAGGACGAGGGACTGGACGGCTGGCAGCCTGCGCCAGTCGCCGGAGACGATGCTCGCGTGGGCGCGGGCGAGCTGTTCGGTCCGGGTGCGGGCCTGGTCGGCGGTGGGGTCGGTGGCGCTGATGGCCGGGGCGACCTTGTGGGCGTCGGTCATCGTCAGGAGGTAGTGGCGCGCGTCGTACCAGGAGGTGTCGATCCCGCCGGCGTAGGCGGCGGCGTCACCGTCGAACACCACGAACCACGGCCGGATCGACGTCTCCGCGTACTTGGTGCGCGGGTCGCCGGACGCGGCGCCGTGCACGGCGGGGAAGATCCGCGCCTCGCCGGTCCGGCCCGCCGCGGCCAGGTCGCGCAGGTGGCGGGCGTACTCGATGTCGGTGGGCAGGGTGTCGAAGGGGTTGCCCTCCTCGAAGGAGCCGGGGATCACGTACACCAGCACCCGCCCGGCGAGCGCCGCCCTGGTCGGCCAGTTACCCGCGCGCACCGCCTCGTCGGCGGTCGCGTACGAGCCGCCGCCGGGCTTGGCGAGCACGTCCGCCGGGCGCAGGACGGCGGCGCCCAGGTGAGCGGCGATCAGCGAGTCGAGGTGGGCGGGGCCCATGCCGCGGTTGCCGGCGAAACCCGCCTTGAGCTCCAGCTTGATGACGAGCGGGCCGGCACCGGGGTGGGCACCGAGCCAGACCCGGACGTCGTCCAGGCAGGTCTCCAGGTTCTTGTCACCCCCGCCGGTGTAGAGCTGGGCGGGGGTGCTCGCGCTGACGCAGTTGTTGGCGTTGCCGAGCGGGTTGGAGTGGCTGACCTTCCACTCCTTGGTGACGGTGTCCGTCCAGGCGTCCAGCTCGATCATGCCGGTGCCGGTGTCGAGTCCCTGGGCGAGGAAGCCGAACGCCGCCGGGTCGTAGGTGTTGTGCAGGCCGACGGTGGTGGCCGAGCCGAACGGGAGGTCGCCGGGACCGACCGCGGCCGTGACCGGCCGGACCGGCAGCAGGACGGCGGCCGCGACGAGCAGGCCGGTGAAGAAGGTGCCGGTGAGGGAGCGGCGGTCGGCCACGTGTCTGTCCCCTTGTCAGAGCGCGTCGGCGGACGCCCCGCCGCAGTGAGCATGACGCATCCGGCCGGCACCGAGGTGAAGGGGGCACGACACGTTCGTGAGGATTGCGCACCGTACCATCCGCGGCGGCGCGGATGGTGGGCGGGGGGCGCCAGTACGGCGGTGCGGCGGTGGGGCGGGAGGTCGGGTCCGGGTGCCGTCAGGGCTGCGCGGCGGGGAGGCCGGCGAGCTTGCCGCGGAGTTCGTCGGTGGACGGGTGGCCGATCTCCTCGGCGATCGTCAGGGCCTGCCTCCAGGTCTGCCGGGCCGCGTCCGGGTCTCCCGTGGCGAGGTGGGTGTCGCCGAGGTGGCCCAGGATCTCCGTCTCGCCGTAGCGGTCACCGAAGCCCCGGTCCAGTTCCAGGGCCCGGCGGTAGCAGTCGACGGCCTGGGCGTGGTCGCCGAGGTGGTGGTGCACGTGGCCGAGGCTGTCCCAGGCGCCCGCCTCGCCGTGCCGGTCGCCGATCTCCCGGTTGAGCCGCACCGCCTGGACGCAGTGGTCGAGGGCCGTGCGGTGGTCGCCGAGCATGATGTTCAGCCAGCCGACGTTGTTCAGGGCCCGGGCCTGGCCCCCCGCGTGACCCGTCTGCCGGTACAGGGCGAGCGCCTGCTCGACGTGGCCGAGCGCCTCCCGCTGCCGGTCCTGCTGGACGAGCACCCAGCCCAGACCGCGGTGGGTGTGCGCCTGGCCCGTACGGTCGTCGAGCAGCCGGTAGAGGTCGAGGGCGTGCCGGAAGTGGCCGTGGCCCTCGTCCGGTCGACCCATCTGGGTGTGCACGCTGCCGAGGCTGCGGTGGGCCCCCGCCTGCCGGGCCGGGTCGCCGAGCCGCCGGGCCGCCTCCAGCGCGGTCCGCTGGGTGGCCGCCCAGTCGTGCCAGTGTCCGCGGAAGTCGAAGAACGTCTCCAGGGCCCACGCCAGGTGCCAGGCGTGCGCGTCCAGACCGGCCGACACCGCGCGGTCGATCGCGCCGAGCAGCACGGCGTGCTCGGCCGTGAACCAGGTGAGGGCCGCGCCGTGGTCCGCCGGTTCCTCCGGGGTGACGCCGGGCCCGGCGGGCGCCGGGCTCACCCGGTCCCGGTGCGGATCCAGCCGCTCGGCGGCGAATCCGGCGGTGTGCACGTAGAAGTCCATCAGCCGCAGCAGCGCCCGGTCGTTGCCGTCCGGCTCCTGGCGTGCGCGTTCGGCCGCGTGGAGGCGGACCAGGTCGTGCAGCCGGTAGCGGCCGGGCGCGGGCTGCCGGACGAGGTGCGCGTTCTCCAGTTCCCGCAGCGCGGTCCGTACGGCGCCGGCCGGCCAGGCCGTCAGCGCCGCGACCGCGGCCGTCCCGATCTCCGGCCCCGGGGCCAGGCCGATCAGCCGGAACACCTCGGCCGCCCCGGCACCCAGGGCGCGGTAGGAGACGGTGAACGCCGCCCGCACGTCGGCCGTCAGGTCACCCGCGTCCAGGGCGTCCAGTCGCGCCGACTCGTCCCTGAGCTCCTCGGCCAGCACAGCCAGCGGGAAGCCGGGGTGCGCGGCCGCCCGGGCACCCACCACGCTGATCGCCAGCGGCAGGCCCGCGCAGTGCTCCAGCAGGGCGGTGACGGCCGCCGGTTCGGCCTCGGCGCGGGCCGGCCCCAGGTGGCGGAGCATCAACGCGCGGGCGTCCGGCGGGGCCAGCACGTCGAGGGTCAGCAGCCGGGCGCCGTGGGCGCTCGCCAGACCGGCCAGCCGACGGCGGCTGGTGACCAGCACCGCACAGGTGGCGCTGCCCGGCAGCAGCGCGGCGGCCTGCTCGGCGTCGGCGGCGTTGTCCAGCACGATCAGCATCCGCCGGCCCTGGACCAGGCTCCGGTACAGGCGCGCCTGTGCCTGCGCGGCCGCGGGCACGGCGTCGGAGGACACCCCCAGCGCGTCGAGGAAGGCGCGCACCGCCACGGTCGGCGCGAGTCGCTCCCCCGACGGGTCGAAGCCGCGCAGGTCCGCGTACAGCTGGCCGTCCGGGAAGCGGTCGAGGTTCCGGTGCGCCCAGTGCAGGGCCAGCCAGGTCTTCCCGATCCCGCCGCTGCCGCCGACCGCGCAGACCGCCACCGCGTCGCCGGGCGGGTGCGGCGCGGACAGCGCCCCGTCCAGCTCCGCGAGTTGCCGGTCGCGGCCGGTCAGCCAGGACGGACAGGCGGGGAGCTGGCGCGGCACGGGGACGGCGGGCGGGCCGGGGCGCGGGGCCGGCCTGGGGGCGGCCAACCCGGGGTCGTCGGTGAGGACCTGCCGGTGCAGCCGCATCAGCGCCGGGCCGGGATCGGCCCCCAGTTCCTCCGCGAGTCTGCGCCTCAGCCTCCGGTAGTGGGCCAGGGCGTCGGCGCTGCGGCCACTGCGGCACAGCGCGAGCATCAGCTGACCGGCCAGCCGCTCGTCCAGCGGGTGCTGTGCGGTGCGGGCGGTGAGCGCGGGCAGCACCTCGCCGTGCAGGCCGTTGCGGAGCGAGAGGTCGGTGCCGTCGAGTTCGGCCGAAAAGCGTTCCTGTTCCAGGCTGCGGCGCAGCTCGTGGAACCACGGGGTGTCGACGGTGGCGAACGCCTCCCCCCGCCACAGCTCCAGCGCCTGCCGCATCAGCTCCGCCGCCTGCTCGCCGTCCGACGCCCTGGCCCGCGCGGCGAGCAGACGGAAGCGGTGCAGGTCCACGGCGCCCGGTTCCACCTCCAGGACGTAGCCGCCGGCCTGCCGTCCGATCCGCACCTCGGTGCCCGCGCCGTCCAGCGCCCGGCGCAGCCGGGACAGGTAGCTGTACAGCGTGCCCATGGCCCGCTGCGGGGCCCGGCCCGCCCAGACTCGTTCGACGAGTTCGTCGGCGGGCACCGCCCGGTTGGCGTCCACGAGCAGCGCGGCCAGGACGCAGCGCTGGCGCAGGTGTCCCACGTCGGCGGGGCGGCCAGCGACGCGTGCCTCGATCGTGCCGAGTACCCCGAACTCCACCGTCATCCCGACCGCCCCCTCCGGCGGAACCCTAGCCCGGCGCCCCCGGCCCGTGCCGGGAACGCCCGGGTTCTCCGCCCGGCCCCGACGTTTTCCGCCGCGGGCGGGGCGCGGGGCGGAGTGACGGTGCGGCGGGTCGGGGTGACGGCGGCGGCCGTCGGTCGGGGACGCCCTGGATCGGGGCGCCCTGGATCGGGGTGCGAGGAGGAGAGTCGTGCGGGGAGGAGGTCGTGCGGGTCAGGCCGGGACGCAGTCCCGGATCTTGGCGGCGAGCCGGGCCACGTCGTCCAGCCGGTGGGTGAGGTCGGTCTGGACCTCGGCCGCCTCCTGCCAGGCGGCGCGCGCGTCGGCGACGTGGCCCGCCGCGTGGTGCGCGTCACCGAGGTGTTCGAGGTTCTGCGCCTCGTTCGAGCGGTGGCCGATGGTGCGGTTGATGACCAGGGCGCGCTCGTAGCAGTCGGCGGCCTCCGGGTACCGGCCCAGGCCCTGCAGGGCGAATCCGATGCTGTCCAGGGCGTTGGCCTCGCCCCGGTGGTCGCCCACCTCCCGGTGGTAGTCCAGCGCCCGGCGGCAGGTGTCGGCCGCCTCGGCGTAGCGGCCGAGCTGCGCGTAGTCCCAGCCCGCCGCGTTGAGGGCCCTGGCCCGGCAGATGCCGTCGCCGGCCGTGTCGAACAGGTCGAGGGCGAGCAGGTCGTGCCGCAGGGCCCGTTCCTGGTCCCCCCGGACCTCCCACAGGTATCCCAGGTGCAGTTCGGCATGCCCCTCGGCCTCCGGCCGCCCGAGGGCCCGGCAGAGCCGGACCGACTCCTCCAGGTGGGCGAGGGCCTCGTCGTGGCGGCCCAGTTCCATGGTGGCGCAGCCCAGTTCGCGGTGTGCGCGGGCCTGTTCGGCCCGGTCGCCGGCGGCCGTGGCGGCGTCGAGCGCCGCCTCGAACACGGCCAGCACGTCGTGCCACCGTGCTCCCCTGCCGAGGAACGTGCTCAGGGTGCTCGCGAGTTGCCAGGTGGGGGCACCCGGCCGGATGCCCGACCGGATGCCGCCGGCCTGCTGCACGAGCGTGCCCAGCACCGGGTACTCGGCGGCGAACCAGGCATGGGCGGCCCGCTCGTCGGCCGGCCGCCACGGGCCCGAGCCGGGCTGCGGCGGCGGCAGCGGCGGCGTGTCCTGGTGGACGTTCAGCAGGCTGTCGCAGGCGAGCGCGGTGTGGAGGTAGTGGTCGACCAGCCGGTCGAAGGCGCCGTCGCGGTCCGCGTCCCCCGCGACGAGTTCGAGGGCGTGGGCCCGGACCAGGTCGTGGAGGGTGTACCGGCCCGGGCGGTCCTCGGTCAGGAAGTGGGCGCGGGCGAGTTCGGCGACCACCGGACGGACGTCCGGAACCGGCTCGCCGACGAGCGCGGCGGCTGCGGCGAGGGAGACGTCCGGGCCGGGGTGCGCGCCGAGGAGGCGGAAGAGCCGTTGCGCGGACCCGCCGAACGTCCGGTAGGAGGACGTGAGGACGGCCCGGACGTCGGCGGTCGTGTCACCGTCGCCGGCGCCGAACGCGTCGAGGGTGTTGCGCACCCTGCCGAGGTCCTCGGCCAGCGCGGACAGGGCGAGTTCGGGCCGGTCGGCCGCCCGCGCGGCGAGGACACCGATCGCCAGGGGCATCCCTCCGCACAGCGCGAGCAGCCGGTCGGTGGCGGCCCGTTCGGCCTCCGGACGCGGGTGTCCGAGGTGGCTGCCGAACAGCCGGGCGGAGTCCTCACCGGACAGCGCGCCCAGCGTCAGCACGTGCGCTCCGTGCGCCACGACGAGGCCGGGCAGTCGACGGCGGCTCGTGACCAGGGCGGTGCAGCCGAGGCCGCCGGGCAGGAGGGGGAGGACCTGCTCGGTGTCGTGGGCGTTGTCCAGCACCACGAGGATCCGCTTCGCCGCCGTCAGGCTGCGGTAGAGGCCGGTCTGCCCGTGGAGGTCGGTCGGCACGGCGTGCGGGGCGACCCCGAGTGCTTCGAGGAAGCCGCGCAGGGCGGTCTGCGGCCGGATCGGGGGCTCGGAGGGATCGAAGCCCTTCAGGTTGACGAACAACTGGCCGTCGGGGAAGGAGTCCAGGTTGTCGTAGGCCCAGCGCAGAGCCAGCCAGGTCTTGCCCATCCCTCCCGCCCCGGTGACCGCCAGGACGGGGCGGGCGCCCTCGCCCCGACGCGGACCGAGCCGCTCCAGCTCCGCCTCCCGGGCCGTGAACCGGTCCGGCGGCAGGGGCAGTTGGCGCGGCACGACGAACCCCGGTTCGGCGGACGGCGGCGCGGCGGCCACCGGGGCCGACTCCGTCCTCGGCGCCTCCAGCGCGGGATCGGCGGCCAGAATGCGCAGGTGCAGACGGCGCAGCTCCGGACCGGGCTCGACGCCGAGTTGTTCCGCGAGCTCCCTCCGGGTGCGCTCGTAGTGCTCCAGTGCGTCCGCCTGGCGTCCGCTGCGGTACAGGGCGAGCATGAACCGGCCCGCCGGGCCCTCGTCGAGGGGGTGGCCCGTCACGAGTCGCTGCAGGTCGGCGAGCACCTCCGCGTGCTCGCCGCAGTCGAGTCTGAGGTCCATCAGGTCGGCCTCGGCGGTACGGTGCCGTTCGTCGAGTCGCGTCCGCAGTTCGTTCAGCCAGGGCGTGTCGATCCTGGGCAGCAGCGTGCCGCGTCTGAGCGCCACCGCCTGCTCCAACAGGAGCCTCGCGCGGGAGGGTTCGGCGGTCCGCGCCTCGCCCGTCCAGCGTGCGAAGCGGTACAGGTCGACCGCCAGGGGGTCCACGTCGACCGCGTACCCGCCGCCCCGGCGCTCGATCCTGGCCTCGTCGGACCCCTCCAGGGCCTGCCGGAGCCGGGAGAGGTAGCTGTAGAGGGTGCTCCGGCCACCACGGGGCGGGGCCTCGCCCCAGACCCGTTCGAGCAGCTGCTCCGCGGTCACGCAGGCGTCACGATCGGCCAACAGGGCTACCAGCACGCACTGCTGGCGCGGGTGCCCCAGGTCGACGGCCCTCCGGCCGATCAGCACCTCGACGCCCCCGAGCAAGCGGATCCGAACTGACATGTCGTCAATCTCCTTGCTTTCGAGCGGAATCAGGGCGGGGAGCGGGCCGCCCGTGGCAAGCGTAGCCATCGCCGCCGGAACGCGACATCGGCGCTGACCTGCGGGTTCAACACCCCTCGCAAGGTCCGGGCAAGTCCCGGCTGCGAGATTCGGATCTGCCGCACCGGCCGGGACCGCGGTCGCACCACCGTCCGGCGGCGCGCGTCGAGGCGCCGGACGACCGCCCCGCACACCACAGGAGGAAACCGTGCAGAACGGCCTTCACCGTCCAGGACGACAGGGGCGGCTGGGTGGCGGGAGCGGAGGCGGCCCGGACTCGTCCGGGGGTGGCGGGGGCGTGGGCGCCGACGGGGGCGGTGCCCACGGAGGAACGGGGCCCGGCGGGGGGACCGGTCCCCGCGGGGGTGGGGACGCCGGCGGTCACGGGGGTGCCGCCGGCGCCCCGCCCCTCGCGGCGGACGGAGCGTCCGGCGCGGCCCGAGGGGCGGGCCGTGGCCGCTGAAGCCGTCGAGTTCGGTACGGGCCTGCTCCGGACCACCGTGCGCCGGACCGTGCACGGCTACCGCTGGTCGCGCGCGCCGGGCCCGGACGCGCCGTCCCCCTTCGCGGCCGTCTCCCCCGGAACGGCCGCGCTGCTCGCCGGCCTGCCCGCGGTCCCCGGGACCGGCCGGGCCGCCGGAACCGGCTGGCTCCTCGGGGAGGAGGACGGCCGGGGGCACCGCCACTACTCCGCGCGGAGCCCGCTGAGCGCGGCCCGGCTCCTGCTGCCGGGCGACCGGAGGGCGGACGGCGCTCCGCCCACCGCCCTCGTGGACGCCGTCACCGGCCTGGGCGCGCTGCTGGCCCGTCTGCACCGCACACCGCTGCCGCCGGGGACCCCGCCGCCCGCCCCCTCCCGCGCCCTGCGCAGGCTGCACGCCTGGCTCACCGACGACTCGCCCGTTCCCGGCGCGGAACTGCTGCGCGACGCACTGGGCGCACGGCGCCACAACACCCTGGTCCGGGGGTGCTCGGCCGCCCTGGCCCCGGGCGACGACGGGGTGCTCTGCCACGGGGCACCCGGACTCGGTTCACTGCTGCCCGGCGGGCCGGGAGGCGCGGCCGCGGTGTTCATCGGCGAGGATCTCTGTCTGGCCCCGCCGACGACCGACCTGGGGTGGCTCGTGGGCGAGCTGATCGGGCTGCGGTGGTCGCTCGGCGCGGGTGCGCCGGAGGCCTGGCAGCGGCTCGTCGACGCGGCCGCCGCCGGGTACGGGGCGACGGCGGAGGTGTCCGACAGCTTCTGGCCCGCCCTGCGCGTCGCCGTCCGCGTCCACGACACCGTCGCGTACCGGCCCCGGCCGCCCGACGCCGTGATCCCCCGGTTCGCTCCGCTGCTCCGCGGCCTTCTCGACGCGTCCGGCCTCCGCACGTCCGACCGCTTCCCCGGACTGGACCCCGGCCCCGGTCGGGGTCGGGGTCCGCGCGGGCGGTGACGGGCCGCCGCAGGGGCCGACGGGGTCCCGGGCGGCGGCGGTCCGGACCCCGGCGCCCCGGGCCGCGCGGTGGCCGCGCGGCGGCGGACCGGGGCGACCCGGGCGCAGCGCGGGGCATCAGCAGGTGACGGGGACGTCCACGGTCGACGCGGGCGGCGGGGTGCCGAAGTCCGTCAGCGAGAAGGACGCCCGGACCGTCGACCCGCACGGGGCTTCGGCCTTCGGGCCACTGACGTAGCCGGTTCCGGCGCCGAGGTAGGTGGAGCCGCTGCGGGTCCCCAGCCCCGCTCCGTCGACGACGGCCAGGGAGACCGTGTAGAGGAAGCTCCGTCCGGGCCCGGGGATCAGCTGCGCGCTGCTCCCGTAGACACTGACCGAGGTGCCGTCGACCGTCACGCAGACGGAGTTCAGCCTGTTGATCATCATGACGGCGGGCCCGCAGCCGGACGTCACCGCGGCGGGGCCGGCGGCAGTCCCGGAGGCTTGACCGGCGGCCGTCGGGGCCGAAGCGCCGACAGAAGGAGTGGTGGCAGTGGCGGGGGCGGCCATCGCGGCGGCCGGCGGACCGGCGAGGGCGAGGGCAGTGGCGAGGACGAGGGCGGTTCGCTTCACGGGTTTCTCTCCTGAGGGTCGGCTAGGCATGCCGTGTGGGGCCGACACCCTTCGAACACAATGTGATATGTCACATCGCAACGTCGATACTGCCACGGAAACCGGCGCCGACCGCCCACATCGCCTCCCCTGCCGGAAAAACGGTCACCGGGCACCGCATGCGTGACCGAAAACCACCGGGTGCGACCGCGGGCGGGGTCGGAGCGCCGGCCCGGGGAACCTCCGCCCACCAGGACACGGAGCGAGAGATGGGTACTCCCCCGCATTGTTCTCCGCACGATTCCGGAGGTCCGCTGGATCATCGCCCCGGGCGTCGCACCGGCCACAGCGGTCACCGTGGCCACTGCGGTCGGCGCGGACACGAGTCAGGAGGTGGCGGGCTCACAGGCTCACGGGCTCACGGGCCTGCCGGGCCACCGACGGCATCGCACGCCCGGCACCGCCGTCCCGTCCCGACGCCCCACGACGCGCTCCACGACAACAAGGCCAGGTGAACGGCATGGACGACGCCCGCACGCCGGTGGGACCGGTGCGACGGCCCGCGATGTACCTGCGGTGCCAGCCCTACGACACCCGCGAGGCGGAGTACGTGCGCACCGCCATGGAGATGCTGGCCGTCCGGCTGGCCCTGCCGTTCCCGGACGTCTACGCCGACCACGGCCGCTCCGCCAGGGGCCCGCTGCCCGCCCTGGAGAAGCTGGTGACGGCGGCCGAGCAGGGCTGGGTGGACGTCGTCCTCGTCCCCGGGCCGTTCGTCTTCTCGCTCGACGACCGCACCGCCGCGGCGACCGTCGCACGGCTGGCCCGCGCGGGCTGCGAGGTCGTCGAGACACCGGGACGCGTCGTGCGCCCCGGACGCCGGACCCCCGGCGGCGTCCCGGCCGGCCTGCCGGGGTGACGTGCACCCGGGCCCACCCGACGCGCCCGACCGGGGCGGAGGCATCATAGGGGTCATGCCAGCCCAGACCGGATACGCCGAGCGCCACGCCCGCCCCGCGGCAGCACGGCGATGAGCCGGCCCCAGCCGCCGGCCGCCCACGGCTCCGGATTCGCCCTGGTGGGCCGCGACCACGAGCTCGCCCTCGCGTGCGACGCGCTGTCCCGCCCGCCGGCCGTGCTCGTCGTCGAGGGCGAGGCCGGCATCGGCAAGTCGCGACTGGTGGCCGAGGCCGTCGCGGCCCGGGCCGGGACGGGACGTGCCGTGCTCGGCGGACTCTGCCACCCGCTGCGCGAACCGCTGCCGTTCGGCCCCGTGGTGGACGCCCTGCGGGACGCCGCCGCCCTGCTGCCCCCGCCCGGCGACCTCCCGCCCAGCGCCGGGGCGCTGCGCTGGGTGCTGCCCGACCTGGCCCCGCACCTGCCCCCCGCACCGTCCGGCGGCGAGGGCCTGCTCTCCGGGCGCCATCTGCTGGTCCAGGGCCTGCGCGCGCTGCTCGGCGCACTCGACGACGCCGTCCTGGTGATCGAGGACCTGCACTGGGCCGACGACGCCACCCGCGACCTGCTGCTCCAGCTGGCCCGCGACATGCCGCCGCGGCTCTCCCTCGCGGTCACCTACCGCGCCGAGGACATGCCGCCCGACGCACCGGCCTTCGGCGCCGCCTACCGGCGCCCGCCCGGCGTGGCCGGTGCGCTGATCCGGCTGGGCCCCCTCACCGAGCCGGACGTCCACGAGCTCGCCCGCGCCGCGCTCGGCCCGCGCGCCACCCCCGACCTCGCCCGCGTGCTCTTCGACCGCAGTCAGGGCCTCCCCCTGACCGCCGAGGAGGACCTGCTCGCCATCGCCGAACGGCCCCGGGCCGAGAGCCGGGCCGAGACCCGGACCGGCAGCCGGCCGGGCGGGGCCGACCCGGCCGCCGACCTGGCCGCCCGGCTGGCCCGGCGCGAGGTGCCGCAGGGCCTGCGCGACGCCGTCACCGAACGGCTCGCCCGTCTCAGCGGCGCCGGCGACGCCGTCGTGGCCGCCGCCGCCGTCCTCGCCGTCCCCGCCGACGAGGACCTGCTGACCGCCGTCGCCGGCCTCGGCCCCGCCGACGGCGCGAACGGCCTGACGGAGGCCCTGCACGCGGCGGTCCTCCAGGAGAGCGCCCCCGACCGCTACGCCTTCCGCCACGTGCTGGCCCAGCAGGTCGCCTACCGGCGCGTCCCCGGGCCGCAGCGCCGGGTCCTGCACCGCCGGGCGGTCGAGGCCCTGGACACCCGGGCCCCCCGGCCGCTGGTCCAGATCGCCCACCACACGCTGGCCATGGGCGACCGCCCCGCCTGGCAGGACCTCGCGCAGGCCGCCGCCGACCAGGCCGTGGCCCTCGGCGACCCGGGCAGCGCCCGGGCGATGCTGCGCAGCCTCCTGGACGAGCCGGGGCTCGACCCGCAGCGGCGCGGGCGGGCCGCGCTGGCCCTGGCCCGGATCGCGGCCGACGACGTGGACCCTGCGGCCAGCATCCAGGTCCTGAGCGGCATGGTCGCCGATCCCCGGCTGCCGGTCGCGGACCGCGGCGAGATCCGTCTCGCCCTCGGTTTCCTCACCGCCGTCCACAGCGGCAACCGGGCCGGGTTCGACCGGATCCGGGAAGCCCTGGAGGAGTTGGAGGAACGCCCCAGCCGGGCCGCCCGGGCCATGGTCGCGATCGCCATGGACGAGCGCGACGGCGCCGGCCGGCACGCGGCGGACTGGCTGGCGCGGGCCGACGGCCTCCTGGCAACCAGTCCGGACGAGGACGTGGCCGCCGCGGTGCGGGCCACCTCGCTCACCTTCATGGCCCGGGACGGCGACCCGGCGGTGTGGGACCGGCTCGACGAACTGCCCCGGTCCTCCGAACGCCCCGAGGTCGTCCGGCAGACCACCCGGGCGCTCTACAACACGGGTGAGATCGGCATCGAGCTCGGCTACGACCGCCGGGCCGCACACCTGCTGGCCGAGAGCCGGCGACTGGCCCGGCAGGCGGCCATCCCGTACCTGGAGTGCTACAGCCGCCTCGCGCTGATCCGGCTGGACATGCTGGCCGGCCGCTGGCAGGAGCTGGAGCAGCGCTTCGACACCCTGGGCGCGGAGTTCGACGACCTGGCGATGGCCGGGGCCGAACGCTCCCTGCTGCTCGGACGGCTGGCCGCCGCCCGCGGCCGACTGGCCCTGGCGCGCGAGGAGTTCGAGATCGCCGGCCGGTACGGCCAGCGGGAGTCCCAGGTCACGGCCGCCCTGCGCGCCGCCGCCGGCCTCGCGGGCCTGCAACTGCTGGAGGGCGACGCCGTCGCCGCCGCCGCCACGGTCGGCCCCGCCCTCACCACCGCGCGTCAGGCCGATGCCTGGGCCCGGACCGCCGAACTGCTGCCGGTCGCCGTCGAGGCGCTCATCGCCACCGGCGGCCACGCCCGCGCCGCGGACGTCACCGAGGAGGCCGCGGACGCCCTCACCGGCCGGGCCGCGCCCGCCGTCTCGGCGGCCCTCGACCTCGCCCGGGGACTCCTGCTCAGCGCGAGCGGCGAGCCCGGCGCCGACGAGGCGTTCACCCGGGCCCGGAACCAGTGGCACGACATCGGCCGGCCGTACGAGGCGGCACGGGCCGACGAGCGGATCGCCGCCGCGCTCGCCCCCCACGACCGCGCCCGGGCTACCGAGCGGATCGCCGCCGCGGAACGCGTCTACCTCGACGTCGCGGCGACCTCCGACACCGCCCGCTGTCAGAAGCTCCGCCGGGACCTCGACCTCGGCAACACCGGCTCGCCGGGACGCCGCGGCTACGGCAAGCGCCTGTCACCGAGGGAGCGGCAGGTCGCGGAACTCCTCGCCCAGGGCGCCGTCAACCAGGACATCGCCCAGGCCCTGTTCCTCTCGCCCCGGACCGTCGAGCACCATGTGGCGAACGTGCTCCACAAGCTGGGAACGAGTCGCGCCGAGACGGCGCGGGCGCTCGCGAAGGCCGACGCGGACGGGATCGGGGGCGGCTCGGCGGACGGCGTGCAGGTCTGACCTGCGGCGCCCGAAGCACGTCGGGCACCTGCGGTCGGCGGGTGGGCGGCGGACGGGGCGGCGGACGGGGCGACGGGCGGTGCGGCCGGCGGGACGGCGCCTTCGCGGACGGCTCCCCCAGCGTTCACCCGCGTCGATAGGTAGTCCTCCGCATTGATCCGGCCCGGCCGGACCGGTTCCCTGGAGTGGCCGGAGAGAAGGACCGCCGCGCCCCCCACCAGGAAGGCTCCGACGACATGAGTGCACGTCACCGCTCGCTGAACCCGCCCACCGCGCCGCTGTGCGCCTCGGACCAGGTCCGCGCCACGGTGTGGATCTCGCCCTCCCCGCGCAAGGCCGCCAACCACCCGCTCGCCCTGGTGCGGCTGGCCAGGCTGAGCCGCGCCTGACCCGGGTGCCCCTCGTCGCCGACGGAGCGCCGGCGGAGCGCCGGTGACCGCGCGCGGCAGCCGGTGACGCGGTCTCCCGCCCCGCAGGCGCCGTGCGAGGCGGGCGACCGGGACCGGAGCCGCGGAAGGGCCCTGCCCGACCGGCCGGGCAGGGCCCTTCCCACCCGAGCGGGGTCAGCAGTTCGCCGGCACCGCGAGGGTGGCGATCGACGGCGGCCAGCCCCACTCGGTGGCCTCGATCGTGGCCTCGGCGGTCGAGCCGCAGGGGACGACACCGGAGATCGTGCCCACCTCGGTCGCACTGCGCCTGACGACCGGCGCCGGCTTCAGCGCGCCGAGCTGGAGACCGCCGACCACCGAGGCGGTGAAGCGGAAGGGGACGGCCCGCGGCGACCACGCGACGCTGCTCGGGGTGGCCGTTCCGGTGAACGTGACCTGGTCGCCGTAGACGACGGCGCAGAGCTCGTTGACCACGACGCCGCGGTAGCTGCTGACGCAGGTCCTCGTGACGACGGCGGACGCGGCCTCGTCGGAGGCCTGGGCGGTGGCCTGGGCGGCGCCGGCGACGGTCAGGAGGGTGCTGCCGGCAAGAATGGCGAGGAGCCGATTCATCGGGTGCTTCCCGTTCGTAGGTAGGAATGTCAGGTGGAAGTCAGGTGGAAGCCATGTGACATTTCACGCTTCACACCCCACATACTGCCATGGATTCAAGCGGAATATTTGATTCCAGCCTTCATTTCGAAGCCATTTTCTGATTTCAGCCTTTGTCTGTCCGAAACCCGCCGGTCGGGTGTCCCCGCATGGCGCCCCATGTCCGCCCGTGAACAGTTGGTTGCGACGGTTGCCCCCGCTTCCCGGCGGTGCGCAGGATGGGCAGGCCCGGCCAACGGGCTGACGGGAGGCGGTCGTTCGTCGTGTCAGGAAAACAGATCCATCTCGCCGTGTTCCTTCCCGGGATCGGGAACCCCACCGTCTGGTCCGACCCGCGCGCCGGCAGCCAGATCGACTTCGAGACCTTCCGCCACGTGGCGCGGACCGCCGAGCGGGGCAAGTTCGACTTCTTCTTCCTCGCCGAGGGCCTGCGCCTGCGCGAGCACAAGGGCGAGATCTACGAACTGGACGTCGCGGGCCGCCCGGAGTCGCTGACCGTCCTCAGCGCGCTGGCGGCCGTCACCTCCAGGATCGGACTGGCCGCCACCGTCAGCTCGACCTTCAACGAACCGTACGAGGTGGCACGGCGGCTGGCCGCGCTGGACCACCTCAGCGAGGGCCGCGCCGCCTGGAACGTGGTCACCAGCCGGGACGACTTCACCGGGGAGAACTTCCGCCGCGGGGGCTTCCTCCCGGAAGCCGACCGGTACACCAGGGCCGCCGAATTCCTCCAGTCCGCACGGGAGTTGTGGGACAGCTGGGCCGACGGCGACGTCCTCGCGGACGCGGCCGGAGGCCGGTTCGTCCGCCCCGGCGCCGGGTCCTTCACCCACCGGGGCACGCACTTCGACATCACCGGGCGGTTCAACACGCCCCGCCCGCCCCAGGGCCACCCCGTGGTCATCCAGGCCGGCGAGTCCCCCCAGGGAAGGGAGTTCGCCGCCGCCGCGGCCGACGTGGTCTTCAGCCGGTACGCCGGACTCGCCGAGGCCCAGGAGTTCTACCGCGACGTCAAGGGACGGCTGGCGGGCCACGGCCGCGCACCGGAGCAGCTGAAGATCCTGCCCGCCGTCTCGTACGTCCTCGGCGACACCGCCGAGGAGGCCCGGGAGCGGGCCACCGAGATCCGCCGGGCCCAGATCGGCCCCGGGACGGCGATCGCCCACCTGGAAGGCGTCTGGGGACGCGACCTCTCCGGCTACGACCCGGACGGCCCGCTCCCGGACATCGACCCCGACCCCGACAGCCTGCTGTTCAAGGGCCACGCCCTGTTCCGGATCGACCGGGCCGCGACCGCCCGCCAGTGGCGCACGCTGGCCCGGGAACGAAACCTGAGCATCCGGGAGCTCGTCACCGAGGTCACCGGCCGGCAGACGTTCATCGGCACGCCCCGCGAAGTCGCCGACGCCATGGACGCGTTCGTGCAGAGCGACGGTTCGGACGGCTTCGTCATCACCCCGCACCTCACCCCGGGCGGGCTAGACGAGCTCGTCGACCGGGTCGTACCGCTGCTCCAGGAGAAGGGCGTGTACCGCACCGACTACTCCGGCAGCACGCTCCGCGAACACCTCGGGCTGCCGGAGGCCCGCCGAACGGCGCAGGAGGCCACCGCATGAGCCCCACCGAGTCGCACCGGCCGCCGCTGCACCTCGCCGTCGCGCTCGACGGCGCCGGCTGGCACCCCGCCGCCTGGCGCGCCGAGGACGCCCGCCCCGGCGAGCTGTTCACGGCCGGGTACTGGGCCGACCTCGTCGCGGAGGCCGAACGCGGCCTGCTCGACCTGGTGACCTTCGAGGACACCCTCGCGCTCCAGTCCGCCGACCCCACCACCCCGGACGACCGCACCGACCAGGTCCGCGGCCGCCTCGACGCCGTCCTCGTCGCCTCCCGGGTGGCACCGCTCAGCTCGCGGATCGGACTGGTGCCGACCACCAACGTCACCCACACCGAGCCGTTCCACCTCTCCACCGCCCTCGCCACCCTCGACTTCACCAGCCAGGGCCGGGCCGGCTGGCGCCCGCAGCTCTCCTCCCGCGCCGACGACGCCGCCCACTTCGGGCGCCGCACCACACCGCGACTCACCCACGACGACGTCCAGGACTCCGACGCGATCTCCAAGCGTCTCGCGCCCCTCTTCGACGAGGCCGCCGACGTGGTGGAGGTCGTACGACGGCTCTGGGACAGCTGGGAGGACGACGCGGAGATCCGCTCCACCGCCACCGGCCGGTTCCTCGACCGCGACCGCCTCCACCCGATCGACTTCCACGGCGAGCACTTCGCCGTCCGCGGCCCGTCCATCACCCCGCGCCCACCGCAGGGACAGCCGCCGGTCGCCGTCCTCGCGCACGCCCGGATCCCGTACGAACTCGCGGCCAAGGGCGCCGACCTGGTCTTCGTCACCCCGCACTCCCCGGCCGGCACCGCGGCGATCCTGGCCGAGGTCGCCACCGCCGGCGCAGCGGTCGGCCGGTCCCCCGACCGGCCCCTCAAGGTCTTCGCGGACCTGCTGGTGTTCCTCGACGACCGGCCCGGCGAGGCCGCCCGTCAACGGGACCGGCTCGACGAGCTGAACGGCGAACCGCTGCGCTCCGACGCGGAGATCTTCACCGGGACGCCCGCGGAGCTCGCCGACCTCCTCCTCGACCGGCGGACGGCCGGGCTCGACGGGTTCCGGCTGCGCCCCGGCCGGCTGCCGCACGACCTCGTGGCGGTCGCCCGCGGGCTCGTCCCCGAGCTCCAGCGGCGCGGTGCCTTCCGGACGGCGTACACGGCACGGACCCTGCGCGGCCACCTCGGCCTCCCCCGGCCCGCCAGTCGCTACACGGCCGACCGGGCGGGCTGACCTGACAGGGCGTCCGGACGGGCCGACCGGACGGCCCGGCAGCCCCCTGCCGGTCGGGCGGCCGCCGTCTCCGGCCGGTCCGACCGGCAGGGTCAGGCACGTCAGACAGCGTCCGGCAGCCGTCCGGGGCGTGAACTCGGCAATCGGCAGGGCCTGTTCGGTCGGCACGCCCGGGGAGTTCGACCGGGGCGGGGAGGCCGGGGATCCGCACCGGCCGCACGTCCGGCAGCTCACGCCCGCGCGCCGCCGCTCACGCAGGCGCCTTCAGGGACCGGGCGCCGTGGTGCGGTGGCGCGCGCGGTAGGCGCGGGGGGTGGTGCCGGTGAGCTGCCCGAAGTGGTGCCGCAGTCCGGCCGGGGAGGTGAAGCCGGCGCGGGCCGCGACCGACTCCACCGGGTCGTCGGTGCCCTCCAGCAGTTCACGGGCCCGCTGCAGGCGCAGGCGCAGCAGGTAGCGCTGGGCGCTGAGGCCGGTGCGCGCGCGGAAGCGGCGGTTGAGGCTGCTGACGCTGATACCGGCGTGCGCGGCGATGTCGGCCGGGGTGAGCGGCAGGTGGATCCTGCTGTCCAGCCAGACCAGGGTGTCGTCGAGGCCGCTGCTGTCCGCGAGTCCGCGGTCGATGCCCTCGCGCACGCGTTCCGCGTGGACCACGAGCGGGCTGAGCAGTTCCCGGCAGGTGTCGCCGGCGACCTGTTCGCCGTGGTCCTGCGCCAGCACGCGCAGGCAGACGTCCAGCCCGCCGAAGATCCCGGCCGAGGTGAGGAACGGGCCGTCGCCGACGAGCGTCCCGGCGGGGTCGACCTCGACGCGGGGGTGACGCCGGGCCAGTTCTTCCTGGTGGCGCCAGCCGGTCGTGGCCCGGCGGCCGTCGAGGAGGCCGGTGGCCGCGAGGTCGAACACCCCCGTGCCGACCGCGGCGATCCGGGCGCCGCGCGCGGCGGCGGCGTGCAGGACCTCGGCCGACTCGGTTGCAGGGAGGCCCTGGTGGACGGGTAGGGCTTCGCGCGAGGGCAGCAGGACGACGTCCGCGTCGGCCGCGCCCGCCAGGCCCCACGGAAGGGTGATCGCGGCGGGCGCGGGCAGCCCGATCCTGCCCGGCCCGGGGCCGTCGCCCGCGGCGCACAGCCGGACGTCGTAGGCGACACCGGGGTGGTCGCGGGCCGCGGTGCCGAACACCAGGCCGGGGGTGGTGAGGTGGTGCCCGGGCAGGCGGTCGGGGACGAGGACGGCGATCACTGGCATGGGAGGAGGATATTCCGGGAGGGTTCGGACACGGACGAGGAGGGTGGGAGGCAGGGGCGGGGAACCGCCCGGTGCCCCGGACCGGGATCCGGAGCACCGGGCGGGCGGCGAGGAGGAGCGGGCGGCGGGGAGGAGCTGGCGGCGAGCAGGAGCGGGCGGCGGGGTGGGGCGGGCGGCGGGTCAGCCCTCGTAGGTGCGGATGGTCGACCGGATCCAGCCCGCGTAGGCCGGCACGCTGCTGTAGAGCCCGGGGCCGGTCGAGCAGGTGGGGTCGGTGTCGCCGTCCCCGGACGTGGCGCCGACCAGCTCCCAGCGTCCGCCCCGGCCGCGCTGGATCTGCGGGCCGCCGGAGTCCCCGATGCAGGCCATCGCCCCCGGCACCCGACTGACGGTGCACAGGCGGGTCAGCCCCGCCCGGCCGGGCGAGCACTCGTCGACGGCGCCCCGGCGGGTGTCGAGCTGCTGGAGCCGGTTCGCGAACGCGGCCCGGGTGATGTCCGTGGTGTCGACGACGGTGCCGAAGCCGAGGATCCGGGTGGGCGTTCCGGGCGGGGCCGGCCGGTCGGCCAGCCGGATCGGCGTCTGCGGGGCGGGCCGGTCGAGCCGGACGAGCGCGAGGTCGTTCTCGTTCGGTGCGCCGTCGACGCCCAGCGCGTAGCCGGGGTGGGTCACGGCCCGCTCGATGCCGCGCACCGTGCCGCCGGAGGTGCGGCGGTCGGAGGCGATGCGCACGATGCCGTCGGGCTTCACGAGCCGGGTGTCGACGCAGTGGGCGGCCGTCAGCACCCAGCGGGGGTGGATCAGGGTCGCACCGCAGACGCCGTCGTCGAACTTCAGGTCGGGGACGGTGATCGGGATCGACGCCATGAACGGGTAACGCCCTTCGGCGTTCTGCCCGTTGACGACGGCTTCGGCCGGGCCGGTCATGGTCGCGGCGCTGGCCGCCACGGCCAGCGCGACGGCGACGGTGCGCGCCGCACGGCGCAGGCGGGTACTCGGCTTGGACACAGGGGATCCGTTCGTCAGGCGCGCCGACGCGCGCCGCGGGATGGTCGGAACCGGCTGCCGGAAGGCCTCTGGCCTGCGGCGCCGTGTGCTCCATCCTTCGCGCCGGCGCCGGGGGCCGACAGCAGCACCGGTGTCACCCTGGGCTAAATTCTGGACATGCCAGTGATCGCCGTCCTCGCGCTCGACGGTGTGCCGGGCCACCAGCTCACCGCACCGGGGATCTGTTTCGGCACGGCCGCCCGCTGCCACCCGCAGGTGGACTACGAGGTGCGGTACTGCGCGGCGCCGGGGTTCCGCGGCACCGGCGGCGCGGCCCCGTTCGGGCTGGACACCCCGTGGGGTCCGGAGGGTCTGGCGGAGCTGGGGACCGGCGACACCGTGCTGGTGCCCGGGCACGACGGCTACCTGGACGAGCCGCCGACCGGGGTGGCCGAGGCGTTGCGGGCCGCGGCCGCCCGGGGCTGCCGGATCGGGTCGGTCGGCACAGGAACGTTCACCCTCGCCGCGGCCGGGCTGCTGGACGGCCGCCGGGCCTCCACCGGGCGGCGGCACGCGGCGGAACTCGCAGCACGCCACCCCCGGGTCGAGGTCGACCCGCAGGGGGCGGTGGTGGAGGCCGACCCGTTCTACAGCGCGGCCGGGGTGCTCGGCGGCCTCGACCTCTGCCTCCGCCTGATCACCCTCGACCACGGTGTACCCGTCGCTATCGAGACGGAGCGGCAGGTCTTCCTGGAGCTGCACGGCCCGGCCGGGCCGGCGGGCGGCGGCGCGGTCACCGGGCCGGCGGGCGCGGACGGCACCGACGGCACGGACTGCCCGGACCCGGTGACCGCGCGTGGGGTACCGGGGACGCCCGGACCGGCCGGGTCCGGTCTCGGGCCGACCCTTCGGTGGATGGAGGCCCACCTCGACCGCCCGCTCACCCTGGACGACATCGCCCGGCACGCCGGGCTCACCGTCCGCGGTCTGACCCGCCGGTTCCGGGCGGAGACCGGCCTGCCGCCGCTCCAGTACCTCCTGCGCGCCCGCATCCAGCGGGCGCAGCGCCTCCTGGAGCGCGGGGACGAGCCGGTGGCCCGGATCGCCGCCCGTACGGGGCTGGGGACGCCCGCCAACCTCCGCCATCACTTCCAGCGGTACACGGGCAGCAGCCCGAGCGTCTACCGCAACGCGTTCCGCTCCGTCGTCGCCACCCTGACGTGGTCGCAGGAGGGGGCGGCCGGGAGCGTCGGGCCCGACGCCCCCGGGGAACGCGTGCCGCACCGCCCCTGAGTGCCCGGGCGCGACGGGCCGGGTTTCCGTACTGCCGCGCCCTGCCCACCGCGCCGTTCCGTGCCGCACCGCGCCGCACAACCCCACCCGAGGCCCGTCGTTCACCCTCCTGACGCCGGCCGTCACCGCCGTCGTCCTGGTGTTCACGGTCGCGTACCTGAGGCGCGACGGGGTGACCCGGCCGGACCAGCTGGTCGACGTCCGGCCGCTCCTCGCGGTCCTCGGGTGCTGGATGTCGGTGCGCTCCTTCCGGCGTCGGCGGCGTCCGCTGCGGCTCCGGGTGGGCCCGGCCGGCCTCGCGGTGCGGGAGCGGGGGGTCAGGAGGTGTTCGTGCGCCGGGAACAGCTCTCCGCCGTAACCTGCGGTCCGCTGCCGGGCCGGACGCGGCGCCCGTGGCTCACCGTGTACGCGGTGCCGGGCGCCGAACTCGGGATCCGGCGGACCCATCTCCGGGCCGGCCACCAGGTGTCCGCGCTGCTGCTGCGCCTGGACCGGCTGCCGGACCGGGGCGTGGCCGTCCCCGACGCGGTCCGGGCCTTCGCCGGCCACCGCTACGCCGACTCCGTCCGACCCCGCACCGGCGTCCGGCCGCCCGTCCCCGACCGCCGAACTGTCAGAGGCCGGTCGTAGATTCGGCGCGACCGAGCAGCACCCGGCCACCCACGGACAGGACGCCGAGACCGATGACCTCCCCGACCGCCGACCACGGCACCGCACTGACCGACCGCGTCGTCGCCTCCGTCGAGGCCGATCCGCACCGGCTCGTCCTCGGCTACAGCCCCTGGGTCGGCCCCTGGCTCACGGGCGCTCCGGAGCCGCTGCCGGCCGACGTCCTGGCCGGGATCACCTTCCCCAGCGGGCGCCCGCTCCCGCCCAGCCTGCGGCGCTGGCTGGCCTACGACACGAGCCTGCTGCGCCGGTTCGACTGGTTCGGACCGGAGGGCGACTTCACTCCGCGCCCGATGGGGAAACTCGCCGACGAGGAGTTCGGCGAGCCGTGGGGCTCCTGCTTCGCCGCGCTGTCGGACCGCTTCGACGAATGCTTCCTGCTCCCCGGCGGATCCGACTCGCGCCGTGTCCTGGCGACCGGCGAGCCCGACGCGCACGGCGAGTACCCGGTGTTCGCCCTCGACGTCGACGACATCCCGTGCATCATGCTGATGTACCCGGGGCTGGACGTCTACCTGGCCGACACCGCCGGGCTGATCACCCTCCGGGGCGAGGGCTACTCCGACCTGGCGGACGACCGCACCTACGGCCCGCGGATGCGCGAGCACGCCCGCCACGCCTTCGGCGGGGCACTGCACGAGGAGTGCCTGCCGGACGAGTTCTGAGCCCGCCCCCGCAAGGACGCGGCGATCGCCTGTGCGGTGCTCTTCGGCCTGTTGTGGGCGGCCGAAGTCCGGGTGCCGACCGAGCTCACGGGCGACCTGTCCCCCCTTCGGGAGGAGCCGGTCTCCCGGCATCGACCTGGGGCGGACGTGACCCGTGTCGGGCGCGGTGCCGCGGGTTCGGCGGACCGGGGTGTTGACCGGTCCGCCGAACCCGTCAGCGTTTCGGCCAACTTGGCCGCCCTGTGCATGACACCCAGGCACCCCGTGTATGAACTCGCCGTACACCGATCAAGGGCGAGGGCATGAACATCCCCACAAAGAGTCCCCACCGTTTTGTCTCCGCACCGGTCACCGAAGAACCCCACGGCGAGACCATGCCGCCACGGTTCGCCTACGCACTCGTAGGAGCGGTCACCTTCGGGCTCAGCATCATCGGAGCCGTCAATCTCGCGAAGCGCACCCACGACAGACCAGGGCTGGTGAGCGCCCTGCTGATCGTGACCTGCTGCTTCCTCCTCCAGCTCTACAACTGCCACCCCCGGGCGCTCCGAGCGCCGCGCAAGCACACCGCCTGGCTGCTCAGCCTCCAGGCCGTCCTGACCTTCCTGACCCTGCCGCTCACCGATGTCCTCTCGGGCAGCCTGAGCGGTTTCCTCGGCGGCGCGATCCTCATCGCGCTGCGCGGCAGACCGCTGGCCTGGGCGCTGTACGCGCTCGTGAACGTCGCCCTGCTGGCGCTCTCCACGCGCCAGCACGACGGGCTCGCGCCGATGTACCTCGAACTGTCTTCGCTGGCAGTCGGGTTGCTCACCTACGGCCTGAGCGCACTGTGCGACCTCGTGCACCGCCAGCACGAGGCCCGGCAGCGGGCGGCCTGGATCGCCGTCTCCAGCGAGCGGCTGCGGTTCTCCCGGGACCTGCACGACCTCCTCGGGTACAGCCTCTCGGCGATCACCCTGAAGATCGAGCTGATCCAGCGCCTGGTCGGCACCGACGACGGCCGGGCCCAGTCCGAGCTCCGGGACACTCTTCTGATCGCCCGTCAGGCACTGGCCGACGTACGTGCGGTGGCCACCGGGCCGCAGGCCATGTCGTTGGCCCGGGAGCTGAGAGTGGTGCGCGGGACCCTGGAGACCGCCGGGGTCAGCCTCAGAATCGACGGGCAGCCGCCACAACGGCTCGACGAACAGGTGGGCACCAACCTGTCGATCGTGATGCGGGAGGCCGTCACCAACCTGCTCCGCCACAGCGACGCCACCCGGTGCACGGTCATCATCGCGGAGCGGGCCGGCCGGGTCCATCTGTCGGTGGCCAACAACGGGGTCCGGGCCTCACCGGAGACCGCCTCCGTGCGGCGCGGCATCGGGCTGAACAACCTCCGCGCGCGGCTCGCGCTGAGCGGCGGGACCGTCACCACGACCAGCTGCGGCGACTGGTTCTGGCTGTACGCCGAGTGCCCGGTGCACCCGGGGACGGCCGGCACCGGGGCCGACGGTTCGACCGGGTCCACCGGCTCTGCCGGGTCCGCCGGCTCGGCCGAGGACCCCTGTCAGGCCGCCGCCTGACCCTGGACCGACGCCCGCCCCGGACCGCCCTGCGCCCGGGGCGGGCGGGCCCTGTGCCGGGCCCGGCACAGGGCTCCGGGACAGGGCTCCGACGGGGTTCGAGCGGCATTCGAGGCACGCCTCGAAGACTCGGTGGTCGAAGAGACCCACCGGTACATCGGAGGCGCCGCAGTGGAAGCGCAGCACCGGCTGACGCCGCAGATCAGGCAGTACGAGGACTTCGCGACCGGCGAGATGCGCTGGCTGCCGCACGTGACGTTCTTCAACCGGACGGGCTACCGCTCCTCGACGGTGAACACCGACGCCGGAGGGTTCCGCGTCTCCCACGGGACCGCCGGGCCGGTCTCCCTGCACGGGACGGTTCCCGAGGAACCGGTGGGGGTCGTCCTGGGCGCCTCCCCCGCCTTCGGCTTCGGGGCCGGCGGTGACGCCTGGACGATCCCCTCGCTGCTCGCCCGGGGCCCGCGCGCCCGGCCCTGGCTCAACCTGGCGGCGCCGGCCTTCAACTCCACGCAGGAGGTCCTCCTCTTCCTGCTGCACCGGCACCGGCTGCCGGCGGTGCGCGACGTCCTGGTCTTCTCGGGGCTCAACAACCTCGTGGTGGCCGGTCTGCCGCAGGCCGACGACGACTACCCGCAGTTCTTCTTCTCGGGCGACTTCTTCGGCCAGCTCGGCACGCCCGACCTCGGGCAGCGGCTGGGCCAGCCGGGGTGGGCCCGGGGCCGGCTCGGCCGGGTCGCCAAACGGCTCGGCCGGCAGGACGAGCCTGCGGACGGCGGGACCGCCGTGCCCGACCCCGCCGAGCGGATCGACACCGCCGTCCGGCACGTGGCCCGCGACCTGCGGGCGCTCGCCGACCTGGTGACCCCGCTCGGAGCGCGGCTCCACTACGTGCTGCAGCCCACCGCCGCCTGGACCCGCAAGCCGTTCACGGCCGAGGAGCGGGCACTCATCGCGGAAGCGGGCAACGAGCGCGCGGGCATGTGGAACCTCTTCGCCCCGGTCCTCGACCCGGCCGTGCACCGCGCGTACGCCGAGCGCCTGGCGGCCGTCTCCCAGGAACTCGGGGTTCCGTTCCTCGACGCCAACGCGGCGATCGCGGCGTCACCGGCCGCCGGTGAGTGGCTCTTCGTCGACCAGGTCCACCTCACCGACCGGGGCCACCAGGTGACCGCCGAGCTCATGCGCACCGCGCTCGACCTCTGAGCCGCACCACCCGCCGACCACCTCAGCAGTAGGGAGCCGACCGATGTTCCGGAAGATCGTCGCGCTGTTCCGCCGCCGCCGTCGCAAGCGCCGCAACGACAGCTCCATCTACCCGATGTTCTGATCCCCACGCCCGAACGGAGGTGCGCGGTACGCCATGAGGAACACAGCCGTCCAGCCCGAGCCCGACCACCGCATCCTGTACCTGCGCGCGCTCGACCCCGAGGGGGACCTGCCGCTCCGGCCGGCGGACCTGGAACCGGTGCGGGCGGCGCTCGCCGCCGCCGGCCCGGAGGGCCGGCGCACCGGACAACCTGCCCGCGAACAACCCGCCGGCGATCAACCCACCGACGGGCAAGCGGACTTCGAGGAGCTGACCGGGCTCGCCCGTACCTGGGCGGCCGAGGTCGGCGAACGGTTCCGCAAGGTCCTGTCCGGACCTGACGTCCGCCCGCACGACGGACCGGACGTCCGCCCGACCGGCGGGCCGGACAACGGCGCGGCCGTCCGGTGCGTCCTGCTGAACTGCGCGCCACTGGCCCTGTCCGCCGGTGCGTGGCTCCAGTGGCTGTCCAGCTCGGGCAACGCGGAGACCGAGCTCGCCCTGCGGGTGCTCACCCTGTACGCCGCAGACGTCGGCGTCGGCTACCCGGAGGCGGACCGGGGCTCCGACTACAGCCGCGTCCTGCACCGGCACCGGATCGAGGAGCCGATCGCCCGGATCCGGCTCGCCGCCAACGAGCGGGTCGAGGGCTTCAGCTTCCGGCTGCCCGCGCTGCTGCTCGCCATGAGCCGGCAGCCCGGCGCCTTCCTGCCCGAACTGCTGGGTGCCGACCTCTGTCTGCGGTCGGTCGGCCTGCCGCCCCCGCTCGCGGGGCTCGGACCCGAGGTCCTGGACCGGGACGACGTCCTGGCCCTGGACCTCGGCGCCGCGCGCGGCGAGCCGACGGCCACCGCGCTGGACCTGTCGGCCGCCGCCGCCCGCCAGTACCTGGCGGAGAACGGGCCGGCCGGTGCGGAGCGGCTGCGCCGGGGCTTCCACTGGGCCCTCGGTGAACTGCGGCGCTGGTGCGACGCGTTGCTCGACGAGGCGCTGATCTCCCGGCACCCGGACTACGAGGTGTGGCGGATGATCTGCACCCGGGCCCGGCAGGCCGCCGTCTACCACTCCCGGTTCAAGCTCGCGGGCCGGCCGCTCGGCGCGTGGTTCGCGGACGTCGGCAGCGGGCCCGGCCCGTTCCTCGACGCGCTGGCGGCCAGCCCGCTGGTCCGGCCGGGCAGGCCCGACGCCAGCCCGCTGCTGCGCGGCCTGATCGGTCCCAAGGGTCCGATGTTCCGGATCTTCACACCGGCCGAGATCGCCGTCCTGCGCCGCTGGATCGCCGGTCTGCCGACCGACGGCGCCCCCGGGGCGAACGGCGTCAGGGCGGCGAGCAGTTCGGTCGACGGCAGTTCGGTCGACGGCGGTGCGGCCGAGGGCGCTGCGGCGGGCGACGCGGCGACGGACGGCGACGGCCCCGGCCGACCGGACGACCGCCGGGCCCTGCACCGGGCCCAGCGTTCCTGGTACCTGCACCAGGAGCGTCCGGCCCCGGCGCCGTCCGCCCCCGACGGCGCCCCGCTCCCCCGGCTCGACGTCCGGGCGGCGTACCGCGCGCTGCTCGCCCGCAAGGACACCCCCGGCCTGCGGCGGTACGCGTACGACTACGCCCGCCGCTGGCTGGCCCGGGCCCGCTACGGCCTCGACCGCGCCCCTCAGCAGCTGCCGGCCGCCTGGGCGGGCGAGAACGGCCTGCGGGAGTGGCTGGACCAGGCGCACGACCGGCACGGCACGGAGTTCACCGAGAACCGCGTGCCGATCCCGAGCCGGGAGGAACTCATCGACTCCACGCTCCAGTTGGCACCACTGATCATGATCGACGGCGGCTGGTTGCAGGGGTTCACCGACTACCGGCTGGCCTCCTCCCGCTGCGGCCAGTTCCTCTTTCGCACATACTGGGACGAACTCGGGAACGGCGAAAGGGAGTTGAACCACCCGAAGATCTACCGGGACCTGCTCGCCACGATGGGCGTCGAACTGCCGCCCACCGACTCCGCCGGGTTCGCCGGGTGGCCCGGGCTCCGGGACGACTCCTTCGCCCTGCCGGTCTACTGGCTGAGCGTCTCCCGCTTCCCGCAGCGCTTCCAGCCGGAGATCCTCGGCCTCAACCTCGCCATGGAGCTCTCCGGTGTCGGCGGCAGCTACCGGAGCGCGCGGGCGGCCCTGCGGCACCACGGTTTCAGCACCCAGTTCGTGGACCTGCACAACACCATCGACAACGTCGCCACCGGCCACTCCGCCTGGGCCGCGGACGCGATCGACAGTTACATGGCCGACCTCCCCGGTGTGGTCGGCCCGCAGCAGGAGAGCACCGTCTGGGAGCGCGTCCGGGCCGGGTACCGGTCCCTCAACCCCCCGGAGGGCACCGTGCCCGACCTGTACGCGGCACTGAACGTCACGTTGAAGAAGAGGAATTGAGGAGCTGACCGGTGGCCACCACAGTGCTTGGCATCGCGGCCTACTACCACGACAGCGCCGCCGCGCTGGTCGGCGCGGACGGCATCGCGGCCGCCGCCCAGGAGGAGCGGTTCAGCCGGCGGCGGCAGGACCCGGCCTTCCCCGCGCAGGCCGTCCGGTACTGCCTCGACGAGGCCGGGATGACGCTGGACGACGTCGACGCGATCGCCTACTACGAGGACCCGGCCCGCAAGTTCCGCCGGGTGCTCGCCACGTACGCGGCGACCGCGCCGCACACCTGGAGCTCCTTCCGGGAGGTCATGCCCGCCTGGCTCGGGTGGAAGGCCCGAACCCTGGACACCGTGCGCAAGGAACTGCGCGGGCTGGGGCTGGGCGACGTCCCCCCGGTCCGGCGGTTCGGGCACCACGAGTCGCACGCCGCCTCCGCCTTCCTCCCGAGCCCGTACGAGTCCGCCGCGGTGCTCTGCGTCGACGGCGTCGGCGAGTGGGCCACCACCTCGCTCTGGCACGGCACCGGGGACGGCCTGCGACCGCTCGCCGAGCTGCGGTTCCCGCACTCGCTCGGTCTGCTGTACTCGGCCTTCACCTACTTCTGCGGCTTCAAGGTGGACTCCGGCGAGTACAAGCTGATGGGCCTCGCCCCGTACGGGAAGCCGGTCTACGCACGGCTGATCCGGGAGCGGCTGATCGACCTGAAGCCGGACGGTTCGTTCCACCTCGACACCGACTGGTTCGAGTTCCTGCACGGCCACGTGATGACCGGGCGCCGGTTCGAGGAGCTGTTCGGCGGTCCTCGCCGGGAGCCCGAAGCCGCGCTCACCGAGCGGGAGTTCGACCTCGCCGCGTCCGTCCAGCAGGTGACCGAGGAGGTGATGGTCCGGCTGGCCCGCACCGCCCGCGAGCGGACCGGCGAGCGCCGGCTCTGCCTGGCCGGGGGCGTCGCGCTCAACTGCGTGGCGAACGGCCGGATCGTCGAGGAGGGGATCTTCGACGAGGTCTGGATCCAGCCCGCCGCCGGGGACGCCGGCGGTGCCCTCGGGGCCGCCCTGCTGGCCCAGCGCGCCCCGCGCCGCCACCCGCGGCAGGGCCGGGACGCGATGCGCTCCTCCCGGCTCGGCCCGGGCTTCGACGACCGGCGGATCGGGGCGTACTTCGACGCCCACGCCATCCCCTACACCCGGCTGAGCTCCGAGGAGCTGTCCCGGCGGGTCGCGGACCAGCTCGCCGACGGCAAGGTGGTGGGCTGGTTCCAGGGCCGGATGGAGTTCGGCCCCCGGGCACTCGGCGGGCGTTCGATCCTGGGCGACCCCCGGAACCCGGCGATGCAGTCGGTGATGAACCAGAAGATCAAGTTCCGGGAGTCGTTCCGTCCGTTCGCGCCGATCGTCCTGGCCGAGGACGCGGAGGAGTACTTCAAGCTCTCCCAGCCCAGCCCGTACATGCTGGTGGTCGCCCAGGTGGCCGAACAGCAGCGGCTGGAGTCGGACGGGGACGCCCGGGGCCTGGACCGGCTGAGGACCGCCCGCTCCACCATCCCCGCCGTCACCCACGTCGACCACTCCGCGCGGATCCAGACGGTGACCGCGCAGGCCGACCCCCGGCTGCACCGGCTGCTCGGCGACTTCAAGGAGCGGACCGGCTGCCCCGTCCTGGTCAACACCTCCTTCAACGTGCGCGGCGAGCCCATCGTGGCCACCCCCGAGGACGCCTACCGCTGCTTCATGCGCACCGACATCGACACCCTGGCGATCGGCGGCTTCCTGCTCGCCAAGGCCGACCAGCCGGCCTGGACCGAGGAGGGCGACTGGCGCGACGAGATCCCGCTCGACTGACCACCCGCCCCCGCCGTCCGACCCCCGACCACCCGCCCGGCCCCGACCACCCTCCTCCGCACCACCCGACTCCCGGACTCCGGAAGGACGACCCCGATGGGCACCGCACGTCCCAGCACCGCACGTCCCAGCACCGAACCTCACGGCGCCGAAGCCCGCAGGACCGCACGCACCGACGGCGAACGCCTGGACGCCGCGCGCCGGACCGGCCTGCAGTTGCTGCTCCTGCTCGTCTACCTGCTGGTGTTCACACCGGTGGGGCTGGTCGCCCGGCTGGTCCGCGACCCGCTCGACCGCGCCGTGGACCGGTCCGCCGCCAGCTACTGGATCACCTCGTGACGGAGGGCCGGCGTGCCTAAGCGCAGTGACATCAAGTCCGTTCTGGTGATCGGTTCCGGCCCGATCGTGATTGGTCAGGCGGCGGAGTTCGACTACTCGGGTACGCAGGCGTGCCGGGTGTTGCGGGCCGAGGGTCTGCGGGTGGTGCTGGTGAACTCGAACCCGGC
>NZ_JBHXDN010000081.1:0-42765 GCF_042726075.1 Kitasatospora sp. NPDC127035 | reverse complement strand
CCGCTTCTGGCGCGGGGCCCGGCCCGCACATCGGACTCCGGCCCGGCCAGCCAAATGGGGTGCCGGTGTGGCGGTGGGGGGGGGGCGCGGTCGGGGCGCCCCGCCCCTCTGTGTCTTCCGGGCCTGTTGCCCGACGCCCGCCGCCTGTCGCGCGCGGCTTCCGGGGCGGCACCCGGACTCAGGCCCGGGTCGGCCCGCCGGGCATCCGGACGGTGGCGAGCGTGCCCGGGCCGCCGTCCGGGGCCGGGCCGAGCGACACCTCGCCGCCGGCCTCCCGGACGCTCTGCGCCACGATCGACAGCCCCAGCCCGGAGCCCGGGAGCTGGCGCGAGGACGGCGAGCGCCAGAACCGGTCGAAGACGTAGGGCAGTTCGTCCGGCGGGATGCCGGGACCGTGGTCGCGGACGGTCAGCACGCCCTGCTGGAGACGGACGTCGACGGCTCCGCCGGGCGGGCTGTACTTGACCGCGTTGTCCAGCAGATTGATCACGGCGCGTTCGAGGGCCGCGGCGTCGGCGTGCACGAACCAGGGCGCGACGTCGGTCTCGAAGACCAGCCCGGGGCCGCGCAACCTGGCGCGGGCGACGGCGCGTTCGGCGATGTCGT
This sequence comes from Kitasatospora sp. NPDC127035, assembly GCF_042726075.1. Classification (NCBI taxonomy): domain Bacteria; kingdom Bacillati; phylum Actinomycetota; class Actinomycetes; order Kitasatosporales; family Streptomycetaceae; genus Kitasatospora; species Kitasatospora sp. NPDC127035. Next base: position 42,159 of record NZ_JBHXDN010000081.1, on the reverse strand, counting down.
GCAGCGCGACCACGGCGAGGTTCCCGCCGGGCTTGGGGGAGTCCGGACGGGACAGCTGGAGCAGGTCGCCGATCAGGGCGGTGAGTTCCTGCATCTGGGCCTTCATGTTGCCCAGCAGCTTGGTCTTCGTGGCGGGCGGCAGCGGGCGGCCGGTGTCGTCGCTGCGGATGAGCAGGTCGACGTTGGTGCGCAGCGAGGTGAGCGGGGTGCGGAGCTCGTGCCCGGCGTCGGCGATCAGACGGGTCTGCCGCTCGCGGGAGTTGGCCAGCGCGGTGCTCATCGAGTTGAAGGAGGTGGAGAGCCGGGCGATCTCGTCCTCCCCGTGCACCGGGATGGTGGTGCCGACCTCCTCGGTGCGGGCGATGTGCTCCACGGCGTCGCTGAGCCGGTCGACCGGCTTGAGCGCGGAGCGGGCCACGAGCCGGCCGGCGAGCCCGGCCAGGATGACGCCGCCGACGGCCACTCCGCCGAGGACGACGGCGAGTTGGCGGAGATCGCGCTCGATCCCGTCGACGGGGGCGGCGGTGAGGTAGGCGTAGCGGTCCCCGGTCGACGGGTCGGCGAGCAGGTTGACGCGGACCATGGCCGGGGTGCCGTCGAGGTAGCGGCCGTCCCGGTAGACGAATTCCTTGGACAGGGTGCCGACGAGGTCGCCGGCCTTGACCTCGACCGCCTTCGGCACCGAACCGGAGGTGAGGCAGACGGTGCCGTTCTTCCCGTAGAGCTCGGTCGTGAACTGGCCGGCTCCCCGGGGCGGGTTGTTGCCGACGAGGTGGGTCGAGAGCCTGTCGCGGATCTTCGCCGCGGCCTCCGCCTTGGCCTGGGCGTCCGGGGGCGACGCGGCGCAGTACCCGAGCCAGCTGCGCTGGAGCGTCGGGTCGGGCGGTTCCGGCGGGGGTACGTCCATGGCACGGGAGAGGTTCTCCCTGACCTGGCCGTAGAGCTTCTGCTCCACGATGAACCAGCAGGCCAGCGCCGAGGCGGCGATGGCCACCGCGACCGCCGCCGCTGTCAGGAAGGTGAGGCGGCTGCGCAGTGAGCGGGCCCGGTACCAGGTGTGGAGGCGTTGCCGGGTGCGGTGCGGGACGCGCGGCGGGGCGAGTGGGGGTGGTGGGACGGCGGGGGTCACGTGAGCGTGCCGGCGGCCGGGCGGAGCGCGTATCCGACTCCGCGGACGGTCTGGACGAGCCGGGGCAGGCCGCCCTGCTCGGTCTTGCGGCGCAGGTACATCACGTACACGTCCAGCGAGTTGGAGGAGGGCTCGAAGTCGAAGCCCCAGACCGCCTTGAGGATCTGTTCGCGGGTGAGCACCTGCCGGGGGTGGGCGAGGAACATCTCCAGCAGCATGAACTCGGTGCGGGTCAGTTCGACCGGTCGGCCGGCCCGGGTGACCTCGCGGGTCGCCGTGTTCATCCGGAGGTCGGCGAAGGCCAGGACGTCGCCCTCCTCCTCGACCGCGGCGGCCCGGGCGGCGGCCTCGCCGGCGAGGGCGTTGCGGCGGAGCAGCGCGCGGACCCGGGCGAGGAGTTCGTCCAGTTCGAAGGGCTTGGCGAGGTAGTCGTCGGCGCCGACGTCGAGGCCGGTGACCCGGTCGCCGACGGCGTCCCGGGCGGTGAGCATCAGCACCGGGACGGTGTCGCCGCGCGAGCGCATCCGGCGGACGGCGGTGAGGCCGTCCATCCGGGGCATCATGATGTCGAGCAGGACGAGGTCCGGCCGGTCGCGTTCGACGGACTCCAGCGCCTCGTACCCGTCGGTGGCGGTGGAGACCTCGTAGCCCTCGAAGGCGAGGCTGCTCTCCAGCGCGTCCCGGAGGGCGGGTTCGTCGTCGACCACGAGGAGCCGGGCGGTGGGCTGCGGCCCGGGCTCGGCGGAGGTGCGGTCGTCAACGGACGGGGTCATGGGCGGTTGCCCTTTCTCTGGGCCTGAGGGCGCGGTGGTCGCAGGGCCGTGCTCGGAGGACCTGCTCGGGTCAATTGTCGGGCGTCGTCAGACGTTCTGGCCGGACTGCAGCTTGGGCAGCACCTGCTTGATGTCGTCGATCGGGATGGCGAAGCCGAGACCGACGCTGCCGGCGCCGCTGCCGCCGGCCGTGGCGCCGGCACCGCTGGGCGAGTACATGGCCGAGTTGATGCCGATGACCTGCCCGCCCGCGTTGATCAGGGGGCCGCCGGAGTTGCCGGGGTTGAGGGCGGCGTCGGTCTGGAAGGCCCGGTAGGTGGTGGTGTCGCCGCCGGTGGGCCGGTCGGTGCCGCGCAGTCCGGGCAGGTCGGGGAAGCCGAACCCGCCGTTGCCGCTGGTGGTGCCCTCGTCGAGCTGGACGGTGACCTCGCGGTGCTGGGCGCTGATGATGCCGGAGGTGACGGTGCCGGTGAGGCCCTCGGGGTTGCCGATGGCGACGACCGGGTCGCCGACCGAGACGGCGGAGGAGTCGCCGAGGACGGCCGGGGTGAGCTTCTTGGCGCCGCTCGCGGTGATCACGGCGGCGTCGAGGCTCTTGTCGGTGCCGGTGAGGGTGGCGCGGGCGGTGGAGCCGTCGTGGAAGGTGACGGTGATCTGCCCGCCGGCGGCCGCGGCAGCGACCACGTGGTAGTTGGTGAGGATCTGGCCGCCTGCGGTGAGCACGACGCCGGTGCCGGTGGCGGTGCCGTTGGTGCCCTGGACGCTGATCTGGACGACGCTGGGCGAGACGGCCGCGGCGATGGCGGCGACGTCGGCGCCGCCGTCGGAGCGGGCGGCGACCGGGCTGGCGACGGTGCCGGTGCGGCTGCCGGAGCCGTGCTCCTGGGCGGCGACCACGCCGCCGGTGACCCCGCCGAGCACGGCGGCGACCGCGGCGACGGCGGTGACCAGGGTGAGCCTGCCGCGCAGCAGGCCGCGGCGGGCCCGGCCGCCGTGGGAGGCCGGGGCGCCGTCGCCGTGCCCGGACGGCACCGGCGGCACCGGGGGCACCGGCGGGACCGGGGGTGCGGGAGGGCCTGCGGGCGGGGGAGGGGGCGGAGTGCCGACCGACGGGCTGCCCGCGGCCGGGTACCCGGGGTCCTGGTGGGTGCTGCTGCCGAGCACGGTGCCCGGGATGACCTGCGGATCCCCCTGGCCGTACGGCAGTCCGTCGCCGTACGGGTCCTGCCGTCCGTACGCGGTCCCGTACGGGCCGTCGTCCTGCGTGCCGCCGCGGTACTGCTCGTGATCGCTCATGCCGACCAACGTCCGCCCGCCGGATGAGAATCCGGTGAGAGTGCGCTCAGAACGCCCCGAGAAGCCTGTTGACTTCTCATAAAGCCTGGTCAGGCTAGTTCGCGGGGCCGGCCGGCGAGCAGCCGCAGGAACGCCGGACGACCAGGCGCGACGGGAACTTGCGGACCCGTTCGGTGTCCGAGCCGGGCACCATCAGCGAGTCGTCCAGCACCAGGTCGACCGCGGCCCGGGCCATCGCGTCCCGGTCGGAGGCGACGGTGGTCAGCGGCGGGTCGGCCAGCGCGGCCTCCGGCACGTCGTCGAAGCCGGCCACCGCGAGGTCCTCGGGCACCCGCAGGCCGAGTTCGCGGGCGGCGCGCAGCACGCCGATCGCCTGGTCGTCGGTGGAGCAGAAGATCGCCGGCGGGCGGTCGGGGGAGCCCAGCAGGCCGAGCGCGACGTCGTAGGCGCCGTACCGGTGGAACGGCGCGTCGATCAGGCGCGACTCGGTGGGCAGGCCGTGCGCGTCCATGGCGCGCTGCCAGCCCTCGACGTGGTCGATGACCGGGTCGCCGGGGGCGGGGGACTCCACCGGGCCGCCGAAGCAGGCCACGTACGAGTGTCCGTGCACCTCCAGGAGGTGGCGGACGACGGCCTCGGCGCCGCCCACGTCGTCGGTGACCACCGCGACGTCGTCGATGGCCTCGGGCCGGCGGTGCAGCAGGACGACCTTCGCGCCCTCCATCGCGGCGAACTCCTCGGCGGCCCGCTGGGACGGCCCCTGGCTGACCAGGATCAGGCCGGAGACCCGCATGCCGAGGAAGGCCCGGACGTAGTGGACCTCGCGGTCGTCGACGTAGTCGGAGTTGCCGATCAGCACCAGCTTGCCGCGTTCGGAGGCGGCGCGTTCGACGGCGTGCGCCATCTCGGCGAAGAACGGTTGACGGGCGTCCGGGACGACCATGCCGATCAGGTTGGTGCGGCGGGAGGCCATCGCCTGGGCGACGCTGTTCGGCCGGTAGCCGAGCTGCTCGATCGCCGCGAGGACCTTCTCCCGGGTGGCGGGCGCGACCGGTCGCGGCCCGTTGTTGATGACGTAGCTGACGACCGCGGTCGAGGTACCAGCCAGTCGGGCTACATCGTCGCGCGTCACTTTGGCCACGGGGGGAGTCTACGCGTGTGGCGTGCCGTGGGGCAGAGGGGACCGCGGCTACCGGGCGGTACCCGGAGGACAGCGCGGGGCGAATGCGGACAGGCCGGGCGGGTGTTCCCGCCCGGCCGACCGGTCAGGCCTCCAACGGGGCCGAGGAGCGCAGCGAAGCGGTCTCGGGCCGCTCCCCCTTGTCCGGCTTCTCGGGGACGACGAAGCGGTAGCCGACGTTGCGCACGGTGCCGATCAGCCCTTCGTGTTCCACGCCGAGCTTGGCGCGCAGCCGCCGGACGTGCACGTCGACCGTCCGGGTGCCGCCGAAGTAGTCGTAGCCCCAGACCTCCTGCAGCAGCTGCGCCCGGGTGAAGACCCGGCCGGGGTGCTGGGCGAGGTACTTGATCAGCTCGAACTCCTTGAAGGTGAGGTCGAGCACCCTGCCCTTGAGCTTGGCGGAGTAGGTGGCCTCGTCGACCGACAGGTCGCCGTTGCGGATCTCCATCGGGCCGTCGTCGGTGACCACCTGGAGGCGGCCCATGGCCAGGCGCAGCCGGGCCTCGACCTCGGCGGGGCCGGCGGTGTCGAGCAGGACGTCGTCGATGCCCCACTCGGCGGTGACCGCGGCCAGGCCGCCCTCGGTGACCACCAGGATCAGCGGGCAGCCGATGCCGGTGGAGCGGAGCAGCTGGCAGAGGCTGCGGATCTGCGGCAGGTCCCGCCGGCCGTCGACCAGGATGACGTCTGCACTGGGGGTGTCGACCAGGGCGGACCCTTCGGCCGGAGCCACCCGGACGTTGTGCAGCAGCAGGCCGAGGGCGGGCAGTACCTCCGCGGAGGGCTGCAGCGCGTTGGTGAGGAGGAGCAGAGAACTCATACCCGGTAGTCCCCTTTCCGGGTCGTCGCGGTCGCGTTACGGCTGCCGCCACAGCCGGATGGCGCACGTTCGGGGAGGTGCCGAGCGCAGCGCGTCCCGCGAGGGGCGGCGGCGGTCGGCGGGAGGGTGGGGGAAGCGGCGGACACCGGTGGGGAGCCGGAGCAGTCGTCGGCGCGCACGGCGGAACGGGGCGCGCGTCGAGGGTCCCGCAACCCGCGATGCACCGTTTCTGCCTTGCTCATCCGTGAACCTTCCGGTCCTGTCCGGTTCCGGGTGGCGGCCCGGAGCCGGGGTTCCGACACCCCGGCCTGGCCCCGGCACGTCGTTGTGCCGCTGGTGGCGGGGCGGTCCCTGCGGCACGCCGGGGGTGGGCCGACGATTCGCACGGACGTCCGTACTGGCGTCCTGAAAGCACAAAAGGATCCGGGGGCGACTCTGCCCGGACCCTCAGGGGTCGAGGATAGCCGACGGGTCCCCGCCCGGGGGAGGGCTCGAAACCGGCGGTTCGGCCTTTTCGGGCGCGCCCCGGGTGAGCCTGGCCACAGCTTCGCTCGGCCGACGGCGGGCGCCGGGCCAGGGCGGTTGCCGGTGGTGCGGGCGAACAGGCCATCATGGGACGCACATCGGCGGCACCGTGCGCGTACCCCTTTCGGGTGGGGCGCGGGCGCTCCGGTGGTGGACCCGGCCGGGGTACCGGGCCCGGGCGAGGACGACGAGAAGGGGTTGCCATGGGCGCGACCACCGGGCATCACGACCCGGCCGGCGCCACGCGGGTGAGCGGGACGATCCGCTACTGGGCGGCGGCGAAGTCGGAGGCCGGGCTGGCCGAGGAGCCGTACCGGGCGGCGACCCTGGCCGAGGCACTGGCGGCCGTCCGGCAGCAGCACGCGGACCGGCCGAAGCTCGTCGGGCTGCTCGGACACTGCTCCTACCTGGTGGACGGTTCGCCGGTGGGCGGCCGTGACCACGCGGCCGTGACCCTCACCGAGGGCGGCACGGTCGAGGTACTCCCCCCGTTCGCGGGCGGGTGAGCGGCGTGACCGAGCCGAACAACCCCACCCCGGACAGCAGGCCGCAGCGGCAGTATCCGTACGGGCCGCCGCAGCCGCAGCCGCAGCCGCAGTACCCGCAGGGGCCGCAGGGGCCGGCGCAGCCGCCGCAGCAGGCGCCGCCGCAGCAACCGCCCTATCCGTACGCCCCGCAGCAGGCGTACGCGCCGGATCCGTATGCGCAGCAGGGGCTTGCGGCTCAGCCGTACGCCCCCGATGCGGGGCATGCGCCCTACGGTGGCCATCCCGGTCAGCAGCCCCCCGCACCGCCCTACGGCCAGCAGCCGTCCGCGCCGCAGTCGTACGGCGAGCAGCCCCGGAACGGCCACGGCGGCGGGCAGACTCCGTACGGCCGGCCGCCGTACGGTGCCGGGCCGGGTGCGGGTGCGGCGGACGACGCCGCGACCGCCCTGCTTCCGCCGGTGCCCCCGTTGGAGGACCCGGCGGCCACCACACTCCTGCCGCCGGTCCCGGCATCGGACGCGACGCCCGGGGCGCACGCCCAGGCCCAGGCGCACGCCCAGGCACAGGCTCAGGCCCAGGCAAACGCTCAGGCCCAGGCTCAGACGCACGCCCAGGCACAGGCTCAGGCACAGGCAAACGCTCAGGCCCAGGCTCAGACGCACGCCCAGGCACAGGCTCAGGCCCAGGCAAACGCTCAGGCGCACGCCCAGGCGCAGGCCCAGGCCCAGGCGCAGGCTGAGGCTGAAGCCCAGGCCCAGCCCTTCGACTCGCCGACCATGACGCTGAAGCGTCCGCCGGCCCCCACCCCGACCGATCCGGCCACCGCCCGGGCCGCCCGCGCGGCGCGTGCGGCACGGGCGGGACGGCAGGCTCCGCCCGCACGGCAGGCGCCGCCCACCGCGTACGCGGCCCCGGCCGGGCCCGTTCCGGGGCCGCCGGCGCAGCCGTTCCCGGCCCCCGTGCCGTCGGCCGTCCCGGCCGGGTCCGCCCGGACCGGTTCGCCGATCATCGACCCGGGCCTCCTGCCGGCCGTGATCACCGCCGGTGCGGCCGCGCTGCTGGCCGCCGGTGCGGCCCTCGGCCAGGTGCCGCTGGCCCTGGTGGTGGCGCTGCTCCAGGTGCTGACGGCCGCCGGATGGTTCCGGCTGAACGGCATGTGGCCGGCCCGCCAGGGCATCGCGCTGGCGGCGCTGTCCGGTCTGGTCGCCGACGTGGCGGTGCTGCTGGCCGACACGGACGGCGGCACGGGGGCGGTGGTCGGGACCCTCGGCGGATTCTTCCTGCTGGTCCTGGTGCTGCAGACGTTCCGGCCCGCCGATCCGAAGGAGCGGTTCTACGCGCTCACCGTGCTCGGCTCGGCCACGGTGGTGACGGTGCTCTGCACCGCGCTGCTGCTGGCCGACTGGGTGCCGGCGGCGGTCGGCGGCGTCGCCCTGGCGACCCTGCTGGCAGCGGCGCCGCTGCCCGGCCCGAAGCTGCTGGGCCCCGTGCTCGGCCTGCTGGCGGCGGTGGGCCTCGGCCTGGCCGTGGGCGCGCCGCCCGCGCTGGGTGCGGCGGCCGGGATCGGTGCCCTGGTCGGGCGCCGGGTGGCCGGGTACGACTTCCCGTCCCGGTTCGTGCACATGACGGCGGGGGTGGCGCTCCCGCTCGCGGTGGCGGCGCCGCTGGTCTGGATCGCCACCGAACTGCTCGCCGGCTGACCCGGCCGGTCCGGCCGCCCGCCCCACCACGGGCCGGTGGCCGGGCCCGGCACGCGCCGTACGGCGTCCCGTTCCCGGAACCATGCCCCGGGGCGGGACGTCGTACGGTCGTGCGAGGGCGGCCGCCCCTGAGCGGTCGGATCCGACTTCGAACGACAGCGACCGGCGACGACGGGGGAGAGCGATGCGCGGCTGGCTGAAGGTGACGATCGGCCTGGTGGTGCTCTCGGGAGCACTGGTGGGCGCGGACCGGGTCGCCGTCGGGGTGGCCGAGGACGAGGCCGCCGAACAGATGCTGAAGAGCGGCCGGATGAACCAGCGGCCGGACGTGTCGATCGGGGGCTTCCCGTTCCTCACCCAGGTCCTGTCGATGAAGCTGGACGACGTGCGGATCTCCTCGGACGGCCTGACCGTGGGTGACGGCAGCCACCAGGTGGCGCTGCACTCGTTCGAGGCGAAGCTGGCGGGCGTCAAGGTGAGCGACAGCATGAGCAGCGCCACCGTGGACACCGGGACGGGGAGCGGCCTGATCTCCTACGCGGACCTCTCCCAGCTCCTGCCGCCGGCCTCCCAGCTGGTGCCGAACGCGACCGGGCTCTCGCTGGGCGGCAACACCCGGCTGAGCCTCTCGTACGGCGGCCCGGGCAAGATCAAGGCCGCGTTCGGGCCGGTCCCGGTCGGCGAGGGCACGGTGCGCAACCAGGGCAACACGGTGACGGCGGAGGGTTTCCGGCTGACCGGGATGGCCGCGGTGCTGGCCGGTCTGACCAGCCAGAAGCTGGATCCGGTGAGCTTCACCCTCTCCTCGCTCCCGGCGGGTCTGAACCTGGCTGCGGTCACGCCGCAGGAGGACGGCCTCCGGCTGACCTTCGACGGCAAGGGCGTGAAGCTCATCGGCTGACCGGCTGCCCGCCTGACCGGCTGACCGGCACCGGCCAGGTCAGGCCGGGCCGGGGCGGGTCCGCTTCCCGCCGGTCGTGGTCGTTCGCCTTCGTTCCGCTCCGCGAGACGCGCTGTCCAGCGCGGACCGCGGAGCGGTCGTGTTTCCGCCCCCTGACCGAGGGACGTACGGTGCCCGGCCGGTTCACGGCGCCCATGAATCGACCAAATCCCAGCATGTGATCCATCTGGTCTCAACATTCGATACGCTGATGACAGCGGGCGTCGAGTGTCCCTAGCATCGTCGGCATGAAGCGACAGACGGACCTCACGAAGCGGCGGGCGGTAGACCTGTGCCGCGTGGCCGCCTGTCTGTGTCGAATGCGTTAACTCGGCATCTTGGCTGGGCAGTTGTCGCCCGCCGCCGATTCCTCCGGTGACCTGGACCGGCCTCCCGGGCCGAACGTCGCCGCCGTGCACCGCAGATCACCGCCCGGCCGTGCCGCATGCCTTCTCCGTCCCATTATTCGGACGTGAATTCGGACCGGTCACCGTCGGACACCCCGCAGTACCCCTCTCCGGCTCACGGCCGGGAGACCCCAGAGCAGCACCACCTTCCGCCAACCGCCCTCGGATGGAGAACATCACCATGAGCCGCAGCGACGTCCTGGTCGACGCCGACTGGGTCCAGGCCCACCTGGACGACCCGAAGGTCGTCATCGTCGAGGTCGACGAGGACACCTCCGCCTACGACAAGAACCACATCCGCAACGCGGTCCGGATCGACTGGAAGACGGACCTCCAGGACCCGGTCCGCCGCGACTTCATCGACCAGGCCGGCTTCGAGGCGCTGCTCAGCGCCAAGGGCATCGCCAACGACGACACGGTCGTGCTCTACGGCGGCAACAACAACTGGTTCGCGTCGTACGCCTACTGGTACTTCAAGCTGTACGGCCACGGTGACGTCCGCCTGCTCGACGGCGGCCGCAAGAAGTGGGAGCTGGACTCCCGCGACCTCGTCGCCGAGGTGCCGGCCCGCGCCGCGACCTCGTACACGGCGCAGGCCGCCGACGCCTCGATCCGCGCCTTCCGCGACGACGTGATCGACGCCATCGGCAGCCTCAACCTGGTCGACGTGCGCTCGCCCGACGAGTTCTCCGGCAAGCTGCTCGCCCCGGCCCACCTCCCGCAGGAGCAGTCGCAGCGCCCCGGCCACGTGCCGAGCGCCCGCAACATCCCGTGGGCGAAGAACGCCAACGACGACGGCACCTTCAAGAGCGACGACGAGCTCAAGGCCCTCTACGAGGCCGAGGGCATCGACCTGGCGAAGGACACCATCGCCTACTGCCGCATCGGCGAGCGCTCCGCGCTCACCTGGTTCGTGCTGCACGAGCTGCTCGGCCAGGAGAACGTGAAGAACTACGACGGTTCCTGGACCGAGTACGGCAGCCTGGTCGGCGTGCCGATCGAGCTCGGCAACTGAGCCGCCTGCTCCACCCGTAAGGCTGAAGGGAAGACAAGACATGTGCGGTGCGAAGGCCGGTGGGCCGGACCTGGCAGGAGTTGACGTGGCGAACGAGACGATCATCCAGGGTTCCGTGACCCGCGACGGCGAGCCGGTCAACGGCTACGTCCGACTGCTCGACGAGGGCGGTGAGTTCACCGCCGAGGTGCCCACCTCGGCGACCGGCCAGTTCCGGTTCTTCGCCCGCCCGGGCAAGTGGACCCTGCGGGCGCTCATCCCGGGCCAGACCGTGGACCGCCAGGTGGTCGCCTCCCAGGGCAACCTGACCGAGGTCGCGATCGCGGTCTGATCCACCCCGGTGACGTCGTGCCCGAGGGCCCCTGCCGTGCAGGGGCCCTCGGGCATACCGTGGAGGAGTGCAGGCACGCCGGCGACACCGCTACTACTTCGCCATGATGGGCGTCTGCCTCGGGCTGTTCGTGCTGGCCTGGGGCGTCGTGCGGTTCTGGTCCGTCCCGGTCGCGATCGGCATGTGCGCGGTCGCGATGGTGATCCCGCCCGCTGCCGCGGTGTTCGCGAACCGGCGGGACCCCGAGGACGACTGGTGGAACGACCCGCGCTGGGAGGACCCGAAGTGGGACGACCCCGGCCACGACCGGGACCGCCCCGACCGCGAACCCCGCGGGTAGACGGACACCCGTACGGCCCCGGTCGGCGGCCGGCCGGCCGCGTCAGTAGACGAGCGCCTGCACGCCGTCGGCCATGATCTCGCTGACGAAGACCTGTGCGCCCGCGATCCGGACACCCTCGACGGTGTCCTTCTGCTCGATCCCGCGCCGCGCCGCGCACTGGGTGCAGAGAGTGACCGTGCCGGCCGCCAGGAGCGACTCCAGCAGGTCCGGCAGCGGCGCCGCGTGCGGCAGCTCGAACTCGGCCGCCCTCCCGGGCAGGGCGAACCACGACGACTCGCCGGTCAGCCAGAGCGAGACCTCGACCCCGCTGGCGACGGCCACCGCCGCCACCGTGAACGCCTGCGAGCACCGCTCCGGCGCGTCCGCCCCGGCGGTGACCTTGATGACGAGCTTCTTCGACTGCTGCGACTGAGACGACATGCCGACACCCTAGATCGCCGACGTGGTGGGGCTCACCGAGAACCGTCGGCACCCGGCGGATAGAGTGAGCGCCAGCAAAATCCTTCACACTGTCGCCGCCCTGGGAGCCCCCCGTGTCCGGTCTGGAAATCTTCTTCGACGGTCTGCTGGCCCTCATGGCCGTGCTGATCACCTGGTTCGCCATCTTCGCGGTGATGAAGCTCTACCAGGGCCAGCGCTGACCGGCTGCCGTACGGTTGAAAGCAGTCCCGCACCGACGACAGTGACCAGGAACATGATCGAGATTCCCTCTGACCTCCACCGGGACGTCGTCCCGCTCGCCTTCCTCCTCGGCACCTGGGAGGGCGCGGGCGTCTACGACTTCCCCGGTTCGGAGAAGTGCAACTTCGGCCAGGAGATCGTCATCCGCCACGACGGCCGGCCCTTCCTGGAGTTCCGCTCCCGGACCTGGGTGCTGGACGCCGAGGGCGAGAAGATCCGTCCGCTGGAGAACGAGCACGCGTTCTGGCGCATCACCAGCAACCACCAGGGCACCAGCGGTGTGCGGGGGATCGAGATCTCCTCCGTCCGCGACGACGGCACGGTGGAGATCTGGTACGGCGAGCTGGCCGACGGCAAGCCTCAGATCGACGTCTCCACGGACGCGGTGGCCCGGATCGAGGGCTCGCCCGAGTACTCGGGCGGCAAGCGTCTCTACGGCTTCGTCAACGAGGAACTGCTCTGGGTCGGCGAGAAGGCCGCCCCGAACGTGCCGCTGCGCCCGTACATGTCCGCGCAGCTGAAGCGGGTGCTCAGCCCGGCCCAGCTGATCAAGGACATCAACGACCTGCCGGACGACGGCATCGCGTTCTTCCGCTGAGCCGGGGCGTTCCGCGCCGGGCACATCACGCGTGAGGTAGGGACCGGCCCCGCGGCCGGTCCCTACACTTGCCTCAGGACCCCCGACATCGGCAGGGACAGGACCCGTGGCGGACACCGGCACCACCGACTGGCAGCTCTCCGGCGACTGGAAGGCCGGCCTGCGCGAACGCGGCTACCGGCTCACTCCCCAGCGCCAGCTCGTCCTGGAGGCGGTCGAGGCACTCGACCACGCCACCCCCGACGAGATCCTCGGTCACGTCCGGCGGACCGCCAGCGGCGTCAACATCTCCACCGTCTACCGGACCCTGGAGCTGCTGGAGGAACTGGGGCTGGTCTCGCACGCCCACCTCGGCCACGGCGCCCCGACGTACCACCTGGCCGGCCGCCACCACCACCTGCACCTGGTCTGCCGGGACTGCGAGCAGGTCATCGAGACCGGGACCGAGATCGCCCAGCCGCTGGTCGACCGGCTGCGCGCGCAGCACGGCTTCGACACCGACCTCGAACACTTCGCCGTCTTCGGCCGCTGCGCCGACTGCACCGCCAAGCGGGCCGGGGCGCAGCCGTAAGCTTTCCGGTATGAAGAGCCCGCTGCTTGCGCTGCCCGGTGCCGTCCCCGCCGAGGGAACCGACGAGGGGGTGGCCGCCCACTACGGCGACCTCTTCCGTGAGCAGCGCAGGCTCGCGCAGGGCTCCGGGTTCGTGGACCTCTCGCACCGCGGCGTGCTCACCGTCACCGGTGACGACCGGCTCACCTGGCTGCACCTGCTGCTCACCCAGCACGTCAGCGCGCTGCCGCCGCAGCAGGCCACCGAGGCGCTGGTGCTCTCCCCGAACGGGCACGTCGAGCACGCGCTCTACCTGGTCGACGACGGCACCACCACCTGGGCGCACGTCGAGCCGGGGACCCAGGAGGCGCTGGTCGGCTACCTGGAGAGCATGAAGTTCTTCTACCGGGTCGAGGTGGCCGACGCGACCGCCGACTACGCGGTGGTCCACCTGCCGGCCGGCTCCACCGCCTCCGCCGAGGGCGCGGCGGCGGTCCGTGAGCTGACCTGGGGGCGGGACCTCTTCCTGCCGCGGGCCGAGCTGGCGGAGCTGACCCGGGAGTACGGCCCGGCGGCCGGGATCTGGGCGTACGAGGCGCTGCGGATCGAGGGGCACCGGCCGCGGCTGGGCTTCGAGACCGACCACCGCACGATCCCGCACGAGGTGGACTGGCTGAACACCGCCGTCCACCTGCAGAAGGGCTGCTACCGCGGGCAGGAGACGGTCGCCCGGGTGCACAACCTGGGCCGCCCGCCGCGCCGGCTGGTCTTCCTGCACCTGGACGGCACCGAGGAGGTGCTCCCCCCGCACGGGACGGAGGTGCGGCTCGCCTCGGACCCGGACGGGCGGGCGCTCGGCTTCGTCACCTCCTCGGCGCGTCACCACGAGCTGGGCCCGGTCGCGCTGGCGATCGTGAAGCGGAACGTGCCGCTGGACGCGGTGCTGCTCGCCGGCCGGGTGCCGGGGACGCAGGACGTGATCGTCCCGCAGTAGCCGCAGCACCCACGCCGTGCACGCCGGCCGTGCACGGCACCCACGCCGTGCACGGCGGTCGGGGTCGCTCAGACCTCGACCAGCACCGTGAACGGGCCGTCGTTGACCAGCGCGACCCGCATGTCCGCGCCGAACCGGCCGGTCTCGACCTTGGCGCCGAGCGCCCGCAGCTGGGCGACCACCTCGTCCACCAGCGGCTCGGCGACCGGGCCGGGGGCGGCGGCGTTCCAGGTCGGGCGGCGGCCCTTGCGGGCGTCCCCGTAGAGCGTGAACTGGCTGATGACGAGCAGCGGGGCGCCGATGTCGGAGCAGGACTGCTCCACGCCTGCCGCGTCGGGGGCCAGCAGCCGCAGGGTCCAGAGCTTGCGGGCGAGCTGGGCCGCCTTGGCCGGGTTGTCGTCGTGGGTGACGCCGATCAGGACGCAGAGCCCGGGCTCCTCGATCGCGCCGACGGTCTCGCCGGCCACCGTCACCCTGGCCTCGGTCACTCGCTGCACCACTGCTCGCATGCGGCCATTGTGCCGGAGCCGGTGGGGGCGCCCGCGGGCCCCTGGGGGCGCTCGAAGACTTGGCGCGCGCTGGGTAGCGTGCGCCTGCGCGCCGGTTGGCGCCGCTCTCCCTGCGAAAAGCTTCCGTCATATCAGCCACCCCTCTTCGCCAGGGGGCCGTTCGGGTGCACGGGCGGTGCGGCGGCGGCGGGCGGGGTGGCACGCTGGGGGACCGTACAAGGGGTCCGGGGCGCCAAGGTCCGCCGCGCCGGGCCCGGTTCGGCCAGGAGGCCGAGCCGGTGGGTCAGGTGTTCTGGCGGTGTCGCCCTGACGGGTGGTGCCGGTCGGGGGCGGGAACCTTCGCGGGTGGTCAGGGCGTGGCCCGGAGGGGTACGCGCCACGGGCGCACGCGACGGGAACGGGCCGGGCCGGCGGCAGGCGACGGGGTGCCGCGAGCGGGCGGGATCGGGACGACGGCAGGTGGTTGGCTGATGGACGCGAGCAGTACGGCGCAGGACCGGTACGGGCGGGTGCCCGAAGACCCGGAACCCGGTCCGGCACCGGAGACGGGAACGCCGGGCCTGGGACAGCTGGGCCTGGAGGAGCTGCGGATCCTGCGCAGGGAGACCCTGGAGCAGGAGGCTGACCTCTCCTACCTGCGGCGGCTGCTGCACGGGCGGATGGACATCCTGCTGGCCGAGCTGGACCGCAGGCCCGGCGGCGCGGCACCCCGCCCTGCGGACGGGGGAGAGCCGGCCGGCGCCCTGCTGGAACGGTTGCCGGCCATCCTCACCGACGCGCCCTCCACCGTCCGTCGGTCCGCCCGGCACGTCACCCTGGGCCCGCCGCGCGGCCAGCAGTCCCAGCTGGAGGCGGACGCGCTGATGGGCGACGTGCAGCTGGCCGACCTGGCCGCGCACCCGGCCGAGGAACTGCTGGCGGCACTGGACCGGCTGCGCGCGCACGAGCGTGAGGTCTCCGGGCGGCGGCAGCTGCTGCTGCGGACGGCGGACGGCTGCAACGCGGAGATCACCCGCAGGTACCGTGATGGGGAAGCACGGGTCGACGACCTGCTCGCAGGCGGCCCGCTCTGACCGGGTGAGGCGCCAGGGGCGGGGCCGTTCCCGGCTCGCCCCCGGCCCACCCTCATTTCCGGAAGGCTCCCGCCATGTCCAACCCCACCGCCCTGTCCGTGCTCGCCGAGGTCGTCCGCTCGGGGTTCACCGAGGGCCGGCACCACGGCTCGCTGGTCCTGCTGGCCGCCGACGGCTCGGTCGAGTTCGCGCTGGGTGCGCCGGACGCGCCGGTGTTCCCGCGCTCCTGCGCCAAGCCGTTCCAGGCGGTGGCCACCCTGCGGGCCGGACTGGCGATCGAGGGTGAACTGTTGGCGCTGGCGGCTTCCAGCCACTCGGCAGAATCGTTTCACCTCGACGGGGTCCGACGGATCCTGACCGAGGCCGGGCTCGACGAGTCCGCCCTGCGGACGCCGGCCGACCTCCCGCTCGACGAGACCGAGGCCGAGCAGTACCTGCGCTCCGGCGGAGAGCGCGCGCCGATCCTGATGGACTGCTCCGGCAAGCACGCCGGCTGGCTGGCCGCCTGTGTCGCCAACGGCTGGCCCGTCGACAGCTACCTCGACCCGGCCCACCCGGTCCAGCTGCTGGCCCGCGAGGCGTTGGAGGAGGCCACCGGCGAGACCGCCGGGCACGCCGGGGTGGACGGCTGCGGTGCGCCGCTGCTGGCGGTCAGCCTCACCGGACTGGCCCGCGGCTACCGGGCGCTGGTGCTGGCCGGGGCCGGCACGCCGCAGCGCCGGGTGGCCGACGCGATGCGGGCGCACCCCGAGTACGTCGCCGGCACCCGCCGGGCCGACACCTGGCTGATGCGGGCGGTGCCGGGCGCGCTCTCCAAGATGGGCGCCGAGGCGGTCCAGGTGGTGGCGCTGCCGGACGGCCGGGCGCTCGCCTTCAAGATCGACGACGGTGCCGAGCGGGCCCGCGGACCGGTGCTGGCGGCCGCGCTGCACCGGCTGGGCGTCTCCGCCGAGGACGGGACGGTCGAGCGGATAGCCGCCTCCCCGCTGTTCGGTGGCGGCGTGCCGGTGGGCGGGGTCCGGGCGGCCTTCTGAGCCTCGGCGTCGTGGGCCCCGGCCGCGGCCCCTCGCCGTGGGCCCCGGCGGCCGGTCCCTTCGGCGGCGGCCGCGGTCTCCGCCGGGCGGGCGCCGGGGCCGCGCCGCGGGCGGCCCCGGCCGGCGGTCGCCGGAGTGCGGACGGACGGCCTCCGGTGCACGGTGGACCGGGGGCCGTCGCACAGCTGAGGGAGTCCGTCATGAGCGAGCACGTCTACCGGGTGACCGAGATCGTCGGGTCGTCGACCGAGAGCATCGACGCCGCGATCCGCAACGGGGTCGAGCGGGCCTCCCGGACGCTGCGCAACCTCGACTGGTTCGAGGTGACGCAGGTCCGGGGCCACCTTGAGGAGGGCCGGGTCAAGCACTACCAGGTCGGCCTGAAGATCGGCTTCCGGCTGGACGACGAGGGCTGAGGCGACCCACCCGGACCGAAGCGAGCTGGACCGACCCGTGCTGGACCGAACCGGACCGGCCAGACCTCGGCCGAACCGGCCCGGCCCGGTCCGCGTCAGTCGCGCTCGGGCAGGACCAGCGGGACGCCGGTGCGCGGATGCGGCAGCACCTCGACCGGGTGGCCGTAGACCTCGCTGAGCAGCGGTGCGCGCAACACCTCGGCCACCGGTCCGTCGGCGACCGTCGCACCGCCGGTCAGCAGCACCACCCGGTCCGCGTAGGCCGCCGCCAGCGTGAGGTCGTGCAGGACGACGACCACGGCGTCCCCGGCGGCGGCCCTGGCCCTGGCGACCCGCAGCACCAGTTCCTGGTGGCGCAGGTCGAGCGCGGCGGTGGGCTCGTCGAGGAGCAGCAGCGCGGTCCGCTGGGCGAGGACCCGGGCCAGGGCCACCCGGGCCCGCTCGCCGCCGGAGAGGGCGGTGAACGGCCGTCCGGCGAAGGCGGTGGACTCGGTCGCGGCCATCGCCTCGGCGACCACCGCGTCGTCCTCGGCGGCGGCGGTCGTACCGGACCAGGGCGCGCGGCCCATCCGGACCACCTCGTCCGCCGGGAACGGGAAGGAGAGGGCGGCCGACTGCGGCAGCAGCGCGCGGTGCCGGGCGAGTTCGGGGGGCCGGTAGCCGGCCAGCGGCCGGCCGAGCAGGCGGACCTCGCCGGCGGTCGGCGGGAGGTCGCCGGCCAGCACGGAGAGCAGGGTGGACTTCCCGGCGCCGTTCGGCCCGAGCAGGGCGACCACTTCGCCGGCCGTCACCCGGACGTCCGCGCCGGCCAGCAGCTCGCGCCCGCCGACGGTCAGCCGGACGGCCTCGGCGGTGAGCAGTTCGGCGCCCGGGGCGGGGCGTGCGGGCACCTCGGGACGGGTTCGCAGTCTCACGCCCAGCCTCCCTGCTTGGTCCGGGTGCGGCGCAGCAGCCAGAAGAAGAACGGGCTGCCGATCAGTGCGGTGAGCACGCCGAGCGGGAGTTCGGCGGGCTCGGCCAGGGTGCGGGCGGCGAGGTCGGCGGCGACCAGGACGAGGGCGCCGCCGAGGGCGGAGGCGGGCAGCAGGAACCGGTGGCCCGGTCCGGCGACCATCCGCAGCAGGTGCGGGACGACCAGGCCGACGAAGCTGATGATGCCGCTGACCGCGACGGCGGCGGCGGTGAGCAGGGCGACCAGGGTGATCAGCACCAGGCGCATCCGCTCGACGTCGACGCCGAGGTGGCGGGCCGGCCGCTCGCCGAGCGCGAGCAGGTCCAGCGGCCGCGCGTAGCGGGGGGCGAGGGCCAGTCCGACGAGCGCGAACGGCAGGACGGCCAGCACCTTGCCCCAGGTGGCCTGGGCGAGCGAGCCGAGCTGCCAGAAGGTGACCTGGTTGATCGCGGCGGTGTCGGCGGTGAAGAGGAAGAGGCCGATCAGCGCGCCGCAGAAGGCGTTGACCGCGACGCCGGTGAGGATCAGCGTGACCACCTCGGTGCGGCCGCCGGAGCGGGACATCGCGTACACCGCGAAGACCGTCAGCAGGCCGGTGGCGAAGGCGAAGGCGGTGATGGTCCAGTTGCCGAACGCGTCCAGGCCGAGCACGATGCAGGCGACCGCGCCGACCGCGCCGCCGGAGGAGACGCCGATCACGGCGGGTTCGGCGAGCGGGTTGCCGAAGACGCCCTGCATCAGTGCGCCCGCGCAGCCGAGCGAGCCGCCGACCAGCAGGGCCAGCACCACGCGGGGGAGCCGGACGTTCCAGAGCACCGACTCGGGGACGCGGTCGAGCGGGTGTCCGCCGAGGCCGAGCCGGTGGGCGAACGAGGCGAGGATGTCGCCGAGCGGGATGCGGTAGGCGCCGATCCCGGCCGCGAGCAGGGCGCAGAGCACCAGCGCGACGGCCAGGCCGACGACGACCAGGGTGGTCCGGCTCCGGGGCCGGGCCAGGGGGACGGTCTTCTTCTGTACGGCGGTGGTCACTTGGCGGCCGCCGGGTAGAGCTGTTCGGCGATCTCGCGGATCACCTGCGGGGTGCGCGGGCCGTAGCTGAGCAGCTGGCCGTCCTCGACGGAGACGACCCGGCGGTCCAGCCCGGCGGGGGTCTGGGCGACGCCGGGCAGCTTGAGCAGGCCGTCGACGCCGCCGACGGAGTCGAGGCCCTTGCTCATCACCAGGATCGCGTCGGGTGCCGCCTTGACCAGGGCCTCGCTGGTGAGCGGGGTGAAATCGCCGGAGAGCCCGGCGGCGGTTCCGGCGTCCTCGCCGCCGACCGCCTCGATCAGCGAGCCCGCGCCGGAGGCCGGGCCGCCGAGCAGGAAGACCGAGGCGCTGCCGCGGAGGTAGAGGAAGGCGACCTTGGGGTGGTGGTCGACGGCCGGCAGGGCGGCCCTGGCCTGGGCGATCCGCTGCTCGGTGCGCTCCTTCAGCTGCCGCCCGGCGTCGGGGACCCCGAGCGCGGCGGCGACGGTGTCGATGCGCGGGCCGACGTCGCCGAGCTTCTTGGCGTCGTCCAGCACGATCAGCGGGACGCCGGCGGCGCGGATCTGTTCGATCGCCTCGGCCGGGCCGGTGGAGCGGTCGGCGAGGACGAGGGTCGGGTGCATCGAGAGCACGCCCTCGGCCGAGACGTCGTGGGCCTGGGTGATCACCGGGAGGGCGGCGGCCTGCTGGAAGGTGGTGGAGACGTCCCGGGCGATCACCTTGGGGCCGAGGCCCAGGCTGAAGACGATCTCGGCCAGGCTGCCGTTGAGCGGGACGATCCGGTCGGCGCTGGTGACGGTGACCTGGCGTCCGTCGGCGGAGGCGACGGTGGCCGGGAGCTGCGGGGCGGGCTCGCCGGGCAGCGGTTCGACCGTGTCCGGGGCCTTCGTGACGCCCGTTCCGGTGGCGGCGCCGGTGGAACCGGTGGACGGGCCGCAGGCGGTCAGGGTGAGCAGCAGGCCGAGGGCGAGCAGCAGGAGGGCAGGCCCGAGGGCTGCCCGGCTTCGGGTGGTACTGCTGCTCAACATGGTCCCCTTCGGTGGGAGTTGTCCCTGCCGGGTGCCATGTGTGGGGGGCGACCGGCGGGGCTCTTGACTCATATATTAGGTTAGCCTTACCTCAATTCCGCAAGGGGGTCGGTGGTGTACCGACTCTCTTTCCCCCGTCGCGCCGAGGAGTGATCCGCGTGCCTCTGCCCAGCCGGCTACGTCGTCTGGCCGCCGTCCTGGTGGCCGCCCTGGCTGCCCTGATGACGGCCGTGCTGCTGCCCGGCCAGGCGGTGGCGGCCGAGGGGAAGGTCTCCGGCGGGCGGCTCGACTGGGGGATCAGGCAGTCCTTCCTGACGTACGTCACCGGGCCGATAGCCAAGGGGAGTTGGGCGCTGACCGGAGGTGCGGCGACCGTTTCCGGCAGCGGCTTCCGGTTCCACTCCGCCACCGGCACGTACGACCCGGCGAGCGGCGCGCTGACCGCGGCGTTCTCCGGCGGGGTCCGGTTCACCGGGCACCAGGAGAACGGTGTCAACGTGCTCGACCTGAGTGTCGGACGGCTCACCTTCCGGGCCGCTCCGGGCGGCGCGGCCGGGCTGTACGCGGACATCAGCAGCAGGTCCAAGGAGACCGGCCGGGTCAGCAGTGCGAGCCAGGCCAAGCTGGCCGACCTCTCGCTGGCCGGCGTCGACCTGCGCGGCGCGGCCGGCACCCTGACCCTCAGCGGCGTCCCGGCGACGCTGACCGACGCCGGGGCCAGGGCCTTCGGCAGCTTCTACACCGCCGGGACGGCGCTCGACCCGGTCAACCTCTCGGTCAACCTCCCGGCGGCCCAGCCGGCTTCGACGGCACCCTCGACGGCCCCGACGGCCGCCGCGTCGACCCCGGCCGGGACGTCCGCACCGACCGCCGCACCGACCGCAGCAACGCCCACCACGCCGGCGCCGACCGCCGCACCGACGACGCCGGCCGCCCCGGCGGCGACCCAGGATGCCGCCGCCCGGGCGGAGTTCGGCAACGGCGCGCTCGACTGGGGCGTCCGACGGACCTTCCGCGACTACGTCACCGGCTCGATCGCCCAGGGCCGCTGGGAGCTCACCGGCGGCGCGGCGGACGGCGGCGCCTTCTTCCGCTGGACCCCGGCCAAGGGCGCCTACGACCCGGCGACCGGCGCCCTGACCGCCGCCTTCACCGGTGGCGTCCGCTTCACCGGCCTGAAGACCGGTGACACCCACGGGCTGGACCTCACCCTGGCCAACCTCGGCGTGACGATCGCCGACGGTCAGGGGAGGCTGCTCGCCGACGTCTCCGGCCGGACGCCGGACGGCGCCACCCAGCAGCTCACCGGCGTCGAGCTGGGCGCCTTCGACCCGGCCGGGCTGAAGCCCGAGGGCGGCCTGCTCAAGGCCGCCGAACTCCCGCTGAAGCTCACCGAGGCGGGCGCCAAGGCCTTCGGCAACCTCTACCCGGCGGGCACCGTGATGGACCCGCTGAGCTTCGCCGTCGCGCTCGACCCGGCCGCCGCCCTCCCGCCGCTGCCCGACATCGGCAGCGCCCCGGCGGCGACGCCGGCCCCGTCGGCGACCGCCTCGCCGTCCGCCGCCCCGGTGGCCGACGCCGCCGATGCGGGCGGATCCGGCGGAGTGCCGACGGCGGCCGTGGTGGCCGGCGTCGTGCTGGTGGCGGCGCTCGCCGCGGCCGGCGGCGTGTACACCCTCCGCCGGCGCCGGGCCGCGCCGACGGACCCCCCGGCCACCGCCCCGGCCGACGCGGCCTGACCGCCGCTCCACCTTCCCCCGCTCACCGATCGGAGTACCCCCATGTCCCGCAGCACCGCCCTGCCTTCGGCCGGCCGCCGCAACCGCACCCGGCTGGCGGCCCTGGCCGCCGTCACCGCCGGTCTCGGCCTGGCCGCCGCAGGCGTCCCCGCGCTGGCCTTCGGCGCCGGTGCGCCGACCACCGTCACGTACGACACCGGTTCGCTGGACTGGGGCGTGAAGGCCAGCTTCCGGAACTACGTGACCGGCCCGGTCGGCCAGGGCGCCGTGGAGCTGACCGGCGGCGCCACCACCAACGCCGACGGGACCTTCCACTTCGGTCTGGTGAGTGCCGCCTACGACATGTCCACCCACGCGCTCAGCTCCTCGTTCACCGGCGGGGTCCGCTTCACCGCCCACCACGGCGCGCTCGACGTCGCCCTCAGCGACCTGAGGATCACCACGGCCGGGACGGCCGGCACGCTGACCGCCGACACCGCGTCCAAGGAGTCGATGGGCGCCACCGAGGTCACCCGTCGGGACGACGTGCCGCTGGTGACCTTCACGGTCGCCCGGGACACCACCAACGGCGTGCCGGCGGCGGCCAAGCTCACCGAGCAGGGCGCCAAGGCGTTCGCGGGCTTCTACCAGGCCGGTTCGGACGTGGACCCGCTGGCGCTGCTGCTCAAGCAGAGCCCGGCCACCCCGTCCCCGACCGCCACGCCGACCGCCACCGCGACGCCCTCCGCGACCCAGTCGCCCACCGCCACGGGCTCCCCCTCCGCGACGCAGTCCCCGTCCGCGACCCAGTCGCCGACCGCCACGGGCTCCCCGAGCGGTTCTCCGTCGGCCACCCAGTCGCCGAGCGCGACCGGCTCGCCCTCCGCGTCCGGCAGCCCGTCGGCCACCGGCTCCCCGAGCGGGTCCCCGTCGGCCACCGCCACCGGCACCCCGTCGGCCACGACCACGTCGACCACCCCGCCGGCCGCCGGCCAGCTCGCCGTCGTCGACGGCAGCCTGGACTGGAAGGTCAAGGAGAGCTTCCGCAAGTACCTGCAGAGCCCGGTGGCCAACGGCAAGGTCGAGTTCGGCGGCGGCGCGGCCGACTACCGCTTCGGCGGCGCGACCGGCAGCTACGACACCCGGAACCACACCCTGTCGGCGGGCTTCGCCGGTTCCGTCCGCTTCCTCGGCCACCCCGCGGCCGGCGGCTACCAGCTGGACACCACCTTCTCCAAGCTCGGCCTGAGCATCGGCAAGGACGGCGCGTTCCTGACCGCCGACGTCAACGCCAAGTCCCTGGACGGCAAGACGTCCGCGCTGTCCGGTGCCCGGATCGCCAAGCTCGACCTGTCCAAGGCCTCCCTCGCCCCGGTCAACGGCGTGGTGACGCTCACCGGCGTTCCGGCCGCGCTGACCGCCGAGGGCGTGCCGGCCTTCGCCAACTACCCGGCGGGCGAGGTGCTCGACCCGGTCACCGTCTCGCTGGCCTTCGACAAGAACGCCCAGCTGCCCACCAACCCGGCCGGCGGCGGCACGACGGGCGGGACCGCCGCGGGCGGCACCGGCAGCGGTACCGGCACGGGTGCGGGCACCGGTGCGGGCTCGGTGGGCGGTGCCTCGCTCACCACCTCCGGCGGCGCCTCGCTGGGCGGCTCGGGCGTGCTGGCCTCCACCGGCTCGTCCACCCCGGTGGCCCCGCTGCTGGCCACCGCCGGCGGTCTGCTGCTGGCCGGTGGCGGCGCCACCGTCCTGGCCCGCCGTCGCGGCGCGGCCCGGGCCTGAGGACCGGCCGCCGGCTCGACGGTCCCGAGCCGGCGGCCCCACGGGAACGGCCCCGGCGAGCAGCTGCTCGCCGGGGCCGTCGCCGTACGGGGTCGTTCAGGCGCTCAGCGGGTACCGCGTGTCGAGGTCCCGGAAGATCGCGCCGTTGAGCCGGAAGGCCTGCTTGCACTCCTCGACCACCCGGCGGCGCTCGATCTCGTCCAGCGCCAGCCCCGCGGCGTCCAGCTTGGCCCGGTAGTCGCGCTTGAAGGCGGCCGGGTTGCCGACCTCCTCGAAGACGTAGAACCGCACGCCGTCACCCTTGCGGTCGAAGCCCCAGGTCTTCTCCGCGATGCCGCGGATGATCTGGCCGCCCGACAGGTCGCCCAGGTAGCGGGTGTAGTGGTGCGCGACGTACCCGGCCGGCCACTGCTCGGCCAGCTCCTCCACGCGGGCCGCGTACGCGGCGGTGGCGGGCAGCGGCGACAGCGCGTCGCGCCATCCGGGCCCGAGCAGGTGCGCCAGGTCGCGCTCGATGGCGGCGGTCCGCATCAGGGCCAGGTCGATGAACGGCCCGGCCACCGGGTGCTCCGCCAGCTCGGCGGCCCGGCCCTCCAGGGCGCGGTAGACGTACCAGAGCTGGCCGGTGAGGTCGGCGTAGGCGTCGACCCCGAGGTGCCCGCCGAGGAGCCGGCTCATGAACGAGGACTGTTCCGCGGCCTCGTGTTCCGCGCTGCTCGCGGTGCGCAGCACGGTGGAGAACGGGACGGGCTGCTCGGGTATGGGCATGCGGGCCTCCAGGTATCGAGTACACCCCCGATTGCTTTGGTTAGCCTAGCCTAATCTTTCGTCATGCCGACAGGGTGTCGGGAAGATTCGTACCCCCCGGGGAGTCCCGGAGAACGGCGAAGGCCGGGACCCGCGGGACAACCCCGCGAACCCCGGCCTTCGACTGCCGCGACCTGCCCCGAGCCGCTCCGGCGGACGGACCGCCGGGCGGACGAGATCGGTACGACGACTCAGTGGCCGCCCTGCTCCGCCAGACGCTTGATCGACGCGGTGACCTCGGCCTCGGCCTCGGCGCGGCCGACCCAGTTGGCACCCTCGACCGACTTGCCCGGCTCCAGGTCCTTGTAGACCTCGAAGAAGTGCTGGATCTCCAGGCGGTCGAACTCCGAGACGTGGTGGATGTCCTGGAGGTGCTCCCAGCGCGGGTCCGTCGCCGGGACGCACAGCAGCTTGTCGTCGCCGCCGGCCTCGTCCGTCATCTTGAACATGCCGATGACGCGGCACTTGATCAGGCAGCCGGGGAAGGTCGGCTCCTCCAGGATGACCAGCGCGTCCAGCGGGTCGCCGTCGTCCGCGAGGGTGCCCTCGACGTAGCCGTAGTCGGCCGGGTAACGGGTCGAGGTGAAGAGCATCCGGTCCAGGCGAAGGCGACCGGTCTCATGGTCGACCTCGTACTTGTTGCGGGAGCCCTTCGGGATCTCGATCAGGACGTCGAACTCCAACGGTTCCTCCAAGGTAGGGACTGACAGAATCCAAGTGTCTCCTACGGGAGTGGATGCTCAGGAAAGGGGCCGGGTCGTGCGCGCAGGGGCTGGGGCGGGGTGCCGCCGTCGGGGGACGGCCGCGGGGCTGTTCGGGACGGCACTGCTGGTCGCGGGGACGGTGCTGACGTCGGGTGGTGCGTACGCGCAGCCTTCCGCGACGCCCGGGGCGACGCCCACGCCCGGCGGGTCCACCGCACCGCCCGGCACCGGCACGCCCGGGCCGGGTACGCCCGCGACCGGCACGCCCGCGACCGGCACGCCCGGGGCGGCGTCCGCCTCGGCGTCCCCCGGCTCCGCCGCCCGCCCCGCACCCGCCGCCGGCACGGTGCTGGCCGCCGCCGAGGCCGGCCCGGGCGCCGGACTGCCCACCGCGCAGGGACTCCAACAGGCCCTCGCCCCCGTGCTCGGCGACCGGAACCTCGGCACCGTCAGCCTCGCCGTCGCGGACGCCGCCGACGGCCGGCTCCTGTACGGCAGCGGGGAGAACACCCCGGCCACGCCCGCCTCCACCACCAAGCTGGCCACCTCGGTCGCGGCCCTCTCGCTGATCCCGGCGGAGACCCGGCTGACCACCCGGGTCGTCAAGGGCGCGGCCCCCGGCGGGATCACCCTCGTGGGTGGTGGCGACCCCACGCTGACCGCGCTGCCCGCCGACCAGGTGCAGATCGCCGGCCTGCCCGCCGACCCCGACACCGCCCCGGCGTCGCTGGACGCGCTGGCCCGGCAGACCGCCACCGCCCTGAAGGCCGCCGGCACCACCACCGTCTCGCTGGACTACGACCTCTCGCTCTACTCGGGCAACCCGCAGCACAAGAACCACGACGGGGAGAACATCGCGCTGGTCACCTCCCTGATGGTGGACGAGGGCAAGGTCGACCCGAAGAGCCGCGAGGACGCGCCGGCCCGGTTCGCCGACCCGGCCGGCCAGGCCGCCGAGGCGTTCGCCGGCCTGCTGAAGGCCCAGGGCATCACCGTCCAGGGCAAGGCCAAGCAGGCGTCCGCCCCGGCCGCGGCCGACGCCGCCGTGCTCGGCCGGGTGGACTCGCCGACCATGGCCCGGCTGGTCGAACGGATGCTGACCACCTCCGACAACACCCTCGCCGAGGCGATCGCCCGTCAGGCCGCGCTCGCCGCCCGCCAGCCGGCCGGTTTCGAGGGTGCCGCCACCGCGGTCACCCAGGAACTCGCCCGGCTCGGCGTGCCGATGACCGGGGTGGTGATCAACGACGGCAGCGGCCTCCACACCGGCAACGCGATCCCGCCGGTCGTCCTGGTCAGGCTGCTCGCGCTGGCGGGCGCCGACCAGCACCCGGCGCTGCGACCGGTGATGACCGGTCTGCCGATCGCGGGCTTCACCGGCACCCTCGGCAAGCGGTTCGGCGCCGGATCCGGCGCCGCCGACGCGGCCGGGCTGGTCCGCGCCAAGACCGGCAGCCTCAGCGGCGTCAACACCCTGGCGGGCACCGTGGTGGACGCCGAGGGCCGGCTGCTCTCCTTCGCCGTGATGACCCGGACCGGGGCCCCCGTCGACGCGGCCCGCGCCGCGATGGACCGCATCGTCGCCCGGCTGGCGGCCTGCGGCTGCCACTGACCGGCCACTGTGGCTCCCCCCGGCGGACGAGAGCACGTACGGTGAGGGCATGACGAGCGCGAGCGGCGGTGCTGACATGGTCGACTGGAATCTCGCGGTCGCAACCGCGACCAGGCTGGTACGGCCGGGGCCGGAGGTGAGCCGGGCCGAGGCGGCCGCGGTGGTCGCCGAACTGCGCCGGCACGCCCTGGAGGCCGAGGAACACGTCCGGGAGTTCACCGGCATGCGGTCCAGCAGCCTGGCCGAGGCGGTCGCGACCCCGGTGCTGATCGTGGACCGCCCCGGCTGGGTGCGGGCCAACGTGGCGGGGTTCCGCACGATCGTCCAGCCGCTGGTGGAGAAGCTCCAGGCGCGCCGGGCCAACGGCTCCGGCCCCGGGGTCTTCGGCACGGTGGGGGAGAAGGCCACCGGGATCGAGGTCGGCGCCCTGCTGGCCTTCCTGTCCACCAAGGTGCTCGGCCAGTACGAGACCTTCGCCCCGGCCGAGTCCTCGCTGGAGACGCCGGACAGCCCGGCGGCCCTGTTCGACAAGCCGCGGCTCGGCCCCGAGACCGCAGGCCCGGGCCGGCTGCTGCTGGTGGCGCCGAACATCGTGCACGTCGAGCGCGAGCTGGACGTCGACCCGGCCGACTTCCGGCTCTGGGTCTGCCTGCACGAGGAGACCCACCGCACCCAGTTCACCGCGGTGCCCTGGCTGCGCGACCACATCCAGTCCGAGGTGCAGTCGTTCCTGTCCGAGACCGACGTCGACCCGGGGGCGCTGCTGGACCGGCTGCGCGACGCGGCCGGCACGCTCGGCGGCGGCCTGCCCGGACTCGGCGGCCGTGCCGAGAGCGCCCCGTCCGCCGGACTGCTGGAGATCGTCCAGTCGCCGGCGCAGCGCGAGATCCTCGCCCGGCTGACAGCCGTGATGTCGCTGCTGGAGGGCCACGCCGACGTGGTGATGGACGGCGTCGGCCCGGCCGTGGTGCCGAGCGTGGCGGAGATCCGGGAGAAGTTCCAGCAGCGGCGGGACCGCGGCGCCAACCGGCTCGACCTGGTGCTGCGCCGGCTGCTCGGCATGGACGCCAAGCTCCGCCAGTACCAGGACGGCGCGGTCTTCGTCCGGGGCGTGGTCGACCAGGTCGGGATGGACGGCTTCAACCGGGTCTGGACCTCGCCGAACACCCTGCCGACCAAGGAGGAGGTCCACGACCCGGCCGCCTGGGTCGCCCGGGTCGCGCGGTAACCCCTTCCGTCCCGCCGTCCGCCCGCCCTCCGTGCCCGTCGTCGGGCCGGAGGGCGTCGTCCTCGGCGGGCCGGCGCGGACCTTCGGCCGCCCGGGACGGGCCGGGAGCGGGGGCGGACGACCGTCTCGGCGGGGCGTTCGGTCCGAAGGGTGGTCGCGCGCGGTCAAACCCGTTCGTACGAGTGGTCCAGTCGTGCAGATGGCGGGTGAAGATACGTTTCTCCATTCACCCGAACGTGGGACGGTGGTCGTACCGGTGGCGCGGGTGGCGTAGCGGGTGCCTCCTTTCTGCCACCATCTGTGAGCGCCCGGTAACGCGGTGCGCATGGATGCGCGGTCCCCGCCGCGCCCACAGCCGTCCTGTCCCCCTCTGCCGAGGAGTCGTCCGCCGTGGGCCCTCACCCCGCCGTCGCAGCGATACGCCTGGCCGTACGCCGTACCCTCGCCGACCTCGCCACCGAGGCCGGCTCCACCTTCACCGCCCCGGTCCGCGAGCCGCGTGAACGCACCGGGGGCGTGCCGCTGGCCGTCGCCGCCGTCGGCACCACGTTGATCGGCAACGCCCACCGCCATCCGTCCGGGCTGCCGCGCACCCCCGCCGCGCCGGGCTCCCCGCTGGTCCTGGTCGCCGTCAGCGGCGGCGCGGACTCCATGGCCCTGGCCATCGCGGCCGCCTTCGAGGCCCCCAAGATCGGTCTGCGGGTCGGCGCCGTCACCGTCGACCACGGCCTCCAGGCGGGATCCGCCGACCGGGCCGCCCAGGTCGCCGACCGGCTCCGCGAGCTCGGGCTCGACCCGGTCGAGGCGATCCCGGTCCAGGTCGGCCGCGAGGGCGGCCCCGAGGCCGCCGCCCGCGACGCCCGGTACGCCGCCCTGGACGAGGCCGCCGAGCGCCACCGCGCGGTCGCCGTCCTGCTCGGCCACACCCGCGACGACCAGGCCGAGACGGTCCTGCTGGGCCTGGCCCGCGGCTCCGGCTCCCGCTCGTTGGCCGGGATGCCGGCCCAGAAGGGCCGCTACCGCCGCCCGCTGCTGGAACTGGACCGGGCCGCCACCCGGCAGGCCTGCTCCGCGCAGTCCATCCCGGTCTGGGACGACCCGCACAACTGCGATCCGGCCTTCACCCGCTCGCGGGTCCGCCACGAGGTGCTGCCGGTGCTGGAGAAGCACCTGGGCGGCGGCGTGGTCGAGGCGCTCGCCCGCACCGCCCGGCTGTTCCGCGACGACGCCGACGCGCTGGACCAGTGGGCCTCCCTGGCCGAACGCGACCTCCGGACGGGCGAAGGCACCCTGGACGCCGTGAAGCTGGCCGAACTCCCCTCCGCCGTGCGCCGCAGGGTGCTGCGCCGGGCCGCGCTGCGCGCGGGCTGCCCGGCCGGGGACCTCTTCGCCCGGCACCTCGAAACGATCGACCTGCTGGTCACCGGATGGCGCGGCCAGGGACCGCTGCACCTACCCGGGGGCGTCGAAGCCACCCGGCGGTGTGGCACGCTGGTCTTTCGGCGACAGGGCGACTGACGGGCTGGTGTGCCCCGGGGAAGCCGGCCGCCGGCCATCCAGACCCCGACACGTTTGAGGACGTATCCCCGGTGGACCAGAACGACATGGGCGCTGACCTCGCGAAGGTGCTCATCAGCAAGGACGAGATCGACGCGAAGCTCCTGGAGCTGGCCGAGCGCATCGACCGCGACTACGCAGGCAAGGACCTGCTGATCGTCGGCGTCCTCAAGGGTGCCGTGATGGTCATGGCCGACCTCGCCCGGGCCCTGCACTCGCAGGTCACGATGGACTGGATGGCGGTCTCCTCCTACGGGATGGGCACCAAGTCCTCCGGCGTGGTGCGTATCCTCAAGGACCTCGACACCGACATCGCCGGCCGTGACGTGCTGATCGTCGAGGACATCATCGATTCCGGACTGACCCTCTCCTGGCTGCTCGGCAACCTGGGTTCGCGCGGCCCGGCCTCGCTGGAGGTCTGCACGCTGCTGCGCAAGCCGGACGCCGCCAAGGTCGAGATCGACGTCAAGTACGTCGGGTTCGACATCCCCAACGAGTTCGTGGTCGGCTACGGCCTCGACTACGCCGAGAAGCTGCGCAACCTGCCGTTCATCGGCACGCTCGCCCCGCACGTCTACGGCGGCTGATTGACCCCGTTCGGACGACGGGCGGGAACGGTTGGCCGTTCCTGCCCGTTGGGTCGGGGGAACAGAGAAACACTGTCGTGTCGCTGTGCTCCCGCCATGAGCGGGTCGTACTGCGGTACGGTCCAATAAAACCGCTCTTCACATGAGCACAGACCGGATGCGCCGGCGGCCCACAGCCCCGCGGCGCCGTTGAGTGGCAGGAGGGACGGGGCGGCAACGCCCCGCATGGATGGACGTCAAGCGATACTTCCGTGCGCCGATCATGTGGATCGTGCTGGCCGTCCTCGCCGTCATCGTGCTGATGCAGGTCGTTTCGGATTCGAACGGCTACAAGACGGTGGACACCGGGCAGGTCGTCGCAGCGATCGACGCGAAGCAGGTCAAGTCGGCGCAGATCACCACGGGTGACTCGAGCACAATCAAGATCCAGCTGAAGGACGGTGCCAAGCTGCCCGCAGTGGGCACCGGCAAGCCGCAGTCCGGCAGCAAGTTCCAGGCCTCCTACATCGGGGACCAGGGCGTTGCGATCGCCGACAAGCTGCAGGCCCAGATCAACGACAACGACCAGAGCACGCTCTCCGAGGGCTACACCGTCAGCCCGGAGAAGCAGAGCACCCTCGTCAGCCTGCTGCTGT
This sequence comes from Kitasatospora sp. NPDC127035, assembly GCF_042726075.1. NCBI lineage: Bacteria > Bacillati > Actinomycetota > Actinomycetes > Kitasatosporales > Streptomycetaceae > Kitasatospora > Kitasatospora sp. NPDC127035. Next base: position 11,715 of record NZ_JBHXDN010000081.1, on the reverse strand, counting down.
CGATGCTGCCCATTGTGATCATCGTTCTGGTCTTCCTGTTCCTGATGAACCAGATGCAGGGCGGCGGCTCCCGCGTCATGCAGTTCGGCAAGTCCAAGGCCAAGCTGCTGACCAAGGACACCCCGAAGACCACCTTCTCCGACGTCGCGGGCGCGGACGAGGCGGTCGAGGAGCTCCACGAGATCAAGGAGTTCCTGCAGGAGCCGGCCAAGTTCCAGGCCGTCGGCGCCAAGATCCCCAAGGGTGTGCTGCTCTACGGCCCGCCCGGAACCGGCAAGACCCTGCTGGCGCGTGCCGTCGCGGGCGAGGCCGGGGTGCCGTTCTACTCGATCTCGGGTTCGGACTTCGTCGAGATGTTCGTGGGTGTCGGCGCCAGCCGCGTCCGCGACCTCTTCGAGCAGGCCAAGGCGAACGCCCCGGCGATCGTCTTCGTCGACGAGATCGACGCAGTCGGCCGGCACCGCGGTGCGGGTCTCGGCGGCGGTCACGACGAGCGCGAGCAGACCCTCAACCAGCTGCTGGTCGAGATGGACGGCTTCGACGTCAAGGGCGGCGTGATCCTCATCGCGGCCACCAACCGCCCGGACATCCTGGACCCGGCGCTGCTGCGCCCGGGCCGCTTCGACCGTCAGATCTCGGTCGAGCGTCCCGACCTCCAGGGCCGTCTGGACATCCTCAAGGTGCACCAGAAGGGCAAGCCGATCGCGCCCGACGTCGACCTCTCGGCCGTCGCCAAGCGCACCCCCGGCTTCACCGGTGCCGATCTGTCGAACGTCCTGAACGAGGCGGCGCTGCTGACCGCCCGCTCGGACAAGAAGCTGATCGACAACAACACCCTGGACGAGGCGATCGACCGCGTCGTGGCGGGTCCGCAGAAGCGCACGCGGATCATGTCCGAGAAGGAGAAGAAGATCACCGCGTACCACGAGGGCGGCCACGCCCTGGTGGCAGCGGCCTCTCCGAACGCGGACCCGGTGCACAAGATCACCATCCTGTCCCGCGGCCGGGCCCTCGGCTACACCATGGTGCTGCCGGACGAGGACAAGTACTCCACCACCCGCAACGAGATGCTCGACCAGCTGGCGTACATGCTGGGCGGGCGTGCGGCGGAGGAGCTGGTCTTCCACGACCCGACCACCGGTGCCTCGAACGACATCGAGAAGGCCACCGCCACCGCGCGGGCCATGGTCACCCAGTACGGCATGACCGAGCGCCTCGGTGCCATCAAGTTCGGCAGCGACAACTCGGAGCCGTTCCTGGGCCGTGAGATGGGTCACCAGCGCGACTACTCGGAAGAGGTCGCCGGGCTGGTCGACGAAGAGGTCAAGAAGCTCATCGAGAACGCGCACAACGAGGCCTGGGAGATCCTGGTCGAGAACCGCGACGTGCTCGACAACCTGGTCCTGGAGCTCCTGGAGAAGGAGACCCTCAACAAGGAGCAGATCGCCGAGATCTTCACGCACATCGTGAAGCGCCCGGCTCGTCCGGCCTGGACCGGGTCCGCCCGTCGGACCCCGTCGACCCGCCCGCCGGTGCAGTCCCCGAAGGAGCTGGCGCTCACCTACGGCGCCGCCGCCGTCGAGGCCGCCCCGGCCGACGTGGCGAAGGTCCCGCCGCTGCAGCCCGAACCGCCCGCCGAGGGCTGACCGGCAGCACGGGCACCCGCCGGAATGGATGCCGCGTCACCAGGGTTTGTACCCTGGAGGCGCGGCATCCGTGCTGTTCAGCCAAGTCAGTCCCACGAGAAGCGAGGCCCGCATGATCGACCCGGTGACGCTCGACGGTCCGCCCGCCGTCGGCACCTTCGACCAGAAGCGGGCCGAGAACGCGATCCGCGAGCTGCTGCTGGCCGTGGGGGAGGACCCGGACCGCGAGGGGCTGCTGGAGACGCCCGCGCGGGTGGCACGGGCGTACAAGGAGATATTCGCGGGTCTCTGGCAGGAGCCCGAGGAGGTCCTCACCACCACCTTCGACCTCGGCCACGACGAGATGGTGCTGGTCAAGGACATCGAGCTGACGTCCGTCTGCGAGCACCACCTGGTCCCGTTCCGGGGGGTCGCGCACGTCGGGTACATCCCGTCCACGAGCGGCAAGATCACCGGCCTGTCCAAGCTGGCCCGGCTGGTCGACGTCTACGCCCGCCGGCCGCAGGTCCAGGAGCGTCTCACCAGCCAGGTCGCCGACGCGCTGATGCGGATCCTGGAGCCGCGCGGCGCGATCGTCGTGGTCGAGTGCGAGCACATGTGCATGTCGATGCGGGGCATCCGCAAGCCCGGGGCCAAGACCATCACGTCCTGCGTGCGCGGCCAGCTGCGCGACCCGGCCACCCGGGCCGAGGCGATGAGCCTCATCATCGGGCGCTGACCGGGTCGGCGCCGCGGGCCGCCGGTCAGATCGCCTCCTGCGCCTCCTGGGCGTCGGACACCGCGTGCGGCGGAGCGGGCGTGCCCAGCGCGTTGCGGCGCGCGGGCATCCGCAGCCGCACCATCCGCCGCCAGCCGTACGACCGGTCGTACAGGTAGAGCGCGTGGACGCCCGCGGTGACCACGGCCCGCTGCCAGAGCGGCCAGCGCAGGATCCGCGCCATCCGGGACGTCACCGCGAGCCCGACGTCCCGGTGGGTGCGGATCTCGCCGCGGGCGCAGGTCTCCAGGACGTGCCGGACGTACGGGCCGTGGCCCTCGGAGACAAGCCGGAGCAGCTCCTCGTGGCAGTAGGCGAGGTGGTTGTCCTCGTCGGCCGAGATCATCCGCATCGCCCGGCCGACGTCGGGGTTGTCCCCGTAGGCCTTCACCAGCTGGCGCATCTGCTCGGCCGCGCGCTGCTCGGTGACCCGGCTGTGCGCCAGGTAGGTGATGATCTCGCGCTCGGTCAGCGGGACGTCGCCGGTGAGCCGCTCGTGGGCGAGGCCGACGCCCTGGCGCTCCAGCAGCATGCAGTAGTCGGCCTCGGCGGGGACGTCGATCCTGGGCAGGCCGCGCTTGTTCAGCAGCTGGGTGAAGATCCGGCCGTGCTTGCGCTCGTCGGCGCCGTGCCGGGCGATCTTCGGGGCGAGCACCGGGTCGAGGGTGAGGACGGTGATCCGTTCGTTCTCCCAGCCGCCCTGGTCCTCGCCGCCGGCTGCGATGCTGCAGAACAGCTGATAGGCCTCGTCGTTCCGGTAGATCTCGTCGAAGAGTGATCGGGTGCTGAGCATGGGGCCTCCTGCCCGGATCCGGGACGGTGCCGGCCGTTCGGCCGGGCGGTCTCGATGCGTTCCCCCGGGGCGCCGGGCGGTCCGCCCGACCGGCCGGTAGTCACCCGGCTGCCCTAGCCGAGGTGGTGGCCCATCCACTCCAGCGAGGCGGGCAGCTCGCGCACCCAGCTCTCGAAGTTGTGACCGCCGTCGTCCAGGTAGAGCGACTCCACCGTGAACTGGGGGTTGGCGGCGGCGACCTGCTGGGCCAGGTCGACGAACTGGACGGTCCGCGGGTAGTCGGCCTCCTTGCGGGTGGAGACGACCAGCATCGACAGGGCCGGGACGGGCAGGTTCTGCAGCCGCCACGCGAGGTCGCTCTGCTCGGCCAGCGCCGCGTCGCCGCCGAACAGGCTGCCGCCGGTGAACTGGTCCTCCACGACCTTGAAGTCGCCGTGCAGGCCGCCGGCCGCGCCGAAGACGTTCGGGAACCGCATCGCCAGCCGGAACGCGCAGCTGCCGCCGGTCGAGTAGCCGAAGGTGCCCCAGGCGGCGGCCGAGCGGCTGGTCCGGTACGCGGAGCGGAGCGCCTCCGGGACGTCCCTGGTGAACCAGGACTCGGCGAGCGGCCCGCCGGGGACGTCCACGCACTCGGTGTTGCGCGACGCGGAGACGGTCGGACGGGACAGCACCACGATGGTCGGCTGCATCCTGCCGGTGCGCTGGAGCTCGGCGGCGGTCTGGACGACCGGCAGGTCCTTCATCAGATTGAGCGTCGTGCCGGGGTAGCCGGCGATGGCCAGCAGCACCGGGAAGCGGACCAGGGCGAACTTCGGGTCGAAGTACTCGGGCGGCAGGTAGACGAACATCTGGTCGGACAGGCCGGTCTCCTTCCCGGTGATCCGGACCGACTCGACCCTGCCGACCTCCTCGGGCGGCCCCTTCGGCAGGTCGCCGACGGTCTCCATGCCGCCCTCGTTGGTCGGCTGGAGCAGTGCGTCGGGGGTCGCTCCGCCCTTGTGGTTCTCGTTGCTGGTCAGGGCGAGCTTGGTGCCGCCGGAGCTGAGCAGGTCGTTCCATGTGGTGTAGAAGCCGAAGGAGTTGTTGACGGCGAGCGCCATCACGGCGAGGACCGACACCTGAGTGACCGTCATCAGTCCGACCCGGCCGAGCACCGGCAGCGGGCGCTGGCGCGCCAGCCTGGGCCAGATCCAGAGGGTGGCGACGAGCGCCGCCGAGCCCAGGGCGAGGAGCGAGTTCATCAGCGCGTCGCTGGTCAGTTCCATGCCGTGGGCCTTCCGGTGGGACACTGTCGGTGCAGGGTTCATCGTCTGGCGGTGCGTCAGCCGGGGCCAGCGCGGCTAGGCTGTCCGGACGTCGGGAGGGCCCGGGAGGCCGCCGGTCGCAGTGCGCAACCGACGCCCTAGAATGCGGCGTCCACCGTACGTACCGCGTACGCGGGGGCCCGTCGCGCCACGCGGCGAGGGGCTCCGGCACCCACCCCTCGGCTCAATCGCAGTGCCCCCAGGGCTTCGGCTTACCCTTCGTTTCCGGTTCCTTGGTGTGCGTCTTGCCTGATGAAGGAAATCGCATGAAGGTCCATCACGGCTCCTCCCCCGGAGTGACAGGACACCGCTCCGAAGCCTCTACGCTGAACCTCCATGAGCGTTCCCGTGTCCGTTGAGCCGAGCCCCGAGCAGCCGCCCCGCCGTCGCGGCCTGCAGACGCTTCGTACCCAAGCGGCCGCCGTACCCCGGGCCTGGCTGCCCGGTGCGGTCGGCTACGCCTGTCTGCTGATCGGGCTGGTGGACGTCGCCAGCGCGGTGTTCCCCAAGCTCCGGCACACCAAGGTGCACACCTTCGCCGGGCAGCTGCCCGGCGGCACCACCACCCTGGCCGCCGCCGGCACCCTGATGGTCGGCCTGCTGCTGGTGCTGCTCGCGCACGCGCTGCGCCGGCGCAAGCGGCGTGCCTGGCGGGCGGTCTGCGTCCTGCTGCCGATCGGCGCCGCGCTGCACCTGCTGCGCTGGCACCAGCTGGGCCCGGCGGTCATCTCGCTGGTGCTGTTCGTGGTCGTGCTGGTCCACCGGCGCGAGTTCTACGCCAAGGCGGACCCCCGCACGCGCTGGCGGGCGGTGGTCAACCTGGTCGTGATGGGCGCCGTCAGCGTGCTGCTCGGCCTGTTGGTCGTCTCCACCCGGACCGGGTACGAGCTCGGCCACGCCGGCCTGTACGAGCGGCTGGAGCACGTCGTCTACGGACTGTTCGGCTTCGAGGGACAGGTCCACTACACCTCGGACCGGGTCTCCGACCTGGTCGCCTACCTGCTCGGCGGGATGGGCCTGATCACCGCCTTCACCACCGCGTACCTGGCGCTGCGCCCGGAGAAGCCCAAGCCGGAGCTGACGGCCGAGGACGAGGAGAAGGTCCGTGGGCTGCTGGAGCGCCACGGCGAGCGGGACTCGCTCGGCTACTTCGCGCTGCGCCGCGACAAGAGCGTGCTGTTCTCGCCCAGCGGCAAGGCGGCGATCTCCTACCGGGTGGTCTCCGGGGTGATGCTCGCCTCCGGTGACCCGGTCGGCGACGTCGAGGCCTGGCCCGGCGCGATCAAGGTCTTCATGGCCGAGGCCCGCGAGCACGCCTGGGTGCCGGCCGTGATGGGCTGCAGCGAGGTCGGCGGCGAGGTCTGGACCCGGGAGGCGGGCCTGGACGCGCTGGAGCTGGGGGACGAGGCGATCGTCGACACGGCCACCTTCTCGCTCTCCGGGCGGGCGATGCGCAACGTGCGCCAGATGGTCAAGCGGATCGAGCGCAACGGCTACTCCTGCCAGGTGCGCCGGGTCTCCGACCTGACCCCGGAGGAGAAGTACCGGATCGCCGACGCCGCGGCCCGCTGGCGCGGCACCGACACCGAGCGCGGCTTCTCGATGGCCCTCGGCCGGTTCGGGGACCCGGGTGACGACGCCTGCGTGGTGGTCACCGCCCACAAGGCCCCGGAGGAGGGCGAGACCGGCGACGACCTCAAGGCCGTGCTGCACTTCGTCCCCTGGGGGACGGACGGCATCTCGCTGGAGCTGATGCGCCGTGACCGGGCCGCCGACCCCGGCCTGAACGAGCTGCTGATCGTCGCGGCGCTGCAGGCGGTGCCGGCGATGGGGGTCCGGCGGGTCTCGCTGAACTTCGCGATGTTCCGCTCGGCGCTCGCCCGCGGTGAGCGGATCGGCGCCGGACCGGTGCTGCGGGCCTGGCGGGGGCTGCTGGTCTTCCTCTCGCGCTGGTTCCAGATCGAGTCGCTGTACAAGTTCAACGCCAAGTTCCAGCCGGAGTGGGAGCCCCGGTTCCTGGTCTTCCCCAACACCCGCGACCTGCCCCGGATCGGGTTCGCCGCGATGCAGGCGGAGGCCTTCATCACGCTCGGCATGCCCCGGATCGGCCGCAAGCGGCAGCGCCAGGGCCTGATGCCGGCCGACGCCCGGCCGGAGGTCGGCGAGGCCGCCTGAGCCGCGCCGACCGGTCCGCCGGCCCCCGTCGAGGCGTGTCCTCGGCGGGGGCCGGCGGCTTCTCCGGCCGGTGCCGGACCGGCGTCCGGGGTGGGCTGCCGCGTGACCGGATGGCGTCGGCCAGATAATGGGGTTATGAGCAATTCGGTGCCCTTCTCCCTGCCGGCCGGACTGCCGCGGCTCGACCGCTGCGCCGTCATGGGCGTGGTCAACGTGACCCCCGACTCCTTCTCGGACGGCGGCCTGTGGCACGACCCGGCCCGGGCCGTCGCCCACGGGCTCGCGCTCCGCGCCCGCGGCGCGGACCTGGTCGACGTCGGCGGCGAGTCCACCCGCCCCGGCTCGCAGCGGGTGCCCGAGGAGGAGGAGCTGAGCCGGGTCCTGCCGGTGGTGCGGGAGCTGGCCGACGCGGGGGTGCCGGTCTCCGTCGACACCATGCGCGCCTCCGTCGCCGAGCAGGCCGTGGCGGCCGGCGCGGTGATCATCAACGACGTCTCCGGCGGGCTGGCCGACCCGGCGATGGCCCGGGTCGTGGCCGAGACCGGCGCACCCTTCGTGGTGATGCACTGGCGCGGGCAGTCCGCGGCCATGGACCGGCTGGCGGTCTACGACGACGTCGTCACCGACGTGGTCGCCGAGCTCACCGGCCGGATGGAGGCGCTGCTGGCCGCCGGGGCCAAGGAGGAACAGCTGATCCTCGACCCGGGCCTCGGCTTCGCCAAGACCGCCGAGCACAACTGGCAGCTGCTCGGCCGGCTCGACGCGCTCACCGCGCTCGGCCGGCCCGTCCTGGTCGCCGCATCGCGCAAGCGGTTCCTGGGTACGCTGCTCGCCGACCCGGAAACCGGGGAACTGCGCCCGGCCCGAGAGCGCGACGACGCGACCGCTGCGGTGTCGGTGCTGTCGGCCAGGGCGGGGGCCTGGGCGGTGCGGGTGCACGACGTGTCCGGCACGGCGGATGCCGTCCGGGTGGTCGCGGCCTGGCAGCGCGCGGCCCGGCAGGGGTGACCGGCAGGGAGGACGGGAGGGTCATGGCAGGTGACGGCAGGTTGAGCGGGGAGACCGCGGGCCGACAGGCCGCCGAGGCGGACCGGGAGGCGGCCCTGGAGGCCAACCGGGCGCTCTACGAGGCGCTGGAGAACGGGGACCTGGAGGCGGTCGAGGAGGCCTGGCTCGGGGCCGACGAGGCCGACGACAAGGGCGGCGTGGTCTGCGTCCACCCGGGCTGGCCGGTGCTGCGCGGACGGGCCCAGGTGACCCGCTCGTACATGTTGATCATGGCGAACACCGAGTACATCCAGTTCATCCTCACGGACGAGGAGGCCGAGGTGCACGGCGATGTGGCCCTTGTCACGTGCACCGAGAACATCCTTTCCGGCGGGGAGGCGGAGGAGGAGGGGGAGCTCGGCCCGCTGGTCGGCGGAAAGGTCGTCTCGACCAATCTCTTCCGCCGCACCCCGGCCGGGTGGAAAGTCTGGTCCCATCACGGTTCACCCGTTCTGACCAGCGCCGACGAGGACGAAGAGGACTGATTCCGGGAACGGGCGGGAAATGTCGCCCGGCGGTGGTCCGGGAATTCCCGGACGGTCACCGAACGTTCACGTCAAGCGCCATTCCGGCGCGCGTGGCGACGGTTCGTGCCGGGTAGGACGGTCAGGTGTTGTCGGCGCGCGCGGGTAGATTCGAAATCGGAGTGTCGGGCGCGACGCCCGTCTCCGCCCTGCCTGCCCACACCCTTCCGGGGTGGGGCCAGTCCGACTGGGAGCAGTGATTCGTTTGCTGGACCGCGTCACCCTGCGGGGCCTGCGCGCCCGGGGTCACCACGGCGTCTTCGAGCGCGAGCGCGTCGACGGCCAGACCTTCGTGGTGGACCTGGTGCTGTACCTGGACACCCGCCCCGCCGCGTCCGGCGACGACCTCACCCGCACGGCGCACTACGGCGTCGTGGCCGAGGAGGTCACCGCGATCATCGCCGGCGAGCCGGTCGACCTGATCGAGACCCTGGCCCAGCGGATCGCCGACCAGTGCCTGAAGCACGAGGCGGTCGAGGAGGTCGAGGTGACCGTGCACAAGCCGGACGCCCCGATCACCGTGCCGTTCGACGACGTGACCGTGACCATCCACCGGGCCCGCGCGTGACCACCACCGCGCGCCCCGCGGCAGCCGCCGAGCCCGTTCCAGCTGTAGAGGAAGTCCCGATGAGCGACCGAAGCGAGCGACTCACCGAAAGGCCCGTCCGGGTGACCGTCCGGGCCGGGCGGAACGGGGCGGGCGCATGAGCACGACCGACCCGACCGCCGCGCCGAGCGCGTTCGACCTGGAGAGCCGGGTGGACTCGGTCGACACCACCCTGCACGGCCAGCGCTGCGCCGTGATCGCCCTCGGCTCCAACCTCGGCAACCGCCTGGACACCCTCCAGGGGGCCGTGGACGCCCTCGCGGACACCCCCGGGCTCCGGATCAAGGCCGTCTCCGCCGTGTACGAGACGGCGGCTGTCGGCGGCCCCGAGGACCAGCCCGCCTACTACAACGCGGTGGTGGTGCTCCGCACCTCGCTGCCCCCGCGGGACCTGCTGGAGCGCGGCAACGCGATCGAGGACGCCTTCGGCCGGGTCCGCACCGTCCACTGGGGTCCGCGCACCCTGGACGTCGACATCCTCGCCTACGAGGGCGTCACCAGCGAGGACCCGCAGCTGCTGCTGCCGCACCCGCGCTCGCACGAGCGGGCCTTCGTGCTCGCCCCGTGGCTGGACGCCCAGCCGGAGGCCGAGGTGCCCGGCCACGGGCCGGTGGCCGACCTGCTGGCGGCGCTCGGCGGCCCGGACGCCCAGGGCGTCCGGCGGCGCGAGGACATCGGGCTGACCCTGCCGGAGTAGTGTCCGCCCCGCCCGCCCCGGGTCCTGCGGCGTCGCCGTCGCCGGCCGGGGAACTCGGGCGGGGGTCCCGGCCGTACGAACAGGTGGGCGCCGAACAGGTGGGCGTCCTGGTACGGGGGGTGTCCTTCGGGCCGAGCCCGGTACGGTGGCCTGGCGCCGCCGTGCCCGTGCCCGGGGGCGGCCTCCCGTCACCGCTGCCCCGGGAAAGGACCCTGTCCGCGTGAAGCTGCTTCGCCTCCGCCTGTTGGTCGGCATCACCGCCGCGACCACGGCGCTGTCCTGGGCCGGTGCCAAGCTCTGGTCCTCCCTGGACACGCTGCCCGCCGTGCCCGGTGCGGCACCGGTGGTGCTGGCCGCGGTGGCGGTGATCCTGCTCGCCACCGCGCTGTCGCTGCGTTCGCGGCTGAAGGCGGCCCGCGACCGGCAGCCCGGGGCGAAGCGGGTCGACCCGCTGGGCGCGGCCCGCGCGGTGGTGCTGGGCCAGGCGAGCGCGCTGGTCTCGGCGGTGGTCACCGGCATCTACGCGGGAGCCGGGATCCACCTGCTCGGCGAGCTGGACGTGCCGGCCCGGAAGGACCAGGCGATCACCGCCGGCTTCGCGGTGCTGGCCGGCGTGGCGGTGATCGCGGCGGCGCTCTGGTTGCAGCACGTCTGCAAGCTGCCGGAGAACCACGACGACCCGGGCGGGCGCGGGCCTGCGGCCACCCACCGCTGACCGGGCGTTCCCCGCCGGTCCCTGGTGATCCCCCGGGTGCGTCCGGTAAAGCCGGCGCGGTGTCAAGGGCCAAAGCGGACCCTGGGCTGACACGGCCCCAATTCGCACGCTAGTTTCTTGGCATGTCTCGCGGACGCCACCGTCATTCCTCCGTCCTCGGCCGGGTCTTTCCCCCCACCGCCGCCGGCGTGCTCATCGTCGCCGCGCTGGCCGCGCTGCTTGTCAGTCAGGACACCGTCCTGGTCCGTTCGGTGGGTGTCGCGGCGGTGCTCGCGACGCTCGGGATCGCGGTGCTGCTGCGGCAGCGCGACCGGGCCGCCCGGGCGGCTGCCGAACTCTCCGTCGCGCAGCGCCTGCGGGCCGAGGAGCGGTTCGAGGAGCAGCTCGCCGAGGCCGAGTACGCCGCCGAGGTGGCCGAGGAGCGGGCGACCCGGTTCGGCCGCCGGCTGACCGCCGAGAAGTCCCGGCTCGCGAAGGCCGAGACGGAGATCGCCCGGCTGCTCAAGGAACGCGCCGTGTCGGTCGCCGAGCAGGCGCTCAAGGAGGCCGAGGCGGCCCAGCGGGCGCTCGCCGCGAGCCGGCCCAGGTACCCCGCCAGTCCGGCCGCGTTCGTCCGTGCCGGGGCCGTGCTGCGGCAGCTGGAGCGGCGCGCGGCGCAGCTGCAGGCGCAGCGGGAACGGGAGGCGCAGCGGGAGGCCGAGCGCGCGGCGGGTGCGGAGGTCACCTTGCGGCCCCGGACGACGCCCGCGAAGGCGCCCGCGGTGCCGGTGCCCGCCGCGGCCCCCGCACGGGTGACGCCGACGGTTCCGGCTCCGGTGGTGCCCGCGGTGCCCGCTCCCGGGGAGGCGGGGCCCTCCGCGGCGGCCGTCCCGGCGGCGCCCGCGGCTCCGGCGGCGCGGGTGGCTCCCGCGGCGCCGGTCCGGCCGGTGCTGACGGCGACCGTCGGGCAGCTCGGCGGGGCGCCCGCCGCCCCGCCCGCCGTGCCGGCCGAGCGGCAGCGCCCCCGACCGGTGCAGTCCTCGGCGGTGCGCGGCCAGGGGTTCAGCTTCTTCGGCCGCGGCTCCGGTGCGCCGGCCCGGCCGGCCGCTCCGGCGCAGGCCGTCGGCAGTGTCGCGGAGCTCGGCGAGCGGACCGACCTGGCGGACGTGGTGGGGGACGAGGCGGTCGAGGCCCAGGCCCGGCAGCAGGCCCAGGAAGCCCGGGCGGCCCAGGAGCAGGCCCAGGCCCAGGCGCGGGCGACGGCCGGACGGGAGCGGTCCGAGGCGGAGACCCAGGTGCTGCCGCAGGTCGGCGCCGGGGCGGACCCCGGGGAGACGGCCGGGCCGGAGGTGGTCGACCTGACCCCCCACGACGAGACCGAGCTGATCCAGCTCCCGGAGCTGCGCGCCACGCGCTGAACCCGGCTCCGGGAACGAACGGCGGCGCGGGAGGACGGGACACCGTCCTCCCG
>NZ_JBHXDN010000080.1:0-43410 GCF_042726075.1 Kitasatospora sp. NPDC127035 | reverse complement strand
GCCCACCGAGGCGGGCACCCGGACGCTCGACGACCTCGATGGAGATGGAAGAGATGAAAGACAAAGGGGAGGCTCCCATGTGCAACGCCGAATGGCGGCGTGCTCGCGTTCAGGCGCAGCGTCTCGCCGATCTCGCGCGGCTGCGCCGCGTCCGCGACCGGATCGACAGGGAATACGCGCAGCCGCTGAACGTGGAGGCGCTCGCCCGCGATGTGAACATGTCCGCCGGGCACCTGAGCCGGCAGTTCAGGGCCGCCTACGGCGAGGCGCCGTACGCGTACCTGATGACGCGTCGCATCGAACGGGCGGCGGCGCTGCTGCGGCGGGGTGACCTCAGCGTCACCGAGGTCTGCTTCGAGGTCGGCTGTGCGTCGCTGGGGACGTTCACCACCCGCTTCACCGAGCTGGTCGGCATGCCGCCCGGGGCCTTCCGTCGCCAGGCGGCAGAAGCGGCGGATGCGGCGGAAACGACGGCCGACCGTGCCGATGCCCCGGGTACGGCCCCCGATGCGGGGTCGGCGATCAACGTGGAGGGCATGCCGGCGTGCGTGGCGAAGCAGGTCTCAAGACCGGTCAGGAATCGAGAAGCCCCGACCGCCCCACAGCCCCTAGCGTGATGGTCATGGCAACCACCGCTTCCACCGCAGCCCACACGTCCCTCGCGTCCGTCACCCTTGAGGTGGCCGACCCCGAGGCCGCCCGCCGCTTCTACAGCGCCTTCGGCGTGGACACGTACATCCACCTGCGGGCGTCCGAGACGCACTCCACCGGGTTCCGCGGCTTCACCCTGGCGCTCACCGTGTCCGGGCCGGCCACCGTCGACAGCTTCTTCGGCGCCGCCGTGGACGCCGGCGCCACGGTCCTGAAGCCCGCCGCGAAGTCGCTGTGGGGCTACAGCGGCGTCGTCCGGGCCCCGGACGGGACGATCTGGAAGATCGCGACCTCGGCGAAGAAGGACACCGGCCCCGCCACCCGCGAGGTCGACGCGGTCGTCCTGCTGATCGGCGTCGAGGACGTGAAGGCCACCAAGCAGCTCTACACCGGCCGGGGCCTGACCGTGGCCAAGAGCTTCGGCGGCAAGTACGCCGAGTTCGCCCCCGGTCAGTCCAGCCCCGTCACGCTGGCGCTGTACAAGCGCCGCGCCCTTGCCAAGGACCTCGGCGTCCCCGTCGACGGCACCGGCTCGCACCGCATCGTCCTCGGCAGCACCGCCGACGCCTTCACCGACCCGGACGGGTTCGCCTGGGAGGCCACCGCGTCGCTCGCCCCCACGCCGTCCTGAACCCCGGCCCTGTCCTACCGATCGACCGGCGAACACCCGCCGGTGTGACAACCGGGCACCGGCCCGGACGTCCGGCACGTACACATCCACAGTGCAAGGAGCAAGACATGAAGGCGCACGTCAGCTCGATCCTCCTCGGTGTCCGCGACATGGACCGGGCCAAGCAGTTCTACACCGAGGGGCTCGGCTGGAAGATCAAGGACGACTACGGCGTCTCGGTGTTCTTCGACTCGGACGGCGCCTCGCCGGTCGGCTTCTACGGTCGCGAGGGTCTGGCCGGGCAGGTGGGCACCGACCCGGAAGGCAGCGGCTTCAGCGGGCTGGTTCTGACCTACGTCGTCCGCAGTGAGGCACGGGTCGACGAGATCATGACGGAGGCCCAGAAGGCCGGTGCCACGATCCTCAAGCCCGCCGGCGCTCTGCCGTGGGGCGGGTACGGCGGCACCTTCGCCGACCCGGAGGGCTACATCTGGAGCCTCGGCTACAGCGCCCCGGGCCCGGGGGCCGACCAGCCCTACGCCGAGTAACCACGGTCTCCTGGCCTTACAGCCGCCCCCAGGACACGGCGACGGTCCCGGTACGGGACGTGGGAGCGGCTGGATCGGAGCCGGGCGGGCGCCGGATCCACGGTGAGCCTGCAGAACGACAGGAGAAGGATCATGAAGTTTCGGGCCCACGTCGAACCACCCGAGCCCATGCGGGGCCTGGAGGTTCCGCCCGACGTGGTGGCAGCGCTCGGCGGCGGCGCGCGGCCGCCAGTGACGATCACGGTCAACGGGCATTCCTGGAAGAGCCGGGTCGCCATCATGCGCGGCCGCCACCTGCTCGGCCTCAGCAACGCCAACCGGCAAGCCGCGGATGTCGCGATCGGCGAGGAGGTCGAGGTCGAGCTGGAACTCGACACCGAGCCGCGCGTCGTCGTCGAGCCCCCGGACTTCGCCCGAGCCCCGGACGTCGACCCGGTCGCCCGCGCCACGTACGACAACCTTTCCCAGAGCCGCAAGCACGAGCATGTGCGCGCCGTCGAGAGCGCGAAGAAGCCCGAGACGCGCCGGCGGCGCATCGAGAAGGCCATCGCCACCCTGCGGGACTGACCCCCGAGAGCAGCGACTCCGGCGGCACTGCCATCGCCGATCCGGTCACTTCGGCAGATCGGCGGACAGGAAGGGATCAAGGAGCGCGAACAACGCGTCGGGGCGGTCGAGGGGGATGATGTGGCCGCAGTCCTGGAGGTGGTGTCCGACCAGGTCATCGGCGATGGGGCGGAGTTGGCGTTCGAGCCCGGTGCCGACGGGGTGAGAGCCGACGGCCATGGTGGGCATGGTCAGCCGAGCCGTCGCGGCGGCGTCCTGGATCTGCTGCGCGCTGGTGGGCAGGGCCCGGTAGTAGGAGAACGCGCAGCGAAGGGCCTCGCTCCCGGTGTACGCGTGAACGAAGGCCGCACGGATGTCGTCGGGTACTCCTCGTCCGAGCGTCCCCGAGTCGAGGAACCAGTCGATGTACGGGGCCTCGTTACCGGCCAGGACGGTCTCGGCGAGGCCGGGGACGGCGTGGAAGCCGAACCACCACGGGGGGCCGCCCGCGACGACGTGTTCGGCTCCGGGCAGGCGGCCGAGCAGTGCCTCCATCACGACCAGGCGCCGGACGAGGCCGGGCCGGCGCAGCGCGAGCAGGACGGCGGGGGCGGTGCCCGCGTCGATGCCGACCACCGCTGCCGAGGGCTCGCCGAGTGCGTCGAGCAGCCCTTCGGCGTCGGCGGCCAGGGTGCCTGCGTCGTAACCCTCGACGGCACGTGCACTGGCGCCGAAGCCTCGCAGGTCCGGGGCGATGACCCGGTGCCGTCCGGCCAGTCGGCCCATGATGCCGCTCCAGAGCTGCCAGGTGTGCGGGAAGCCGTGCAGCAGGAGGACCGCAGGTCCGTCCCCGGCGATTGCGACGTTGAGTTGAACGCCGTTCGTCGCGATGCGGCGCAGGTGGTGTGCGGTGGTGACGGGCATGACGGCTCCTCCGACTGGTTACCATTGGTGACCACAGAACGATAGGTAACTGTCCGGCTGCTTCCTAGACGGCACTTTCAGGGAAGGTGGTGAGCCACAGGTGACCACCCCAGGAGCCGGGGCCGCCGGTCGTGGGGTACGCGGCGATCTGTTCGATCCCCACTGCCCGACGCGGCAGTTGCTGGACCGCATCGGCACGAAGTGGACGTCCATGGCCGTCAAGACGCTCGCCGATGCCGCACCGGACGAGGTGCGCTTCGCAGAGCTGAGACGCCGGATGCCCGGCGTCTCGCAGAAGATGCTGTCCGTGACGCTGCGAAGCCTGACCCGCGACGGGCTGGTGTCGCGTCGGGTCGAACCGACCGTACCGCCGCGGGTCTTCTACCGACTCACCGGACTCGGGCTGTCCCTGGAAGCCGCGCTTGCAGGGCTGCGGACCTGGGCGGAGGAGCACATGGCCGAGATCGACCGCGCCAACCAAGCCGTCGACCAGGAGGTCGACGAGGGATAGGCAGGCCGGTTCCGCGCCCGGTACCGGTTGGCTCGGCTACTCGGTGCGGCCGGCGTCGCCGCCCTGCCACCACGTAGGAGATGGAGGGGATGTCGCCGGCGCGCGGTGGTTGGTGACGAAGGAGCCGGCGATCGACGTCGTCCCCTGTCAATCCTTCCGTGCCTCCGGGAGAACGAGATCTGCTCCCCTGAATGACACAGATCCTCTGGAGGCCGATGTCCGTCCAGTCGACGTGGCCATCCTCGAAGAGTTGGGGATGGAGGTTTGCCACCTCCTCCCATTCGATTCTTTCGATCGGGTGCTGATCACTTTCCGGCCGACACTCTGCGCGGGTGATAGGGAATTCGTAGCCCGACGACCGCCCTCTCCCCTGCGATCCGTCAAGATCACTTGGCAGAGGAGTGCCGTCTGGCGCCGCCCGTGATCGCCAGGACAACGCCCGGCTAGCACGACAGGACGGGCGACTCCGGCTTCGCACCGGCCGCGCTCAGCCTGGCGAAGCCCTTCAGTCCGGGGGAGAACGCCAGGGTGGCCTGGACGGTGGCCCGCACGGCGGTGGCCTGGTCGAAGCCGGTCGAGTTGTACGGGACGGCGCCGCGCTGCTCCGGAGCAGCGGCGCAGCGCAGCTGGCGCGGCTCCAGCCACTTGAAGGCCCGGTATCCGCCGCTGGAGCCGACGGTGAAGAGGGTGTGGGATGCCCGGCCCGTGGTCACGGCGTTGGGCTCGGTGGCGCCGGGGGACACGAAACCGCCGTCCGGGCGCTGCTGGTTGACCAGCCAGCCCATGGCGTACCCGGAGGAGCCCGCGCCGTTTCCGGCGTTGAAGCCCTGGATGCCGAGCGCGGTGGCGTCGGGGTCGCCGGTGCAGGTGGTCGGGCCGAAGGCAGCGGGGTAGCCGCCGGTCAGGCACTGGCCGGCGCTCAGGAAGCCGCGGGCGCTCTGCGGGATACCCGCCGCAGTGCGCGAGAGGGCGATCAGGGCGAACGACTGGCTGGCGACGTCGCTACGGTCGCCCGACTGGGAGCGGTCGGCGAAGCGGCCGTTCGGGGCCAGCAGCGAGAGGAGCCGGGCGACGAGGTCGACGCCGCCGAAGTTCGTCGGGTCCAGCCCGCGGACCTGGGCGAGCAGCAGCAGCTTCGCGGTGGGGCCCGCGTAGGCCTCGGTGGTGCCGTCGCCGAGGTAGTCGGCGAGGATGTCGGGGCGGGCCAGCCAGGCGGTGGCGCGGGCTCCGGCGTCGTCAGCGGTGGCCGCGGCGGCGAAGGCCAGCACGGCGTCGACGGTGAGGTCCTGGTCGGGGCGGACGGTACCGGCGACGACCCTCTCGAAGTGGTCGCCGTCCACGAGTTGCCGGGCCAGCCAGCCGGCCGAGACCTCGCGCGGCAGGAGGGTGGTGACCAGGGCCGGCGAACCACCACCCGCGGCGGGGAAGGCGGTTGCGGGGGCGATAGAGAGCGGCAGAAGGACGGCGGCCAGCGCCGGTGTCGCGAGCAGGCGAACGAGCCGGTGACGCGGGGGCATGGGGTGCCTTTCCGGGCCCGGGCACGGGAGATCCGCCGGGCGAGGCGCGGCCCCGGGAACCCCGGTCCCGCGGACCACGACGGGAGGAGGGGACGACACACCCGTCGACGGGCCCCGCCGCCGACCGGGGACCGACAGCCCTACCCAGACGGGCCGGCGCCGGGTACGGGGCGGACTCCCCCGTCGGCGGAATCGTTATGTGACGGTCCATCATGTTTACGTCGGGGCAAGGGGGTCAAGACTCCTCCGTGTCCGGATGAGGCCAGCTCGAAGGGGTTCCTCCGCAGGCGACCGCACGGTGCCGAGCGGCTGGGCGGCCACCCACGGCGCACCCCACTGAGCACCGTGCCGAGGGCAGCCGCCCGCTGCCCTCCCCGCGCGGGCGGGGGGTCGGGTCGGGCGCCGGTATCGGCATCTCCCGGACGACGTTCGAGCAGGTCCTCCCCGCGCGGGACGGGGGTCAGCCTGTAGCGCGTCTGGTAGACGGCTTCGTGGGCCACGCGCATCTCCGGCCGCTCCGGGGAACTGCGCCCGCAGAGCCCGGCCTGTCTGCTCCGGACTCCGCCGTTCGTCCAGCATCACCCGGAGCGTGTCCGTAGCTCCGGAGGGGAGCGACCTCGCGGCCCTCAGCGCTCGCGGAGCCGTGAGTCGGTCCGGGGGGCGCAGCGCGGCGAATTCCCCGTCGGCGACTTCGAGATCTACGCCGCTCACCGCGTGAACGTCTCCGCTGCTCGTCGCATAGGTCCGGTGAACTCCGGAAAGACTGACGCTTGCCATTTCTTCTTCCTCGTTGATCCGGTGCAGAGTGGGCCGCCCCGGCGAGGCGGCCCACCGGGTGTGCCCAAGCCCGAGTCAGTGGATATTCCGCGTCAGCACCGAGTCGACGCCGAAAAGAAGCTAGCAGCGCAGGGAGCGCCATGCACTCACTGGCTTCATCACTCCGGCCGATTACTCGGAGTTATCGATTCCGCTTTTACTCCGTCCACTATCGCATGCCGCTTTTGCCTGATTGTTCCTGGAGGATTGCAGGGAACTTCCCTGCACGCCCCGTCGATCCTTGTGGAACTTCGCGACTCGGTGTGGTCGCACAGGCGGACCGACCGGGGAGTGGAGCCACGTGGGGTTGGCCCCGCGTAGCGCCCGTTCGTGCGGGCACTACGCTCCCCGGACCGCGTCGAGGCCGCGAGGCGGCCGGCTCTCGTCGTTCAGCTGATGCAGGGGGTCGGCTGATCGATGGTTCCGTTCGCAAGGGACGAGCGGTACACGGATGTTGTACGCGCCGCCGCGTCCGCCCCGGGGAGGGGCGCGCTCGCGGCCACCCGGAAGAACGGCGCACCTGAGGGCACTACGCCCCGACGTTCCGCAGGACGCGGTCGGCCACCAGTTCCGGCCGGTCGGTCGGCAGGGCGTGGCCGGCGCCCGGCACGATCTCGACCCGGACCGAGGGCGCGACCCGGCCCAGGCGGTCGGCGACGGCGCGCGAGTCGTGCAGCGCGCTGCGCGCCCCGAGCAGGAGCAGCGCCGGGACCCGGACGCGGCCCAACTCCTCGTCGGAGAAGACCGGAGGCACCGGGAGCGCGCGGCGGAAACCGGTCGAAGCACGCATCAGGCGCATCAGCTCGCCCTCCAGGATCGCGCTGTTGCCGACCAGCCGAGCCAGGCCGGGGCGGAGCGGACGCGGCGCGGTGGCAGCGAGGGCGCCGACGATCAGCCAGCCGTAGAACCGAGGCCCGAACCCGGCGAAGCCCGCGGGGTCGACCAGGGTGAGCGAAGCGGTGCGGCCGGGACGGTGGATCTGGTGGCTGAGCGCGAGCCAGCCGCCGTAGGAGCAGCCGACGAGGTGGGCGGCCGGGACGCCCAGGGCGGCCAGGAGTTCGTCCAGCCAAGCTGCACCGTCGCGGCCGTCGGCCATCGGCGCGGTCTGCACGCTCGCGCCCGGTTCGCCGACGGTGTCGACGGCGAGGACCGGACGGCGCCGGGCCAGGACCTCGACGTACCGGTGCCACATCAGAGCGTTCCCGCCGGAGCCGGGCAGCAGCACGATCGGGTCCTCGTCGGGACCGTCGCTCGGTGGTCCCGTTCGGTAGACGCGGGTGGTCCCGAAGGTGGTCGGCACGTCGAGCGCGGTCCGCGCTCCGGGCCACAGTTCCGCCAAGGCCCGCTCGTAGGCAGTCCGGTATCGCGCCCCGGCCTGGTCGTTCTTGAACCGACTGATTCGCATGGTACAGGTGTATCACGGCATGATACGGATGTACCAGGGAGGTGTGGATGAAGGTCGACCACGAGGAACGCCGCCGACAGATCGCGGAGGCGCTGCTCCGGATCGCCGACACTCAGGGCCTGCAGTCGGCCAGCATGCGGGCGGTGGCGACCGAGGCGGGCGTCTCCCTACGGCTCGTGCAGTACTACTTCGAGACCAAACAGGGGCTACTCCTGGACGCACTGACCAGGATCGCCGCCCAACTCCAGGCCCGGATGGAGCGGTGGATCGCCGAGACGGCGGGCTCCCCGCCCACGCCTCGCGGCGTCGTGACCGCGATCCTGTCGAGCATCCTGCCGACCGACCCGGAGAGTCGCCGGATCACCCGGACCTACGCCGCCTACTACACCCTGGTCCTCAACGACCCCGAGGTGATGGAGAAGCACGGCGCCCGGCAGCCCGAGGTGCTGGAGGGCTTCCTCGCGAAGCAGCTCCGCGCGGCCCAGGAGGCCGGGGAGATCGCCCTCGGCCGGGATCCCGGGATCGCCGCCGCCGGGCTGCTCGCCATGGTCAACGGCCTGGGCTCCAGCGTTCTGGGCGGCCAGCGCACGGGCGACGAAGCGCTGGCGATCCTGGCCCGCCACCTGGAGGAGCTGTTCCTGACGCCATGAGGGCGGCGGCGGGGCCGGGTGCGGCACCCTCGCGGTGACCCGGCACCGTCCATGCGCGAAGTCCTTTGTTCGGGTGTGGTGTTGACGGCGCCGGGCGCTCCGAACCGGCTGCGGGACGGCGGTAGGCTCGGGCACTTCTGGACGGCCGTCCGGGCAGCGGGGCCGGGACACCCGCCCGTTACCCGCAGGTAGGTGATGACGGATCGTCGGTTCACTGTGAGGCTCCCGGCGAGGGTCCGGCAGCCGGGCCCCGCGCGCCGCCTGTCACCCGCCCGGAAGAGGGACAGGTGCCGGTGATCCGGAGGTCAGTGATGAGGATGGCCCAGGAGCGGAGCGGATCACGGTTGCTGTCGATGGACGAGAGGGTAAGGCGCGAACCTGCCCATCCCTGCGTTCACATGACCAGCGGGTCGCCCGGCTGCGCAAGTTCGAGCGCCTCCGCAGGCGCTACGAGCGCGGGCGGCGGCCGTGTCAGCCGGGCGGGAGCAGGAACTCGCGCAGGGAACGCCGCACCTTGTCCAGGGACTCCTTGAGTTCCTCGGGGTCGTCGTGGCGCAAGGACCAGGTGACGCCCTGCAGTTCACGTCGGACTCCGGCGAGCCTGGTCTCTTCGTGCAGGACCTCGTAGTCACAGGCGTTCCGGGCCGCGTAGGCACGCACCGCCTCCTCGGCGAAGTCGCGGCCCAGGTACCAGACACCGCACAGATCGACCGCCCGCGGGCCGACCCTCGCCTCGTCCCAGTCCAGGGCGCCGGACAGCCTCCCGGAGGTGTGCAGGAGGTTGCCGGGCCAGACATCACCGTGGATCGGCACGACCTCGGCACCGGCGAACCACCGCCGATAGGCGGTGGCCCATCGTTCGAACACCTGTCGCTCGCGACCGGCCAGCAGGTCCGCGGTGGCTGCGGCCGTCTCGGCGTCAAGGACGTCGACCCCCCGTCCGGCCCCGTCCGCTCGGAGGATGCCCAGGAGCGGTTCGTCGCCGCAGTTGTGCAGCGCCGAGAGGAAGGCGGCCAGGTCACCGGTGAACGCTTCACGATCCGCGCGAGCGACGTCATCGTCCACGACAGCGCCTGGCAGCTTCCTGAGAAGCACGGCGCCGAACGGCAGCCGCGGCCCGGTCGGAAGCACTCCGAGCACCTCGGGGACGGCCAGCGGCAGGAGCGGCAGCCGCCGCAGGACCTCGGCAGTGTGCTGGCTTCTGCCCTTGGCTCCGGGAGTGCGCGGCACCCTGATGAGGACGTCGGCGCCGGCCCGGAGCACGACGTTCGAGAAGCCCCAGCCCACGATTTCGACGGGATCCCCGCTCCACGGGAACGGCAGGTCCTGCAGGCTTGATGCGACGGCTTCGAGCGTCGCGTCAGGGTCGAGGAGCATGAGCAGTCCTTGGTTGTTGAACGGTGCCGGTGTAGGCCGACGCAGGCCCGGCGGCGACGCCCACCCTGCTGGTGCCGCTGATTCGGACACTACTGGTCGTTCCAGATTGCTGTCCGGAGCCGCCGTAGGCGGATCATGCTGCAGGCGAGTTCGGGCAGGCCCGGGTTGAGGTCGGCGCGTCGCTCGTAGCGGGTACGGAGCCGTTTGAACCGGTGCAGCGGGGCGACGGAAGCAGAGCCACCCGCTCCCGCAGGTCGTCCGGAACAAGAACAGCACGCACCCGGATGCTTTCCGACCGAGATCGTCAAGCGCAAGACCTGCGGCTCAAGGCATCCGGGTGAGAGTCGTGTGGCAGCGGTGACCACGCCTCGCCAAGTCGGCACAACATGCCCGACGTCAAAGGGAATTGAAGGAGTCAGGTCGAACAGGCCTGTCCGGGTGCGCCTTTCGGGCACCGGCGGCAGGCCTTCAGGTCGCTACCCGCCGGTTCTGGATGACGCGGCGCCAGGACGGCTGTGATGCTCCTGCCGTCTCACTCGATCAGGAGGTCAGTGATGAAGGTGAAGAAGCCCGGTAGGACGTTCGCGTCGGCGGCCGTGATCGCTGCCACGGCGCTGGGGACCGCCGTCGCAACAGCGGGCACGGCCCATGCCGGAAACGTACAACTGACGGCGTACCGCCACCTGCAGTGCAACGCGAGGGGCGTCACCATCTTGCCGCTCATCCCCGAGGGGGGAGGTGTCTTCCCCTGCGGGGACAGGTTCAACGCGTTCATGCCCAGGGCGTCGATCAACGGCCTCACGCACGTCTTCGCCGTCGGGGCGGACTACGCCGTCTGGGTCTACTACGGCACGCAGTGGCAGTCACTCGGTGGTCGCGTGGGGCGGGATTGGGTTTCCATCCACGAGATCAGCGACTCCTCGCTGACGCTGCAGGTGTACGACACGAACACGAACTCCTGGTACAACACCCGTGATTCCGTCGGCCGTTGGACCGGCTGGCACCGGTAGCCGCCAGGAGGTGCCCCGGAGTGGGGTGTCGGCCCGGCCGACATCCCACTCCGGGCCTGCGCCGCGCTGACTCGCCGGACCTGGACGGCCGCGCCGTCGACGGCCCCCACACGTCCGGGCCCCGGAGGGGGTCGTGTCGGCCACTCGCGCGCCAACCGCACCCGCCTCGACTCCGAGCACCACCTGCCCGTGGCGCACGCGCTGCGTCGCCGCGACACGGCAGACATCCGGGCATCGCCACGCATTTCTTACCAACTGGCTCGCCAGTAGCTACATTTGACTCATGACCCTGCGAAGCCCGGACCCGTTGGCGGGAGTGGTGTCGACGACGGCATCGGGTGAGCGGCTGGTGTTCGTGCCGAGGAGGATCCAGGAGCTGGGACTCGCGCTCGGCGGCGGCGTCATGGTCCCGTTGTGGATCGCGGCCCCCATCCTGCTGCCGGTCCTCCTGGTCGCAGCGCTCACCGGTTCCGGACTCCTCTGGGCCGTCCTCTGGGCCGGCCTGGGGCTCGCGGTCGTGGCCGTGATCGCGCTCGCCACGGCCATGGTGTTCGTGTCGGCGGCCACGATGGTGCGGTGGATCGAGTTCCGCCCCCAGGGGGACGCGGCCCGCGTCGTGATCGCGCGTCTCCTTCGCTCCTCGACCGTTTCCGCAGCCGGCCTCCAGCGCGTCGTCGTCATCGAGCGGCTCAGGCTGGGGCGACGAAAGTCGATTGCCGTGGTCCTGCACACCCGCGAAGGGGCGGCAGTGAAGTGCGAACCGGCGTTCCGGGCCCCGCTGTGCGAGGTCCGCACGGAGGCACTGATCGACTGGCTGACCGCCCGACTCGGTCCGACCTCCGTGGCGGTGGAGCATCGGACGGAGGTCGACCGGGAATTCCTGTACCCCGACGAATGGTGGACGGGATCGGACCTGGCCGCCCTGTGGCACGTGCCTGTCAGCGCGGTCGACGAACTGGCCACCCGGCACGGCGTCCGCAGCCGCCGGTACACGCCCCGGGCCGGCGCGATGTACTCCGCGCCCGAGGCGGTGACGGTCTACCACCCCGGTCGGGCCCACGAAGTCGCCGGGGCACTCCGCGCGGAACGCGAGACCGGCCCGGAGACGAACGGGACTCCGCACCCGCCGGACCAGCCGCCCGACCACCGCTGAACACCGCTGAACACCGCTGACTTCCGCACGGCGAGTGGGTCTCCGAACCGGACAACGTCCAGGCGCTGACGCCCCCCGGCCGTCCTGGCTGTACGGGTGGTTCGCTCTCGGCACCGCGCCCCTCCAGCAGGTCGGCGACGACCTCGTCCACCGTCGTCGGCAGCGCGCCGCTCTCCCCCTTCACGGCGACCGTCCCCGTCTCGACTGCCGTGACCTGCTGACCGTACGGACTGTCCGACCGGGCCGGAGGGCGGCGACGGGCGCCGACCGGGGTGGCGCCCGTCGCCGCTGCGGGTCAGTCGAGCATGGGCCGGAGGTGCATCCCGGTGTAGAGGAGGAGCACGGCGATGCCGGACGCGAAGAGCAGGTCCGTCGCGTGGGCCGGGTCCGCAGTGCCGGCCAGCGAGGGGAGTGAGGCCAACAGGACCCCGCCCACCACCACCGCGTGTACCGTCTGGGCCACCGGCCGCCAGGCGAGGTCCTGGAGCCCGTCCTCCTCCGTGGCGAAGCCGATGGTGACCACGAACGACAGGACGAGCACGACGGCCAGGGCCAGTGCTGGAGCGTCGGCGCTTGTCAGACCCCAGTCGTGGTCGAGGTAGCGCGACATGTCGGTGGCGTAGTGCACGCGCCCGCCCAACTCCGGTGCGGAGGGCGCCCAGAGCACCTCGACCTTGGTGTCGGGCTCCGGTTCCTCGGGGGTGTACGCGCCCTCGGCCCGGACGGTGCCGCCGCCGGGCAGGGCCAGCGTCAGCTTCGAGAAGTAGCCGACCACGTCGCCGTCGCTGAAGTTCTCGCTGATGTCGTCCGCCTGGATCACCGTCGCGGTGGAGACCGAGGCTCCGGCGCGGACCACCGAGCGGACGGTCTCGGACTCGTACGCCTGGGCGAACCCGGCCAGCGCGGCGCAGGCCACGGGAAGCAGCAGCCAGACCGCCACCTGCCGGGAGTACACCCACCCCTTGCTGTCGAAGTCGAACGGCTCGCGTGACGAGAACCGGGAGCTGAACCGCCTGCGCGGCGCGTCCTTGACCAGGGAGACGGACCGGCGGCGGGTCGCCGCCCGTGACAGCCACCCGTGGTTGTCGTCCGACCACCAGAGCCAGAGTGCGGCGACCCTGAGCCAGAGCAGTCCGAAGGCGATCCAGGCGGCCGTCGTCAACCCGCCCACCGGCAGGGCGACTCCCCCGGGCAGCCCGGCGGTCCAGAGGACCACCGTGGCCATCGCGGCGTACGAGAGCGCGGACAGTATTCGAACAAGCCAGGTCAACACGACGTCTCTCCCCCGGATGATCAACAGTCGGGGCGAGTATCCCAGCCACCCCGGACGAGGGGGTAAGGGGGTCGTGGCCGAGGGGTCGCCTGTATCAGCGGTCCGACTGCCGGGCGGGACGTTCCATACTCCGGCACCGTTCCAGCAGCTCAGCGGCCGTCGGACACCGGAGCAGGCCCTCTGTGGTCAGGATGGTCCCACCACTCCCCCCGGCAACGGTCCATGGGGCGGCGGTGGTAGGACCGGCGGCACCGAGAACTCATCACCCAGCACGCCATCTCCGGTCGCAGGCTCCGTACCGGCGCCGTCGACGATGCCGGTCGGTTGCCCGGCCGGGCTGCGCGGGCCGAGCCGGGACCCGCTGTCGAGGTACGGGCGGTACACACGCTCAGGCCGGTGCGGGCGTTGCCTCCTCGGCCGCGCAGCTGACGTGCTCCCAGGCAGCCCAGCTGTCCGTCCGCTGCGTTGAGTTCACCGTCCGAGTCGGATCGACAGAGCAGCGGGGAGCGAGCACTCGCCGGGACCGGTGCGAGGGCGGCCTCCGGGCGGCTCGTCGGTGGCTTGCCCGGGGCCCGACGAGCCGCCCCGGGCATCACGCAGGAGCGCGTCACGGCCACGCCGGGGCGGGCCTCGGCGCGGTCGGCGGTTCAGCCCGTCAGGGTGGCGAGCCAGTCGGTCAGCAGACGGTTGACCTCCTCGGGGCGTTCCTGCTGGACCCAGTGGCCGCAGCCGTCCAGGAGGTGGGAGGCCGTCAGGCCGGGGAGGGTGGTGGGGAAGGCGGCGATCGCGTCGGACATCCAGGTGGTGGAGGCGTCCAGGGCGCCGCCGATGAACAGGGACGGCTGGGTGACCGGGGCTCCGCGGTGGGGGGCGAGGTCCTCCCAGTCGCGGTCCATGGCGCGGTAGCGGTTGAGGGCGCCGGTCAGGCCGGTGCGCTCGAACTCCCCGGCGTAGACGTCGAGGTCGTCCTCGGTCAGCCAGGCCGGCAGGGCGCCGGCGGGGAAGCGGTCGCGCAG
Organism: Kitasatospora sp. NPDC127035; assembly: GCF_042726075.1. Classification (NCBI taxonomy): domain Bacteria; kingdom Bacillati; phylum Actinomycetota; class Actinomycetes; order Kitasatosporales; family Streptomycetaceae; genus Kitasatospora; species Kitasatospora sp. NPDC127035. Next base: position 29,403 of record NZ_JBHXDN010000080.1, on the reverse strand, counting down.
CCGGCCGCCGCGGGCGACGAAGTGCGGGTCGGGCTCGCCCCGGGCGGGCATGGTGTCGGCGGACAGGGCCGCGTAGAAGCCTGCGAGCCAGCCCCGGACATCGAGCTCGATCTCCGCCTCGGCGCGGCCGGGCTCCTGGAAGTAGGAGACGTAGAACTCCTGCCCGGGGCCGCCGATCCGGTCGAACACCTCGGTGGGGCGGGGCCCGCCGGGCGGCGCGTAGGGGACGCTCAGCAGGCCGACCGCGCGGAACACCTCGGGGTGGAGCAGGGCGGAGGCGGCGGCGATGCTGGAGCCCCAGTCGTGGCCGACGACCACCGCGTCCTCCTCCCCGAGGGCCCGCACGACGGCCACGTTGTCCTCCACGAGGTCGAGCATCCGGTAGGCGTCGGTCGCCGCAGGCTTGGAGGAGCGGCCGTAGCCGCGTACGTCGATCGCCACCGCCCGGTAGCCGGCTGCGGCGAGGGCCGGTAGCTGGCGGCGCCAGGAGTACCAGGACTCGGGGAAGCCGTGCACGAGCAGGACCAACGGGCCGGTGCCCTGCTCGACCAGGTGCAGGCGCCCGGCCGGGGCCTCGACGATGCGGTGGCTCGGGGCGGCGGACGGCTCGGACTGCATGGGGAGTTCTCCTCGGTTCGCCGGTGATCGCGGGTGGTCGCGGGTGATCGCGGGTGATCGCGGGTGGTCGCGGGTGGTCGCGGGTACCCGTCGATCATGCGGCGCGGCGACCGCCCGAGGCGATCGGCGTTGCCGTTCTGGCAAACTCGCAGGACAGGGAGACGGTCGCCAGGTTCGTTCGGGAGGTGCAGCGGCGGTGGCAGATGACGACGTGGCCGGGACACTGGCGACGATGGGGCCCCGCCTGCGGGCCGTGCGCGAGCGCCGCGGCGCCACGCTCACCGGAGTCAGCTGTGCGACCGGCATCTCGCCGAGCACGCTGTCGCGGATCGAGACCGGCCGGCGCAAGCCCACCCTGGAGGTGGTACTGCTGCTGGCGAAGGAGTACGGCGTCTCCCTGGACGAGCTGGCCGGCACCGCCCCTGCCGCTGCCCCTGCGGCCGAACGCCGAGCCTCGGTGCCGCTGAGTCTCGGCGACGACAAGGCAGTCCTGCCGCTGACCCGCTACGTCGGCGGACTGCACGCCCACAAGCACGTCCTGCCCTCCGTCGACGGCCGGCCGGTGCGACCGCGACAGGTCTCCCACGACGGCTACGAGTGGCTGTGCGTCCTGTACGGGCGGCTGTGGCTCGCGCTCGGCGAACAGGACCTCGTCCTGACCGCCGGGGACGTCGCTGAGTTCGACACCCGCACCCCCCACGGGGTCGCGAACGCGGGCTCGGGCGGGCCGGTCGAGTACCTGATCATGTTCGGGCCCCAGGGCGAACGCCTGCGACCGCGCACCCCGCCCGCCACCGGCCGCGGGGCCCGGTAGTCAGCGGGGCTGTCGAGGGACGGTCGGCGGCGCAAACGACGCCCGGACGGTTTCGGTGGCCAGGTCCCGCAGCCAGGTGTGGGCGCGGTCGTCGTCGTAGCGCTGGTGCCACAGCAGGTACAGGGGAACCTCGGGCAGCGGGAGTGGCGGCGGCAGCGTGACCAGGCCGAGCCCCTCCCGGGCTGCGCGGGTGATCGCGTCGGGGAGGGTGACGACCAGGTCGGTGTCGAGGGCGAGCTGCAGCGCGAACGCGGCGGTGGGCCCGGCGGCGACGACGCGTCGTCCGAGGCCGCGGGCCGTCAGGGCGTCGTCGATCGGGTCGCGCAGGCTACCGCGTCGCGAAACGGTGAGGTGTTCGGCTGCCGCGTAGCGCTCGACGTCCAGCGGCCCCTCGCTGAGGGGGTGGCCCGGGCGGACGGCGACCACCAGCCGGTCGGTGCCGACGAGGCGGTGCCGGATGTCGGGGAGCGTCGGAGCGCTGGAGCTCGATTCGAGGTCGACCTCGCCCCGGCGCAGCTCGGCGTCGTCCGTCCCGGGTTCGGCCGACAGACGCAGCCGGACGCCGGGGGCCCGGTGGCGGACGGCGGTGAGCAGAGCGGTGCCGCAGGCGGCGGTCAGCGCGTCGTGCCAGCGCACGGTGAACACCCGGTCCAGCGCTGCCAGGTCGAGTTCCTGCTGCGCGGAGAGGAGGTGGTGGGCCTGCTGTACGAGGGCGTGGACCTGGGCGCGCATGGCCAGCGCGCGGGTGGTGGGAACCATGCTGCGGCCGGTGCGGACCAGGATCTGGTCGCCGGTGGCCTTGCGGATGCGGCCCAGGGAGCGGCTCATCGCCGGTGCGGTGACGTGGAGTCGGGCTGCGGCGCCGGCGACACTGCCCTCTTCCAGCAGTGCGTCAAGGGCGGTGAGCAGATTCAGATCCAATTGCATGTCAGTAATTCTACAAGTGAATAGCATGCACTTGTTGTTAATGACCGGGAGCCATACCTTCGAAGTGCAGGCGCGAGACCGACCGCCCGCGCACATCGAACCCGGGAGCCCGCCATGAGCACCGCCATGCCTTTCGCCGCCGACACGACGCTCCTGCCCGAGGTGACCGCCGCGGTGAGGACCGCAGGTCTCACCCTGCGCGGGCGCCACACCCCGCACGCCCGGGGTGTGAGCCTGGACGAGGTCGTCGCCGAGATCCACGCCAACGACGACGCGGTGCTGGACGTGCTGCGGGAGCCGCTGCTGCGGGCCCGGCCCGGATCGCAGTGGGCGGAGGACGAGCTGGCCGGCGGCGCGCTCCCGCCCGGGGAGTGGTGGGTCGTCGACCCCGCCGAGGGCAACATCAACCACGTCCACGGCATGGACGACTGGTCCGTGACCGCCACCCTGGTCCGCGACAACCGGCCGGTGCTCACCGTCGTCCACCTGCCGCTGACCGGCGACACCTACACCGCCGTGGCCGGCGGGGGTGCGCACCTCGACGGCCGGCCGCTGCAGGTGTCCGCCAAGACCGACCTGGGCGCCGCGCTCGTCGGCACCGGCCAGGCCAGGCCCGGCGAGGACGAGCGCACCTTCCGGCGGATCGGCGACTCGGTCACCGCCATGCTCGTCAACGGTCTGGTCGTGCGCGTGTCCGTTCCCGCCACCATGCAGCTCATCCACGTCGCGGCCGGACGCACGGACGCCTTCTGGCAGTTCTCCGACGTCCGCTCCGGGCTGGTCGCCGGTGCCCTGCTGGTCGCCGAGGCCGGAGGCACCGTCACCGACCTGGCGGGCGAGCCCTGGACCACGGGCAGCCGCGACTTCCTGGCCTCCGCCCCCGGCATCCACACCGCCGCCCTCGACGTCCTGTCCCCGCTCGTCTGACCGGACGCCCTCCGCCCCGCCCGCCTCACACCACAAGGAGCATCACCTCATGACCAGCATCGGCATCCTGGGCGCCGGCCGCGTCGGCGCCAACCTCGCCGGCAGGCTCTCCGCAGCCGGACACCGTGTCACCCTCGGGGTCCGGAACCCGGGAGAGGCCGCGGCCCTTGCCACCGGCAGCGCCCCGCGGACGGCCTTCGCCGACCAGCGCACCGCCGCCCGCACCGCGGACATCGTGATCAACGCGACGCCCGGCCACACCTCGCTGGACCGCTTGGCCGGCCTGCGCACCGAGCTCGCCGGGAAGCTCCTCGTCGATGTCTCCAACGCCACCCGCGACGCGGATGACGGCCTGCCCGGCGACCTGTGCTACCCCGGCAGCAGCCTCGCCGAGCAGCTCCAGGCCGCGCTCCCCGACACCCGCGTGGTGAAGACCCTCAACACCATGCTGTTCATGGTCATGACCGCTCCCGAGAGCCTGGCCACCCCACCGACCGCCTACCTCTCGGGCGACGACGAGAACGCGAAGAGGACCGTCACCGGCCTGCTCGGCGACCTGGGCTGGCAGCCCGCATGGATCGAGGACCTCGGCGGCATCGCCACGGCCCGCGCCACCGAGGCCATGATCCTCGTGGTTCCCCACGTCCTGCGCCGACACGGCTTCAAGCCGTTCGCCGTCTCCCTGGCCCGCTGACCCGTCGGGGCCGGTTTCGGAGCAACGCCGGGAGCGGGCCCGTGCGAGGCGGCCGGGAGTGCGATCCGGGCACGGACGGCGGTGCGCCGGATGAGGCGGTCGGCGGGTACGAAAGCCCGGTACCGGCGCGGCGATGAGTTTTCCGGCTCCGACAGGTCTACATCTCGACCGGGACGACCAACTCATCGGGAGTACGGATATGGGCCTCATCCACATCGAGCTGTTCACGACCCTCGACCTCGTCGGGCAGGCACCCGGCGGCCCCGACGAGGACCCCGAGGGGTTCCCGTTCGGCGGCTGGCAGGCACCCCTGCTCGACGAGGTCACCGGAGCGCAGATCCTGGCCGCGTACGAGGGCACGGACGCCCTGCTGCTCGGCCGGCGGACGTACGACATCTTCGCCGCCCACTGGCCGCACCAGGAGGGCGGCGAGATCGCCGAGCTGTTCAACAGCGTCCCGAAGTACGTGGCCTCCCGCGGCAGGCCCGACCTCCCGTGGGCCGGGTCCACGCAGCTCGGCCCGGACCTGGCGGGCGCGGTGCGCGAGGTCCGTGACCGGCACGAGCACGTGAAGGTCGTCGGGAGCCTGGACCTGGTGCAGACCCTCCTGCGCGAGAAGCTCTTCGACCGCCTCGACCTCTGGGTGCACCCGATCGTGCTCGGCGTCGGGAAGAAGGTGTTCGACGGCGGCGCGGTCCCCACGAACGTCACGCTCCTCGAACCCCCGGTGGCGGGCCCGCAGGGCGCCGTGTACCTGCGCTACGGGCTCGCCGACGGCACACCCGCGACGGGCGACATGAGCAGGCCCGACCGCGGTCTCGGGCACGACGACGACAACGGCCGGTGATCCGATGACCACCCTCGACACCGACGAGGTCACCCTGGGCATCGAGTCGTTCGGTGACCACGACGCACCGCTCGTTCTGCTCGCGGGAGGGCCCACGATGCTCTCCTGGCCCGACTCGCTCTGCGAGCGCCTCGCTGCCGGCGGGCACCGGGTGGTGCGCTACGACCTGCGTGACAGCGGGGAGTCCACGACGACGGATCCGCCGGCACCCGCCTACACCCTGCGCGACCTCGCCGCCGACGCCGCGGCCCTCGCTCACGCGCTCGGCGGTGCGCCCGCGCACCTCGGAGGGATCGGCGTCGGTGGGATGGTCGCCCAGGTGGCCGTGCTCGACCGTCCGGACGCTTTCTGCGCGCTCACCCTGGCCAACACCCGCGCGGTCGCCCCCGGCCCGCCCGACGACGACCTCCCCGACCACGACCGGGCGACGATGAGCCGGCTGTTCGCGCGTCCGATGCCCGACTGGACCGACCGCGAGGCGGTTGCGGAGTTCGCCGCCACCGGCGCGGCGATCCTCGGCGACGACCCCGACGGCGCGCGCGCCGTCGCCGCGCGCATCTGGGACCGCACGCCCGGCACCGCGCCCCCCGTCCAGATGGCCAACCAGATGGGCCTGGTCTTCTCCAAGCTGGACTGCACACCCCGCTGGCGCGAGCGCCTGCCCGGGATCGAGGTCCCCACGCTCGTCGTCCACGGCCGCCGCAACCGGTTCTTCCCGGTCGGCAACGGCGAGGCGATCGCGCGCGAGATCCCCGGTGCACGACTGCTCGTCCTCGACGAGGCCGCCACCGCGGTCCCCGACTCGGCCGCCGACGAGGTCGCCGGGGCGATGCTCACGCTCGGGCAGAGGACGGCGGGTGCCCCACGGGTCCGGCCTCCGGGCGCGTGACGGGCTGTGGCTCCGAAGGGCGGAACGCCGCAGGGCGGAACGGCGCAGCACCGGCGCGACGCTGCGCGAGCCTGGGAACCGACCAGCCACTTGGCATTCGATCAGAAGGCAAATTCCTGAACGGATCGTTAAATGCAAGGCCCTGGACCGACTTTGGGTGTAGAGTCTGAAGCACAGAGGGTGGCCCGAAGGGGCGGCGTCAGGGTGATGCCGCCGGATCACCCGTCGACAGGGGGAGCATCATGACCTACCACATCGACGTTGCGCGGGCGACGATAGACGACCGTCTGCGGGAGGCCGAGAAGCACCGCCTCGTGCGCGCGCTCCGCCTCAAGAGCCGCGCCGAGCGCAGCGCCCGACGCGCGCACCGGGCCCTGACGAGTCTGGCCGGCCCGACCGTATGAGCGCACCACCCCAGATGGGCCGTCACCACGACACCGGTGACGGCCCATCTGCCTTTCTGCAGCGGGAACCCTCCGCGAACCGGCCCGGTGCCGCCGTGCGGCAATGCGCTCGGCTCAGGTGTCGGCGCCGTGGCGCCGGTCGGGAGTGAGCAGGTAGGCGGTCGCCATGTCGCCGAGCTCGTCGGCGCAGCGGCTACCGTCGGAGCGCGTCCCGCGGGGCGCTTCTCGTCTCGCGCCCGGCCGGACGGAAGGGTCGTTCCCAGGTGCGGCCCCGCGGGGTCACTGCTTCAGCCGCGGGACTTCCGTGCCACCCACGCCCGGGCCTGCCGAGCCGACGCCGGCCCGCAGCCCGGCCTTGCCCAGCGAGCGCAGGGCCACGAGCAGGAAGCCGATGTCGTCCAACAGGATGGGGTCGGGCAGCAGGTCCACGGGGCTGACCAGATAGGCGATGGACGCCCAGAACAGGACCTTCTTCGACATCGGGATCCCTGATGCCCCCAACAGCTTCCGGGCCCGGACCAGCTTCACCACCAGAACGCCCGCGACCACGAGGGTGGCCAGGACCACCCCGGCCCCGACCACCCAGAACACACCGTTTCCGTCCATCCCGGCCACCTCTCGCTCGAACCGCCTCCAGGAACCTGCTCCGTGCCCGCCAGACCATGCGCACCAGCCCAACAGCATCAAGCTTCGCATCCACGACCGGGGCGGGATCCGCGGCTGGGCGGCCGGGGTGGTCCCACGGCCCGCAGCGCCGGAACGCGGGCATGACCGCGGGCCCGTCGAGTCAACGGAAATCGCGTTCCGCTGTCACCCCTGGAACGAGCTCGGCTCCCAGGCCCGTCCGTCGGCCGGGTAGACGTACAGCGGCCGGCCCTTCACCGCGCTGGTGCGAAACGGTGTGCCGTGGCCGAGGTCGACGGGGAGCGTCCCCTTTCGGTCACCGCTCGACCACTCCAGTTCCAGGTACCAGCTCACGTCGTGGGAGTCGGTCACGGCGGTGACCTCGATGGCCTCCGGGTCGCCCTCGCTCACCTTGACCGGCAGACCCTTGCTGCCCGCGGCCAGGACCGGCCGCGGGCGGGCCGCGTCCAGATCGAGGTCGTAGGAGTGGACGCCGACCCCACCGCCGCAGCCCTCGGCCATGGAATAGGCGTTCCAGGCGAGGGGACCCGCGATCCGGGTGACCCGGACGTTGAGGCCCGACAGGACCACGGTCTCCCTGCCGGTGCCCTGCACGATGAGCTCGATCGACTGGTGGCGGCCGGCAACCGCGCCGATCCCGGAGGCCCAGCCCGCCACGTCCGGCACCGCGGGCGGTCGAGGGACCTCGGACGGCGGGCGGTCCACCAGGTACTGATCGCACGAGCTGTTCCACCCGGACGGCCGGACCGAGACCGTGATCGGAGCGCTCGTGTCCGTCCCGCCGGTCGGCCCCGGCGAGCCCGAGCCCGCACCGGTGGAGGCGGCGGCCGAGACGGAAGCGGGGGTGGAGGCGAGAGCCGGGGAGGGTGGCGAGTCGGGGGTGCCCGGAGCCGGGGATCCGGCGGCCGACCCGCCGTTCGGGGCCCGACCGGGACCGGTGTCACCGCCCGTGGCCGACTTCAGCCCCATGGCGACGGCGCCGGTGGTGGCCAGCACCGCGGTGACCGCCACCGCGGCCAGGACCGCACGGTGGCGGACAGGCCACCGCCGCGGCGCCGCCCCGGGGGCAGGGTCCGGTTCGGCGCGGGCGACGAGGACCCGCCCGGCCTCGACGCCGCCTCCCCCGTCCGGCGCCGCCTCCACCTCCGCCTCGACCTCGACCTCGGGCTCCGTCCCCGTCCCTGCCTCCGTCGGGTCCGTCGGGTCCGCCGGACCCGTCTGACCTGCCGGTCCGGGGACGGGTGAGGTCCTGCTTCCCCGCGCCGAGTGGACGACGGCCCACAGTCGGTACAGCTCGACGCGTTCTTCCGGCGTCGCCCTGCACAGCCGCGCAAGGTGGTCCAGCGGGGCGAACTCCGTCGGCACCACGTCTCCCCTGCAGTAGCGGTGCAGCGTCGAGGTGCTCAGATGCAGCCTCTTCGCCAGCGCGCCGTAGCTGAGCCCCGACCGGCTCTTCAGCTCCCCGAGCAGCCGCGCGATCTCGTCCCGCTCCCCCAACTCCCCGAACCCCTCTGGCACCGTTCCTCCGCCTCGCTCTTGCATCCAGCAGTGATCGCGCCCCGCCGTCTCCGGCCGCCACCGGCGGTCGGGCGCGGCGCTGTCGCGTCCCCCCGCGGCCGGACCGACGTGAAGCGATCTCCGGGACAGAAGCACGCCGCTGACGCTCCCGTGGTTCCCGCCGCCGGCCACGCCGTTCCCCGGTCGCACGGACGCGTCCCAGGAAGGTTACGTCTTCCCAGGTCAAAGCAGGTAACGGCGTCCCAGCGTCCCAGATCGGGCGCCGGCCGTTGCTCCTGGGACGAACCGGCCGACAGGCTTTCGGTGATCACCGAGAAGGAGCGACAGTGAGCACTGTTCAGGCGACCCGGACCGCGATACGCACGGGCGACCGTTTCAACCGCAGCGCGGTGGCGCTGACGATGGGCGGCATTCTGCTGATGACCGCGGCCTGCGGCGACGGCGAGGGCGACGGGGCCTCCCGGGCGACGGGCGCCGCTGCCGCCGGCGGGCCGGCGGCCACGACTACCGCCACGACTACCGCCACGACTGCTGCCGCGCCTGCTGCCGCGCCTTCGGCCGCGACCGGGCCGAGGACGTCGGCCGCGGTGCTGAACGTCGAACCGAAGGACGGCGCCCGGGGCGTCGCGCCGAACGCGCTCCAGGTGTCCGTCTCCCACGGCAGGCTCACCACCGTCGACGTGACCGACAAGAACGGCAGGCCCGTCCCCGGCACGATCACCCCGGACGGCACCGGCTGGAAGCCCGCCGCCGCGCTCGCACCCGGCACGGCGTACACGGTGAACGCCCAGGCGGCGGACGCCGACGGTCTCGCGGCCGCCTCCACCACCGCGTTCACCACGCGCACGCCCGACAAGCAGGTCTCCACCAACGACAACATCGCCGACGGCCAGACCTACGGCGTGGGCATGATCGTCAAGGTGGAGTTCAGCACGAAGATCGTGAACAAGGACGCCGTCGCCAAGGGAATCACCTTCGAGACCGACAACGGCACCGAGGTGAAGGGCCACTGGTTCGGCGACAACCGGCTGGACTTCCGCCCGGCCGAGTACTGGAAGCCGGGCACCAAGGTCACCATCCACTACCGGCTGAAGAACGTCGAGGTCTCACCGGGCGTCTACGGCGACGTGGACAAGGACGAACCGTTCACCGTCGGCCGCTCGCAGGTGTCCACCGCGGACGCCGCCACGCACCGGCTCACGATCGTCCGGGACGGCAAGACCACCACCGTGCCCGCCACGCTCGGCGACGAGAAGCACCCCTCGTGGGGCGGCACCATGGTGATCATGTCCAAGGAGAAGGTCACCCACATGAACTCCCGGACCGTCGGGCTCGGCGACGAGTACGACATCCCCGCCGCCCCGCACGCGATGCGGCTGACCGAGAGCGGCACCTACCTCCACGGCAACTACTGGTACAAGGGCGACCCGTTCGGCAAGGAGAACACCAGCCACGGCTGCGTCTCGCTCAAGGACGTGGAGGGCGGCAGCGACACCTCCGTCGCGGGAACGTTCTTCAACAGCTCGCTGATCGGCGACGTGGTCACGATCGTGAACTCGAAGGAGAAGACCGTCTCCCCCGACAACGGACTCGGCGGCTGGAACCTTCCCTGGGCGAACTGGTAGACCCGTCCACTCGACCGCACCGCCCACCCGCGCACCGTCGTGGCCGGCGGCTCGGTCGAGGTCCACGACGAACCCTCGAACGGCGGCCGGCACGCCGACCGCCGCACCACGGAGGTCGTACAGAACCCCCCGTCGGATCCCCGTCGGATCCCCCGGCGGTACCCGGACCGCCGAAACGGACGCTGCTCAGGCCCTGCTCAACGAGGAGGAGCGTCGGCCGCCGCGGTGCCACCGGCGTGCCGGCGCGGGCCGTGAACCGGGTCGTTCAGCCACACGAACCGGCCGTCCGGGCGCACCGTCATCCCGTACTCGTACGGACCCGGCCGCCCGAGCTCCTCCCACTGCGCCCAGGCGTGGAGCAGTTCGTCACCGATGCGCCGCGGGCCGCCCTGGTACATGGTCGCGGTGCCGTCGCCGCCGGCCGACAACGCGGCCCAGGACCGGTGGCCGTCGTGCACCCACGCCAGGACGCCGTCCTCGTCCGTGCCGGTGACGACCACGGCGTCCGGCACGGCGACCCGCAGCGCGAACCTCAGGTTCCAGTCCGCGGCCAGCGGCGCGGGATCCCGATCCACGACGCGCTTCACCTCCGGCGCCGCGGCGCCGCGCACCGCGGCGTACCCCGCGTGCCCGCCCACGGGCGCCGGACCGGCGGCGCGGTCGCCCATGAACCGGGCCAGGCCCTGCACCCGCCCGCTCGCGCTGCGCCCGTCGTCGGCGACGGTGAGGGCGACGTGCCCGAGCCGGCCCCAGGGAACCACGAGCCGCCCGCCGGGCCGGACCGCCCCGACCCACGACCACGGCACCCGTTCGACCGCGTAGGTGGCGATCAGCCGGTCCACCGGGCCGTCCGGTACCGTGACGGTCGCGTCCGCCACCACGACGTCCACCCGCAGGCCGGCCGCGGCCAGACGCTCGCGTGCGAACGAGGCCAACACACCGTCGATCTCGGTGGACACCACCCGCCCCGGGCCGGCCCGCCACGCCGCCAGCGCCGCGTTCCAGCCCTGCCCCGTCCCGATGTCCCACACCCGGTGCCCGGGCTCCAACAACAGGCTGTCGAGCATGTCGACCACGACGCCCTGCGCCGACAGGCTCGACGACGCCGGCCCGTCCGTCACCTGGGTGACCGCGGCCGCGTCCTGCTCGCCGTACAGCTCCCGTGCCCAGCCGTCCGGATCGCTCTGCCGGTCCACCGGCACGTACGCCCGCCCGTCCCACCGCAGCAGCCGGTCCGGCGCGAACAGGTCACGCGGCAGCGCCGCCACCGCCTCCCGCAGCCACGGCGCCCGCTCGGGCCAGGCCCCGCGCTCGTCCATCGCCTCGTCCAGGCGCGCCCGCAACGGGGCCGGCCCGGTCACTTCTTCCCGTGCTTCGGGTCACCCGGCGGCAGGGGGACGGGCACCTGTCCGTCCGCGTTCCCGGGAGGCGGGGACCCTTGACCCGGACTCGGCAGCTCCGGCTCCTTCTTGTGCTTCCCCATCCGGACCCCTTCGCGCGCGACAACAACCCGGTCATCCTGACCCGCCCCCACACACAGGCGACAGAGGGTGAAGCAGGACGCAGGGGGCGCCGGACCCGGCCCGCACGCCGGGCGAGGGCATGGTCATCGCCGGTGACGTGCTGCGCGCAGGCCGACGCCTCCGCCCAGGACGCCGGACGCCACGGCGTTCGACAGCTCGGTCGTGTAGTCAGGCAGATCGACGCTGCTGACCTGCTTGCCCATCTCCAGCATCTTGTCGAGGATCCAGCGCCGGTTCAGCAGCCCGTTGCGCACCCGCAGCCCGGTCGCGGTGCCGGGCGCCAGGAACGGGCCGGTCCGGTCGCCGCCCTTCTGACAGCCCTGGGCGTAGTCGCGCACGGTGTGCTCGTAGCGGGCGAAGGCGGTGCGGTGGTCGCCGCAGGCCCGGGCCAGCTCGCCGGCCAGGACGTACGCCGCCACCACAGCGGTGCCGGTACCCATCCCGCCGATGGTGGCCCCGCACGCGGCGTCGCCCAACAGGGCGATCCGACCGCTGGACCAGGCGGGGACGTCGGCCCGGCTGATCGAGTCGAAGTACAGCTCGGGGGCCTGCCTCAGGCTCTCCAGGAGCCCGGGCACCTCCCAGCCGAGGCCCGCGAAGGCGTCCTGGATCAGCGCCTTCTGCTGCGCCACGTCGTGGCGGTCGTAACGGAGTTCGGTCGAGGCGAAGACGAAGAAGGCGCCCGCCCGAGTCGGGTCGCGGTGGTCGGCGCCGACGGCGGCCAGCCGGCCGGGGACGTTGAGGCCGACTGAACCAGGAGGCAGACCGAGGTAGTTGGGAAGCTGCCAGGTGGCCGCGTAGTAGCCGAGGTGGCGGACGTAGTCCTCCTCCGGGCCGAAGGCGAGCCGACGGACGTTGGAGTGCAGTCCGTCGGCGCCGATCACCAGGTCGAACTCGCGCGGCGCGCCGTTCCGGAAGGCCACCCGGACGCCGGTGGGCGTCTCCTCCATGGCGGTGATCGAGTCGCCGAAGAGGTACTCGGTGTGCGGGAGGCTGCGCCGGCGCAACACCTGGGCGAGCTCCCCGCGCGGGACCTCGACGTCCCCGCCCGCGAAGTCGGCCGGCAGGCGGAGCAGTTGACGGCCGCGCCGGTCGACGAAGGTCATCGGGCTGCCGCCGGTGTCGAGGGCGCGCAGCTCGTCGAGCACACCCATCCGCTCCAGCACCGTCAGGTGGGTCCGGCCTCGGAAGTCGACCGCCTGGCCGCCACCGCGCAGGGCGGGGGCCAGCTCGACGACGGTGGTCTCGAAGCCGTACCGCCCCAGCCAGTAGGCCAGTGCGGGGCCGGCGATGCTCGCGCCCGAGATCAGGACCTTGGTGCTCACGTGAACCACTCCATCCGAGCTGCCCGATTAACTGTGTCCCATGGACACTGTTTCTTGCTGTGTACGGTAGACGCAGTTGGGCCGCCCCGCAAGGGCAGCCGGAAGACACGAGACGGAGCGGGAATTGAGCGAGGAAGCGAACGAGGCGGTGCGGCTGCTCTGGGGACCGCCCGCCAGGCCGTCCCGGGGACCGAAGCCCGCGCTGAGCCTGGGGCGGATCGCCGCGGCGGGCGTCGCGATCGCGGACGCCGAGGGCCTCGGCGCCGTCTCGATGCAGAAGGTCGCCGGCCTGCTCGACTTCACCAAGATGTCGCTCTACCGCTACGTTCCCGGCAAGGCGGAGCTGGTCGCGCTCATGGTGGAGGCCGCGGTCGGCGAACCGCCGCCGGCCGTGGACGGACTCGGATGGCGCGAGCAACTGACCTCCTGTGCGGACCAGTTGGCGCAAATGCTCACCGATCACCCCTGGCTGCTCGACGCCACCGTCGGAGCACGGGTGGTGGGCCCCAAGGAACTCGGCTGGCTGGAGCGGGTGGTCGCAGCCCTGGACGGCCACGGACTGACCGGCCCCGAACGGATGGACTCCGCAGTGCTGCTGGCCGGGCACGTCCGGGGCATCGCCGAACAGGCCCGTGCGGCCCGGCCGGACGGCTCGCCCGAGGCGAAACTCCTGGCCGTCCTCGGCCCCCTGGTCCACCAGCACGCCGACCGCTTCCCCGCGCTCGCCGCGGCAATGGCCACCCAGGACGGCCGGGACCAGGCGCTGAACTTCGGCCTGGAGCGGATCCTCGACGGCCTGGAGGCCCTCATCACGCGCCGAGCCGGGTAACCCTCGGGGAGGATCAGCCTCGGCTCACCTCAGTGGGCCGCCCCGCGTCCATGCAGCACCGGACGGGGGCGGGCAGCCGCGGGTGGATTCGCGAGCCGGCGCCGTGGTGGTCGTGTCCCCGGGGATCGAGCACCCGGGTCCGGCGTGGACCAGGGGCTCAACCAGCCCCACCGGCCCAGACCGGGTCGACCGGGGTGAGGACTCCGAGCCGGTCCTCGATCGCCTCGGCCGCGGCCAGGCACAGGTCCTCGCGGAACGCGCGCCCGACGATCTGCACGCCGGACGGCAGCCCGTCGGCCGTCCCGGTCGGCACGGCCACCCCGGGCACGCCCACGAAGCTGGTCACGGTGCACAGCCGCATTCCCGACCCGACGCGGTCCCGCCCGGCCCGGTCGCGTGACTCAAGCCCCGGTTCGACGGGCGGTTCGGTGAATGACGGGCCGAGCAGGAGCGGGTACTCGTCGAGGAATTCGGCCCAGGAGCGACGGATGTTCATCCAGACGCCCATGAGCTTCATGAACTCCTCCGCGCTCGCGGGCGGCGTCTGTTCCATCATCATCCCGACGTAGCGGTCACCGCCCGAGCCGAGCAGCTTGCGCACCACCGGCCAGGTCGGGGCGAACTCGGTCACGGTGATCCGGCCGTAGGCGTGGAGCGCCTCGTCCAACCGTGGCACGTCCGGCACTTCGCGCACGTCGTACCCGGCGTCCCGCAGCGCGTCGGCCGCGGCGGCGACGGACGCGCGCACCGTGGGGTGGACGCCGTGCCCGCCGGGGTCCGCCACGACCGCGACCTTCACCGGCCCGGGGAGGGGCGCGCCGTACGCGGGCACCGGCACGGCGCGCGGGTCCCGTGGATCGGTGCCGGCCAACACCTCGTACGCCAGCCGGAGATCACCCACGCTTCGGGCGAACGGGCCGTCGGTGACGAGCAGTTGGGATGCAGGGCCGGGGTCGTCCGGGCCGAGGATCCGGTGGTCGGCGGGAAACCGGCCGGTGGTCGGCTTCAGTCCGGCCACACCGCAGAACTGGGCCGGGACCCGCACCGATCCCCCGGAGTCGTTGCCGAGGCCGAGCGCCGCCATGCCCGTGGCGACGGCCACCGCGTCACCCCCGCTCGATCCGCCGGGAGTCCGGCCACGATCCCAGGGATTGAACGTGTCTCCGAACAGCTCGCTGCGCGTGTGCATTCCGGCCAGGATCAAGGTGGGCATGTTGCTGTGCCCGATGGGGATCGCCCCGGCCGCGCGCAGCCGGGCGACCGGGGGCGCGTCCGCCGGCGCCACCAGATCGCGGAAGCGCGGAGTGCCGAACGTGGTCGGCACCCCCTCGACGGCCGTGGACTCCTTCACCGTGAACGGAACCCCCGCGAGCGGCCCCAGCTCCTCGCCGGCGGTCCGGCGCCGGTCCGTCCGCTCGGCGGCCTCCCGGGCGCGATCCGCCAGAAGCAGGGTGACCGCGTTCACCTCCGGGTTGACCTCGGCGATCCGCTCCAGATGGCTCTCCACCAGCTCGACGGCGGAGACCTCGCCAGCGCGCACGGCCTCCGCCTGCGCCGCAGCCGACAGCTTCCACAGGGCGTCACCCATGATTCTCGTCCTCCCCGTCCCACGTTCCGATGCGCTTGCATCGGAACTGTAGCCTGGGAACCGATACGACCGCATCGAATTACGCGTCGCCGCACGGAGGCCACGAGCATGCCCAGACAGGTTGATCACGAGGAGCGACGTCACCGCATCGCCGAGGCGGTCTGCCTCCTCGCCGACGAGCACGGACTGGAGGGCGTGACCCTGCGCGACGTCGCCGCCCGCGCGCAGGTGTCGATGGGCGCCGTGCAGCGCTGCTTCCGCAGCAAGGAAGAGATGCTCGTGTTCACTCTCGCGAACATCGGTGAGCGGATCACCGAACGCGCCCGGGCCTGCCTCGTCCGGAGCCCGGCCCAGTCGGCCGCCACCGCCCTGGGTCACGCGGTCACCGAAGTCGCGCTGCTCCGGGAAGAGCATCACTCCGAGGCACGGGTCTGGCTCGCCTTCGTCGCGCAGGCCGCGGTCAGTGAGCCGCTCGCAAACACGCTGAAGGCGAGCTACGCAGCCCTGCAGGAGGCGTTCACCCGGCTCATCCGGGAAGTCGGCGAGAGCGCCGGACACGGTGCGCCCGTCGACCCGCAGCACGAGGCCCGCACCCTCCTCGCCCTCGCCGACGGCCTCACCGTCCACGTCCTCATCGGCCGCCTCACCTCGCAGGAGGCCCAGGACGTCCTGCACGCGCACCTGGACAACCTCTGGGAGCGGCACTCCTGACGGGTCACACCACCCTCGACAGTCCAGGCCGCCGACCAGCCGCGAAGGCGTCGTCAAGGCGGTGCTGAGCGGTTCCGGCACCGTCGGCGAAAGGCCGATCACAGGTACACGTTCGAGCCTCTTTGCGCCAATCCCCGAAGCGCCATGGACCGTCAATATCCCCTCTTGTCAGGATGATTGACGCCTGGTCGCGTCCGGCCGGGTACAGACCGAGGTTTCGCTCGAAGGGAAACAGATGCACATCGATCGCCAACGGCCCACCACCAGGCTCGTCACAGCAGTCGGGTTGGCGGTCCTGACGGCCGCCGGTATGGCGGCCCCCGCCGCCGCCGCGGATTCCGAACCGGCCGGCGCGCCACGGACCCAGATTTCGCGGGTGCTGGGCGGCGTGGTCACGACATGGATCAACGGGAACGTCAGGTACGGACCGTCCACGGACTACGCCATCAACTACCCCGTGTCCGCAGGCTTCACTTCGTACGGACTCTGCTGGAAGACCGGCGGTTGGGTCAACGCCAACGGGGTCGCTCACGACAAGTGGGTCAAGCTCTCCGACAACGAGTGGATCTGGGGCGGCCTGCTCAACGGTGACGAGACCGGAGGCGTCAGCAACTACTGCTGACCACGGCAGCTCGGCCGCACACCCGGCGCCGGGCCTGAACGGCGCACCGCCGCGGTCCGTCCGACGCCCCAGTGGGCGGGTCGGACCGCGGCGGAAGTGTGCCGGCCCGGCCCGGCGTCACCAACTCGACCGGCGCCCCGGGTCCTGGGCACGGCTCCCCCGCCACCCGCTCCGTCCCCTCGTGCAAGCCCCCGGCCCGTCCGCCCGTTGCGGGCCGCCCGCATGTGAACCCACCCCCGCTCCCCGGCAGATCAACTCAACCCGCACCGAGTGCAGTTCGCCGGGATTTCGGCGCCCGCACCGGCGTGTCCCCGCCGCCTCGGGGTACCCGCATGGCGCCGCGGCAGAGCGCTGCGGCGAGGGCGCACAGAGCGGAGAGAGCGAGATGGCACTCCTCAGACGTAGCCGGTCGGCCGGGTCCGACAGCGCCGGCGCACCGGAGCAGAACCCCGACGACACGCCTCGGCGCTCCCCGGGCGACAAGGCCCCGCCCCGCCGCGAGCGCCGCCGCACCCCCTGGTACGTCGGCCTGCCGGTGACCCTGGCCGCGATCGTCGCGTTCTTCCTCGCCGGGGCACACCTGGGCCTGTTCCCCTCGATCCCCAACCCGCTGGAGCGGCGCACGGTGGACCGCAGCCAGCCGGTGCTGCTGCGCTCCATCCAGGACATGAAGCACTTCACCGGCGCGCAGGGCAACTTCCAGCTCGTCGTCGACCTCGACCGCGAGGCCGCCTTCCTGCCTTCGGCCCTGCTCGGCCACCGCACCCTGTACGTGGCGGCCGGCACGGTGGACGCCTACGTCGACCTCGCCGCCCTCGAAAAGGGCGCCGTGACCGTGTCCGGCGACCGTCTGAGCGCCACCGTCGTGGTGCCGCACGCCCAGCTCGCCGCGCCCGCCCTGGACGTGGGCCGCTCCTACGTCTACCTCCAGCAGCGCGGTCTCTTCGACCGGATCGGCGACTTCTTCAGCTCAAACCCCGGCAACCAGCGGCAGGTCGAAATGCTGGCCACCCAGAAGATCGAGCAGGCGGCCAAGGACACCGAACTCGCCCAGCGCGCCGAGCAGAGCACCCGCAGCATGCTGGAGGGACTGCTGCGCTCGGCGGGGTTCACCACCGTGACCGTCACCACGGCCCCCTGACCCACTGCCGCCCCACCACGGCGGGCCGGACGCGCCGGCCGTCCGCCGTCGAGGCGGCCGGCCGGACCGGCTCCGGCGGCAACCCCGAACCGGGGTTCCCGGAGGCCGTCGCCCTGGCCCGCCCAGGCCGGGGGCACGCGGAAGCGTGCCCCCGGCCTGCGGCGCTGCCTTGGCGCGGGCCGCGCAGAGCCGGGGCGTGATCCTCGCGGATCGCGCCCTTTCGCACTTCGGGAGCCTCGCTCCACGCTCTCGTGCGCACAGGAACCATTGCGCACGCTGGGATCGGGCGCCTCCTGCGACCGCCGCCTCCCGAGGCCCCGACAGACCGCGCGCGCCGTAAGTCGCCGGCTCCCCCCTCCAGTCCCCGTGACCGACCTCGTCGAGGGACGGCTTCGCTCCCTGTCGCCTCGACCGGAGCCACCGCTCCCGCATGCCGGCCGCCCGCTCGTCCGCTCCTCGGGGCCTCCGGGCCGGCCGAACCTCCAGCACGCGACCTCGAACGAAGGGGAAGACCATGACCACCCCCGTCCCGTCCCGCATCACCCTGGTGAACGGCAGCTTCGAGCAGCCCCCCATCGGCAGCGGCAACGCGATCCTGCCCGACGCCTCCCAGGCCTCCAGCCCGAACCACGTCCCGGGGTGGCTGACCACCGCCACCGACCACCTCATCGAGATCTGGCACGACGGCTTCAACGGAGTCCCCTCCGCCGACGGCGCCCAGTTCGCCGAACTCAACGCCAACCAGGTCTCCACCCTCTACCAGGACCTGCCCACCACCCCGGGCGCCACGCTGTACTGGCGGCTCTACCACCGCGGGCGGCTGGGCCAGGACACCATGGCCCTGGACATCGGCAGGCCCGGCGCGGCCGTCCAGCAGCGACAGTTCACCGACGGCAACACCGCCTGGGGCTTCTACACGAGCACCTACACCGTCCCGGCCGGGCAGACCACCACCCGCTTCGCCTTCCGCTCCGTCTCCTCCGCCGGCGGCAACCAGTCGGTCGGCAACTTCCTCGACGGCATCTTCTTCGGCACCGCCCCGGCCGTCACCCTCACCAAGTACGCCGTCCCCGACGGGCCCCTCGAAGTGGGTGACATCATCACCTACCGCGTGGTCGTCAGGAACGAGGGCGGTGGCAACGCCGACGCCCTCGTCCTGACCGACGCCGTGCCGAGCGGCACCACCTACCTGCCCGGATCCCTGCGGATCGTCAACGGTCCCAACACCGGCGCGAAGACCGACCGGCAGGGCGACGACCAGGCCCACTTCGACCCGGCCGGCGACCGGGTGGTGTTCAACCTCGGCAACAGCGCCACCGCCGACCGGGGCGGCAGCCTGCCCAACACCGACGCCCTCCCGAACGGCACGACGGTGGAGTACCGGGTCACCGTCGACGAGGCCAGCGCCGGCGGGCACGTCACCAACACCGCCACCGCCGCCTACGAGAACCGCCTCGGCCCCACCCCCCAGGCCCTCACCGCCACCTCCAACCAGACCGACACCCAGGTCCTGCCGGCCGCCGACCTGAGCGTCGTCAAGTCCGCCGACGCCACCACCGTCACCGTCGGCCAGACCGTCACCTACCGCGTCACCGTCCGCAACGCCGGACCCGACACCGCCACCCACGTGACCGTCGCCGACAGCCTCCCGGCCGGCCTGGTCTTCGTCTCCGCCACCGCCGACACCGGCACCTACAGCCCCGACACCGGCCTGTGGAGCGTCGGGACGCTGCCCGTCGACGCCTCCGCCACCCTCGTCCTCCGGGCGAAGGCCACCGCCACGGGCCCGGTCACCAACACGGCCAGGGCGCACGCGACCGAGACCGACCTCCACCCCGCCGACAACACCGACTCCGTCGCCGTCTGCGTCGAGGCCGCCCCCACCTGCTCGCCCTGCCCGAAGCCCGGCTCCGAGAAGGCGGGCGGCTGAGAGCCGCCCGGCGACCGCGCGGGCGACGTGGCCGTCCGGGCCCGGACGGTCACATCGCCCGTGGACCAGATCGCCGGTGCCCTGCGGTGTCAGGTCAACTCAGGTCGTACTCGTCGACGTTCGACGCCACGTCGTACCACGGGCCGTAGAGCCCGTCGTTCAGGTACAACTCGTGGCCGCCGTTGCGGTGGCCGATGCGCGTCCCCGCCACCTGGACGTCGATCGCGTCGTTGGCGGCCGGCCACCCCGGCGTCGATCCGGATCCGGCTCCGGGAGTAGATCAAGTATCCCCATACCCGGACGTGCTTGTCACCCTGCGCCAGAACGATCTTTTGTGGTGATTTGCGCGCTTAGGGTTGCCAACGACCGGCAAGACTCACCCCCTCGGGATTCTTGGAGCAGGAATGACACCCGAAGTCGCCGCGGTCGCGGCGGAGCTCGCGGACATGGCTGCGGCGGACCACCGGGCCACCGTCCAGGCGAACAGCGACGACTACGCGGAACAACTGGCGTGGCGTCGCCTGACCGCCCGGCACGCAGACCGTCTCCACGAACTCATGGACGCGTACGGCTGGCCCACCGCGGACCTGGTCGGCGAGGATGCGGCGCGGGCAGCGTGGCTGATCGCCCAGCACGCCGACCGGCAGCTCGACGTCCAGCGCCAGGCGCTCCGGCTGATGGAACAGGCGGTGGCAGCGGGCTCGGCGAGCCCACGGGAGCTGGCCTTCCTGCGCGATCGCACCCTCGTGAACGAAGGACGCAAGCAGATCTACGGCACGCAGATCGCCGGGATCCAGGACGGCTCGCCGATCCCGTGGCCCTGCGAGGACCCCGAGCGCATGGACGACAGGCGGGCCGAGGCAGGCATCCCACCGTTCGGCGAGTACGTCGCCCTGTTCTCGGTGTCCTGACTCGCCCCGGCCCCGCCCGGCGGATCACGCCCCGGCCCGATCCGGTCCGAGTCAGGAGGACAGCGTCTTGCTCGCCAGTACCCTCCCCTGGGCGTCGTAGGCGGCGAGTCGGATGCCGTCGAGCGGGTGCGCCGCCTTCGGGGCGTCGGGGCTCTTGCTACTGGGGCCCCAGACATAGCCGGTGGCGTAGCCCGGGTCGCCGGGGAGGGACGCGACGGTGGCCCAGTACGCCCGGCCCTCCACCTCGATGGTCATCCGGGCCACCTGCCCGGGCCCGTGGTAGACGAGGTTGTACAGGCCCTCGCGGTACTGCGGCGGGTTCCCGTAGTACTGCATGGTGATCTCGGTGGCGCCCGCCGCCCAGGAGTACCCGCTGCAGCCCGGGCCGCTGCCGTAGGCGGGAGCGTCGTGGACGCAGATCTCCTGGTCCTTCAGCTGCATCCACCAGTCCTGGCGGCCCAGCGGCAGCTGCGTGCCGGGCTCCACCACCACGGCCTCGGGAGCCGGCCCCTCCGGCACCTGCGGAGCCTGCGAGGCCGGTGCGACGGCCCGGGAGTCGTGCCGCTCGGACAGTACCGCCCCCGTGCCGGCCACCACCGCGAGCGCGGCCGCCACCGCCGACGCGCCCATCGCCACCCGGCGCCCGCGCCGCTGTCGGCGCACGTGAGCCCGCACGGGCCCGGCCGACCAGTCCGCCACCGCGACGCGGGCCGCCTCGTCCCGCAGAGCGCCGCGCACCATGTCCTCGGTGTCCCTCACTTGTTGCCCCCGTCCGTGCCGTCGATCGTTGAACCGGTACCCACCGCGTACGAGACCAGCGCCGGGTGGCCGCGCAGTTTCGCCAGGCCCCGACTGGCCTGGCTCTTCACGTTGCCCGGCGAGCAGTCGAGCACCTCGGCGACCTGGCCCTCGCTCATGTCCTCCCAGTAGCGCAGGACGACCACGGCCCGCTGGCGCGGCGGCAGCTCCGCCAGCGCCTGGAGCAGCACCGAGCGCTCCTCGACGCCGCCGTGCCCACCGCCCGCGGTGGACGCGCGGTCGGGAAGGACGGGCACGAGCAGCTGCCTGACGCGACGCCGCCGGTGACGGCTCAGGTTGTTGTTCACCAGCGCCCGGTGGATGTAGGCGTCCGGCTCCTCCAGACGGCTGATCCGGGACCAGTTCCTGAAGACCTTCGCGAAGGTCGCCTGCACCACGTCCTCGGCCTCGTGGTAGTCGCCAGTGAGCAGGTAGGCCGTGCGCACCAGCCGTCGCCAGCGCGTGGCGGCGAACCCCTCGAAGTCGAGCTCACGCGGGCCGGGGCCGCCCGCAGTAGCCGGTGCCGTCACGGGCCTCGGCCCGTCCTCCACCGGGATGTGCAATACGCTCGCGGTCATCCAAATCCTCTTCGCCTCCGCGCGACGACCCGATCGGACCGTCGCTCTGCCCTATTCACCGCCGCGCCGCCGCAAGGGTTGCACGGCACTGTCCGCGACCACGGGCTGCGGCTCACCTTCCGGGCGCCGTCGCCGTGACCGAGCGGCCCCCTGCCGGTCGGTCACGGCGACGGGGAGAACGGCGCGCCCACACGGCCCCGCCCCGGCCGAACAGGCGCACGGGGGGTCCTCAGCTGCGGACGGGGACACGGCCGAGGGTGCGGATCGGACGGGTGAGCAGGAGGGCGACGGCGGTGAGGAAGGCGACGACGACGCCCACCAGGAGGACCCGGTCGGTACCGAAGGCGTCCACGGCCGGGCCCGCCAGGGCGCTGCCGATCGGGTACATGCCGACGGATCCGGCGACCTCGTACGCGTGGACGCGGTTGAGGACCTCCCCCGGGACCTGGGTCTGCACGCTCGTGGCCCACATGACGCCCCAGACGCCGATGCCGACACCGACCGCGACCTGGGCGGCGGCGAGCGCCCAGACCGGCCAGCCGAGCACGATGCCGAGCGGATAGAGCGGGTAGGTCGTGATCGCCACGGCTCCGGCGGCGAGTGGGCGTCGCGGCTTGTAACGGATCGCCAGCAGGCCGCCCGCCACGGTGCCCGCGCCGAGGGCGGCGTTGAGCAGGCCGAAGGCGGACGCGCCGTACTCGGGCACGACGACACCGGCGGCCACCGTCAGTTGCGGCCCCCAGGAGAGCACCGCGAAGACCATCCAGATCACGATCACGCCCCAGAGCCAGGTGCGGGCGCGGAACTCCCGCCAGCCGACCGCCAGGTTGTGCCACAGACCACCGCCGGACGGCGGGGCGGGCACCGCGCCGAGCCGCAGGGCCGCCAGGCACACCGCGCTCGTGCCGTAGGCGACGGCGGAGAGCGCCATCACCCAGCCGGTGGCCCCGAAACCCACCAGGACACCGGCCAGCGCCGGGCCGCCGAGCCCGGTGAGCGCCTCGGAGGTGCGCAGGATCCCGTTCGCGCCCTGCACGTCACGGGCCACCAGGGGGACGGTCGAGGCGGAACCCGGCTGGAACATCGCGTTGGCGGTGCCGGCCGCCACCAGGAGGGTGTACAGCTGCCAGAGGTGGTCGATGCCGTGGAGGAACAGCAGGGCGAGCAGCACGTGGGCGACGAGGTTGGCCAGGTCGGCGGCGATCATCAGCCGGCGGGCGGTGAACCGGTCGGCGAGCACCCCGCCGAACAGCACCAGGCCGGCGAACGGGCCCACCAGGAAGGCCATCGCGTACCCCGCGGTGTCCAGGCCGTACCCTCCGCTGAGCAGACCGGCCGAGATCGCGACCGGCAGCATGGCCCAGCTGAGCAGACCGGCGCTGCGGGCGGTGAAGTAGTAGCGGAAGTTGCGGGACCAGATCGCCGGTTCCCCGGACGGCCGGGCCACGGACCCGGGCCTTCCGTCCTCCGGTGCGCCGGCGGACGGTGCGCCGGAGAGGTGGTCCTGGATCTGTACGGATGTCGCCGCCGCTGGGTGGTCGGTGGTGCGGTCTGCCATGGCTGTTCAACCTCAGGTCGTGGGTCGGGCGGTGTGGGTCGGGCGGTGTCGGTCCGCGGGTCCGCGCCGGGCGGGACGGGTCTGTGCGGTCAGGCGCGGGCGGCGAGCTCCGCACGCAGGGCGGCGTTCTCCTGCTCCAGCCGCGCCAGGCGGTCGCGGACCGGGGCCAGGGCACCGGCGAGCTCGCGATCGCTGAAGCGGGGGGTGATGTGGTTGGGGCAGTTCCAGGCGGTGGCCTCGACCCGGATGGTGACCAGCTGCTCGACCGTGCCCTCGGTGCGCGGCGAGTCCAGGCGCTCGGCGAGCACGGGGTCCTCACCGGGCAGGACGGCGCTCGCACGGCCGAACAGCTTGAGGCGGGTCTGCCGGGCGTGGTCGATGAAGAAGAGCGCCACCCGGTCGTCGCCGCGCAGGTTGCCGGTGGTGATGTACTGCCGGTTGCCCCGGACGTCCAGGTAGCCGAGCGTGAACGCGTCCAGGACGTGGACGAATCCGGGCGGGCCGCCCCGGAACTGGATGTACGGCCAGCCGGTCTCGCCCACGCTGGCGAACAGGAAGCCGTCGAGGCCACGGATGAAGTCGGCCTCGGACCCGGTGAGCGGCTCCGGCTGCTCGGCCGGGTCCCGCAGCCGGCGGTCGGCCGCCGTGGCGCTGCCCATCTGCTGCTGTACCCGGCGCACCGGGGCGGTGTACGCGAGGCGGTCGAAGCGGCTCATCCGACGCTCCCCGCGCGGGATTCGGTCCGGGAGCCGGTCGAGGTACCGGTCCGGGGGCCGGTCGAGGTACCGGTCCGGGGGCCGGTCGAGGTACCGGTCCGGGGGCCGGTCGAGGTACCGGTCCGGGGGCCGGTCGAGGTACCGGCCGGGGCGGCGGTCCGGGAGCCGCGCCGGGCTGCGGGGCGGGGTGCTGGGGGCTGCGGCAAGGTGTCACCTCGTGGGTCGGCGGTCGGGGCAGGTCGGCCGGGCGCTCGGGGGCGGAAATCGTCCGACGGCGCGGGAACGGCCCTGCGGTGCGACCACCGTACGGAGCCCGCCTGGTCAGGCACCTGCATCCCGGCCAGAGGACCGCGGGCCCTGCGGACCGCCCGGAACAGAACGGCCGCACCCCCGCCGACCTGCGGTTCTGTCGGACGGCAGCGGTCAGGACCGGCCCCACCGGCAGAACTACGGGAACTGCCGCAACCGGTCCTCCTGCCGCCGGGCCACCGACAACAGCCGCCCCACGCCCGGCGGACCCGTCCTGCCTGTACTCAGCGGATCCGGGCCGCGCCCGTCGCCCGGGAGAGCCTCAGCGCCTCGCGCCAGTGCCCGACCGCGCCGCCCGGCTCGCCGAGCACCGACCGCGCCCGGCCGAGCACCAGCCGGGCGCGCGCCTCGCCCGGGCGGTGCCCGGTCGCACGGTGCAGGGCGAGCGCCTCGTGGCCGTGCTCCAGGGCGGTCCGCGGCTCGCCGAGCCGCACCCGTAAGCACGCCAGGACGGTGAGCGCGCTGCCCTGGAGCATCCGGAACCCGCAGGCACGGCCGAGCGCGACGGCGCGTTCCGCAGTCTCCAGGGCGGCCTCCGGTTCCAGGTACGCCTGGGCCGTGGCGAGCCCGACGAGGGCGGCGGTCTGCCGGAAGCCGTCGTTCGCGGCCCGGGCGAGGCGGAGCGACTCCCGGTAGCTGCCGGCCGCGTCGGCGAAGTCGTGGGCGCGCTCCTGCACGCAGGCCAGTGCGAGGAGGGCGTCGGCCTCCGGCGCCCGGTCCGCCAGGGCCTGGGCGGCGGCGAGCGCGGTGTGGGCCAGCAGCCGTCCGGTGGAGTGGTCGCCCAGGTCGGTGTAGGCGCCCGCGAGGCAGCTCAGCGCCGCGCTCTCACCGTGCCTGTGACCGTGCTTCAGGTGGACCGGAAGGGTCTCGCCGAGCACCCGGACCGCCTCGCCCGGCCGCCCCAGTGCGCGGTGGACGACGGCCAGGGCCGTCCGGGCGACCGCCTCCTCGCCGACCGATCCGGACGCCCGGAGCAGCCGGGCGGCGTGCGCGAAGTGCCCGGCGGCCTCGTCGAGCCGGCCGAGCTTCCAGCAGACCTGCCCGAGATCGGCGAGCTCTTCGGCGACCCCGGGTCCGCTGTCGCGCCCGCCGAGCGCACGGGCCCGCACGAGGTGCTCGTACGCCGCCAGGACGGCGCCGTTGTCGTGGTGGGCGGCGCCGATGCGGCGCAGGGCGAGCGCTTCGCCGTCGAGCCAACCGGACTGCCGGGCGAGTTCCAGTGCCCGGCCGACCAGTTCCATCGCCCGCTCGTCGTCGGCGAGCACCCCGTGGCACTCGGCGCGCCGCAGCTGGGCGGCGGCCTGGGCCCGGACCTCACCGTCGGCGACGGCGGCGAACAGGCTGGCGGTGGCGACCTTGAGGCAGTCGCCCGTGTACATCCCCGCCGAGAGGTAGCTGTGGAGGCTCTCGGCCAACCGCCAGGCGACGGCGGTGAATCCCGCGCCGGACGCCTCCAGGACGGCGCCGGCCAGGTTCTCCCGCTCGCTGTCCAGCCAGTGCGCGGCCTGACCGTGGTCCGAGATGGCCGGGGCGGCGACGGGTCCGGACGCGGGGACCGGGGCGAGGGCGGGCACGGACGGGGTGACCGGGGTGACCGGGGTGACCGGGGTCGGCGGCGCCGCCGGGAAGGCCGTGGGGGCGGACGGGCCCGCGGCCGGCTCGGCGGGGTAGAGCAGCCGGGCCGCGGCGTCGGTGTGGTCGAGGTACCAGTCGAACAGCCGCTGGCGGGCCGTGTGTGCCTCCTCCTTGCCGACCAGCTCGCGGGCGTAGGAGCGCAGCAGGTCGTGCAGCCCGAAACGGCCGGCCGCCCGTTCCTGCACCAGGTGGGCGTCGGCCAGGGCGACCAGCAGTCCGGCCGATTCGGCCGGGGCGGCGTCCGCCAGCGCGGCGGCGCCGTCCACGGTGAGGTCCGGTCCCGGCATGAGGCTGAGCAGCCGGAACATCCGCCGGACCGGCGCCGGGAGGGCGCTGTAGGAGAGGTCGAAGGCGGCTCGTACGGCCGAGCTCCGGTCGCCTTCGACGTGGAGCCGGCTGAGCATGTCGTCGCCCGCCAACTCGGCGTACTGGTCGGCGATCGTGGCGTTGCGGGCCACCAGGTTGGCACCCGCGATCCGGATGGCCAGCGGCAGGCCGCCGCACACCCGCACCAGCTCGCGGGCGGCCTCCTCCTCGGCCGCGACGTTGCAGTCGCCGATGGTGCCGCCGAGCAGCCGACGGCCCTCCTCGGGGTCGAGCACGTCCAGGGCGAGCCGGCGGGCACCGTCGCTCGCGACCAGCCCGGCGAGCCGGCTGCGGCTGGTGATCACCACCGCGCAGCCCTGGGCACCCGGGATCAGCGGCCTGACCTGCTCGGCGTCGCGCGCGTCGTCCAGCAGGACCAGCATCCGCCGGTCGGCGAGCAGGGTGCGGTACAGCGCCGCGGCCTCGTCCTCGTCCGGGGGCAGCCGGTGCGGCGGCGTACCGAGGGCCCGGAGGAACTGTGCGAGGACGTCGCCCGGCCGCAGCGTCGGGAGCCGGGAGCGTCCGCGCAGGTCCACGTAGAGCTGGCCGTCCGGGAAGTGCTCGCGCCGGGTGTGCGCCCAGTGGATGGCGAGGGCGGACTTGCCGACGCCGGGCGCGCCGACCACGGCCACCATCTGGGGACGGCGGGCCGGGTCGGGGTCGACGAGGGCGTCCAGGTCCAGGATCTGCCGCTGCCGCCCGATGTGGGGCCCGGTTCTGGCGGGCAGTTGGGCGGGTGCGGGGTGCGGGACCGGCGGTGTCCGGAGGCCGGCCACGACGGCGTCCCCGGGTACCCCGAGCTGCCCGGGGCGCTCGACACCCTCGACACCCTCGGGGCGGGGAGGGGGGCCAGGGAGCCCGGGGTGCCGGAGGTCGGGCGGCAGTTGGCGGCGCAGCACCCGCAGATGGGCGTCACGGACCTCCGCGCCGGGCCCGACCCCCAACTCCTCGTCCAACCGGGCCCGCAGGCGGTCGAACACCCGGAGCGCGGCGGCCTGCTCCCCGCTGCCGGCCAGGGCGAGGATCAGCCGGGCGTGCAGGCCCTCGTGCAACGGCTCGGCGTGCACCAGGTCCCCCAGCACCGGGACGGCCTCCCCCGCGCGCCCCAGCAACATCGCGGTGTCCGCGTGCGACAGCGCCGCCGCCACCCGCCGTTCATTGGCCGCGACCGCGGCCGGGTGCTGGCGCAGCACCAGGTCCGCGTCCGCGAGGACCGGGCCGCGCCAGCACCGCAGCGCCTGTGCCAGCAGCTCGTACCCGGCCTCCCGCTCCGGCCCGCGGTGGACGCGCTGCGCCCGGTCGACCAGCTCGTCGAACCCGCCGAGGTCGATCCGGCTCCGGGAGTCCTCCAGCCGGTAGCCGGTCGGCGTGCGGACGACGGCGGGCCGCGGTGCGGCGCGGTGGCCGTCCGGCTCCAGGAGCTGGCGCACCTGGCTGACGTAGGTGTGCACCAGGCTCTGCCGGGACCCGGGCGGCCCGGACGGCCAGAGCGTGTCGGTGATCTCCTGCTGGGTGGCCGGCTCGGGGTGTTTGAGGGCGAGCAGTCCGAGCAGCCGGCGCAGCATCGGGCTGGTGACCGGGACGGTGACCCGGCCGCGCCGGAGGTCGAGCGGGCCGAGGATCAGCAGGCGCGGCCGGAGGGCTCCGCGCGGCGCGGCGTCGCCGGCGGCGGCAGACAGCCCGTCCAGCTCGCGGTCGGTCAGCCCCAGCACCTCCGCCAACCGCTGGAGGGTACGCGCCTGCGGCCGCTGGACCCGGCCGTGTTCGATGTCGCGCAGTGCCCGCGTGCTGATCCCGGCCCTCGAAGCGGCGTCCTCCTGGCTGAGCCCGGCGCGACTGCGGAACGAGCGGAGCCGCGGACCGTACGGACCCGGCTCGCCCGACGGACCGTCCAGGGCCGGCCCGGTGGCCGTCACCCTCTCCGACATGACATCCCCTCACCCGCCGGCCACACACCACCGTCCCCCGGACGGCGGCAGGCGAAGGCCGCGCGCGGCCGCTACCGCGGGAGACCTCGGCCATGATCAGTCTGGACCAGACCATTGCCCCGGACAAGGGACGTCCGCCACGATCCCGCCGGGATCACGGGTTCGGACGGCGCTCGGTGAACACCAACAGGTTCTGGATGCGCCCGTGCTGCCCGCCGCCCGTTCCGGGGGCCTGCGGAATCGCCGCCAGGCGGCGGGGCGACATCGCGCGTCGTCACCGGCGCAGCGGCCCCGGGCCGTCACGGAGGGCCCGGGCCGTCACGGAGGACCCGGGGCCGTCACGGAGGACCCGGGGCCGTCAACGGGTGAGCAGGGCGCTGACGGTCTTGCCACCGGCGTCCCGGTGGGTGACGGCGGTGGTTCGGGCGAGGCGGTTGACCATGGGCCAGCCGAATCCGCCGGTGCCGTCGTCGAGGTCGGGGGTGCGCATGCGCGGGGCCTGCGGGCTGTGATCGTGCACGGCCACTTCGACGCTGTCCGTGTAGGCGGTCAGTTCCAGGGTGAACGTGCCGCCGCCGTGGCGCAGGGCGTTGGTGACGAGCTCCGAGACAACGAGGACCACGCTCTCCGCAGCCCCGGGAGCGGGCACCGGCACGAGGCTCCCGAGGAATCTGCGCGCGCGCTCGCGCGCACCGGCGACGGACGAGGCGGAGTGGAGGGCTTGGACCTCGACGCACATCAGGTCCATCAGGTCACCTCTTCCTGGGGCGACAGCCCCGCTCCGGCCTACCCGGCCCTTGTTCCCCGGTATCGCAGCACCAACCCTTCCACGGCGATCATTCGGACCGAACCCGTCTCTCCCCGGGCTGCGGGCCGCCGAGCGGTGGGGTCGGGACGGGTCGTGGAGGTCGCGCTGGTTCAGGGCCCAGCGAGTGCCCCGCCCCGCCGTGCCGTCCGGTCGTCCGCCCCGGAAGCGCAAGGGTCACATCGGAGGGAGGGGGTGGGACCCGACGCTCACGCGTCGGGT
>NZ_JBHXDN010000079.1:0-43471 GCF_042726075.1 Kitasatospora sp. NPDC127035 | reverse complement strand
GGCAAGGGACTGGCCGTCGCCGTCGGGTTCGCCCCGGCCGCCGTCGACCCGCCCGCCGCCGCCCCGGCCGCCGCCGCCCCGGCCGGAGACGGCGAACGGCCCGCCCGGTGTCCTTTCGAACACCGGACGGGCCGCAGCGCACCGTCGCGTCACACCACGAGGGTCAGTGCACGAGCACCGGCACCTCGTTGGTGTTCGCCGCACCCTCGCCGGCCGTCGCGCCGTCGGGGCGCCCGGCGTTGATCAGCACGAAGGCGATCGCGGCGGCCAGCACCAGGATCCCGAAGGACCACCAGATCGCGGTCGAGAAGCCGTGCACCATGCCCTGGAACTGCACCGCCTTGGCGGCGTCCGGGGTGGTCGCGCCGCCCAGGTGGGCCGCCAGCCAGGTGGTCGTCGCGCTGGCCGCGATGGTGTTCAGCAGGGCGGTGCCGATGGCGCCGCCGACCTGCTGCGAGGTGTTGACCATGGCGGAGGCCACACCGGCGTCGCGCGGCTCGACGCCGTGCGTGGCGAGGCTCATCGCCGGCATGAACGCGGTGCCCATGCCGAGGCCCATCAGGACCAGACCGGGCAGGATCAGCGCCGGGTAGGAGGTGTCCAGGTCGATCTGGGTGAGGATCAGCATGCCGATCGAGGCGACCAGGAAGCCGGGCGCCATCAGGTACCGCGCCGGGACGCGGGTCATCAGGCGGGCGCCGATCTGGGTCGAACCGGCGATCATGCCGGCCACCATCGGCAGGAAGGCCACGCCGGTCAGGACCGGGCTGTAGTCGAGCACGATCTGCAGGTAGTAGGTCAGGAAGAGGAAGAGACCGAACATGCCGATCACGGCCAGACCCAGCGACAGGTAGACCCCGCCGCGGTTGCGGTCCAGGATGACGCGCAGCGGCAGCAGCGGAGCCTTCACCCGCGCCTCGACCGCCACGAACGCGCCCAGCAGCAGGACGGCGGCGACGAACAGGCCGATCGTGATGCCGGAGGACCAGCCGTCCGACTCGGCCCGGGTGAAGCCGTAGACCAGGGCGACCAGGCCGGTGGTGACGAGGATGACGCCGGGGACGTCGAGGCGGTTGCGGTTGCGGCCCTCGGCCGGCTCGCGGATCACCATGACGGCGCCGATCGCGGCGGCCACGGCGAACGGGATGTTGACGAAGAAGGTCCAGCGCCAGTTCAGGTACTCGGTCAGCAGGCCGCCGAGGATCAGGCCGATCGCACCGCCACCACCGGCGATGGCGCCGTAGATGCCGAACGCCTTGGCGCGCTCCTTGGCCTCGGTGAACATCACGGCCAGCAGCGAGAGCGCGGCGGGCGCGAGCAGTGCGCCGAAGACGCCCTGGAGGGCGCGGGCGCCGAGCAGCATGGCGGTGTTGGCGGCGGCGCCGCCGAGCGCGGAGGCGAACGCGAAGCCGGCCAGGCCGACCACGAAGGTCCGCTTGCGGCCCCAGAGGTCCGCCACCCGGCCGCCGAAGAGCAGGAGTCCGCCGAAGGCCAGCGCGTACGCGGTGATCACCCACTGGCGGTTGCCGTCGGTGATGCCCAGGTCCTCCTGGGCGGAGGGCAGCGCGATGTTCACGATGGTGGCGTCGAGGACGACCATCAGCTGCGCGAGCCCGATGAATATCAGGGCCTTCCATCGCCTCGGATCGGGCTGGACGGCGGGCAGGGAATCGGTTTTTGGCATGGCGGTACTCACTTCACGGTGCGAGGCGTGCGGAACGGTGCGGACGGAAACGGTGCGGGTCGGAAGTACATCAGGACGAACCGCGCGAACGGGCGCGCGGAGGTGGCCGCGCGGTGGTCCCGCGGTGACGGGTCGGTGACTCGGTGGGTCAGTGGTCGGTGTGGAAGTCCTCGAAGGTCGCGGCCCGGCCGGGCAGGACGGAGCGCGCGGGCGCCCGCATGCCGTCCAGGAACAGTTGCAGGTGCCGGTGGACGAACTCGTCCAGCACCACGCAGGAGGTGCCCGGCAGGGGGCGGGTGAGCTGGCTCATCGCGATGAACAGATCGCCGTGGTCGACGTCCGCGCGCAGTTCGCCGGCCGCCTTCGCACGCTCCAGCAGACCGCCGACGACGCTCATCAGGCGCTCCCGTGCCTCGACCAGGTCCGGATCGAACATGTCGACCCGGTTGGTCAGCATCGGGCAGAGCGCGCCGATCTTCTCGTCGACGGTCCGGTGCGCGAACCGCTGGAGGGCGTCGAACGGGCCGGCTCCCTCGGCGGCCGCCGACTCCGCGTTCGCCACGATGCGGTTCTTGACGAGCAGTGCCACCTCGCGGATCAGCGCGGCCCTGGTCGGGAAGTTCCGGTAGAGCGTAGCGTTTCCGACGCCGGCCCGCTTGGCGATTTCGTCCAGCGGCGCATCCGCGCCGTGCTCGACGAAGGCGTCGCGGGCTGCCAGCACGATCCGCTCACGGTTCCGGCTCGCGTCCGCACGCAGCTTCGGCGTGCGGACCGGCGGCTCCGCGGTGCGGGTCGGCTCGACGGCGGCGGTGCTCACTCGGTGCTCCTCCCGGATTCCGGGGAATCTCTCCCCGCTTAGTCCTACGAAGAGCCAAACGGGGAATCCCTCCCCGGAAATTTCACTTTCGAATGTGACCTGCGTCACATCGCGGGGACTCCCTCGTCCGCCGGTCAGCCGGTCCGCCGGTGGCGACCGTGTAGCGGCCGGTCCGCGGGTACCAGGCGTGGTCGCCGGCCAGCCAGTCCTTCAGTCCGCCGGTGAAAGCCGCCACCGTCCGCCCGGCCTCCGGACCGAACTCCTCCGCCAGGTGCGGGACGTCCTCCCGGGCGATGCGGTCGAAGCAGTCCAGCCGGGCGTTCATCAGGTCGGTGACCGTGTCCACCGCGGTCTGCCGGGAGCAGCGCAGGAAGTGCCGGAAGACCGGGACGGCGTTGTTGAGCTCGCCCTCCAGCTCCGTCTCCTTGCGGCAGGAGTAGAGGTCGTTGCGCAGGTCCACGTTGTCGGCGAACGCCTCGATCAGCGCGGTGACGGTCGGGTGGGAGAGCAGCTCCGGCGGCAGGTCCCGTCCCCGGACGTGCAGCGGCAGCACGGTGGACAGTGGCGTCCCGGCCGTGCGGCGGCGCATCTGGAGGTACTCGACCGGATCGGGGACGCGCCCGGCGAGGGTGTTGTCCAGCTCCCAGAGGTTGGCGGCGGCGAAGTCCAGCGCGGCGTCCCGGAGCCGGCGCCGCAGGTCCGGCGGGAGCACGGCCGCGGAGCGGGCCCAGACGTCGGCCAGCGCGACCTCGACGGGGTGCTGCGGCTCCGCCGGCCCGGTCCGGTCCCGCGGATCCGGCGCTCCGGCCGTCCGGTGGTGCGGGCCCGGCGATCCGGCCCGGCGCCGCGGGCCCGGCGCGGCCGCGGCGGCCGACGGCATGCAGGCGGCCAGGCGGGCGACGAAGCGTCGCGCCCCCGCCGCGTCGCCGGTCGCCTTGACGGTGACGAAGTGGTCGTCGACGGCGAACGCCCAGACGTTCCAGTCGCCGACCAGCAGCAGTTCCTCGACCGGTAGGTCCGGCTGGGTGAGCGCCGTGAACAGCGCGAGCTCCAGCCGGTCGAAGCGCTCCCGGCTCCACACGCCCGCCGGACCGGTGAGGCCGGTCAGCTCCGCCCACTGCGCCGCCCGGGCGCGGGCGGCGGCCTGCCGGGGGTTGAGCCGGGCGGGGTACGGCATGGCGAAGACCGGTGGTCGCGACGGGAGCTCCGGGAACGCGTGGGCCCGGCGGGCCAGGGCGGCGACCGTGCGCTCGGCGGAGTCGCCCAGGCCGGAGGGCAGGCCGGTGAACACGCCCGGTGCGGCGCGGTTGCGGTGTGCGGACACGGTGGCGGCCCCTTCCGGCGCGGGTCGGTCGCCAGTCTCGTGCAGGGCCGGTCCAGCGGATGCGGGAACGATCGGAGGTTCACCCGATCGGGTGACCGCCCCCGCCGCGGGCCAGTGCCACGGGCCGGCGGAGCGGGATCTCGAAGTGGACGGTGGCCACGCCGGGGCCGTGCTCGCCGGTCGGCCGGGCGTCGTAGACCTCCTCGGCGAGGCTGCGCCAGAACGCCTCGGCGCCCGGGACGGCGGTGTTGGTGTGCAGGTAGAGCCGCCGGTAGCCGCCCTCCTCGGAGGCGAACTCGCAGGCCCGGCGCACCAGTTCACGGGCCAGGCCGTGCCGTCGGTGCTCCGCCCGGACGTACACCCGGACCAGCTGTGCGGTGGTGCCCGAAGGGTAGCGCTCGGCGACCTCGCGCGGGTGCGGCGGGTGGGCCGGGCCGGTGGAGTGCAGTGCGGTGGTGGCGACCACCTCGCCGTCGCGCACGGCGACCAGCAGCGCGTGCCGGGGGTGGTCGAGGTAGTGCCCCTGGAGGTCGACCACGTCGGCGTGCCAGTCGGGCACGTAGCCGTAGCCGAACTCGCGGTAGAACGTGTCGAGGATCAGCCGGCGCGCACCCGGGACATCCGCGGGCAGTGCATGCCGTACCAGATAAGGGTATTGACGATTCATCAGGAAACTCCGACGGGACGGACCGGGGTGGGTGACTGTTAGCGTACATGAAAACCACTTTCATCTAACACGGCAACGGAAGTGCGTGCCGGCGTGTTGAAAATGAAAACGAATCCCGTTACGTTCCTCTCGCGGCCTGCCGAAACCGGCCTGCCGCCGTGTCTGCGTGTCCGTCGAGAGGGAGAGTCGTGGCGCATCTGCTGGTGATCGAGAGCTGGGTCGGCTCCATGAGCAGGTTGCTGCCAAGGGCGCTGGGGGAGAGCGGCCACCGCTTCACCTTCCTCACCCGCGACCTCCACCACTACCTGCGGGCGGCCCCCGCCGACGGCCCGCACCCGCTGCTCGCCGCCGAGAACATCCTCACCGTCGACACCAACGACCCGGCCGTGCTGCTCCCGTACGCCGAACGGCTGCACGGGCTGCTCGGCTTCGACGGGGTGCTCTCCTCCTGTGACTACTACCTGCCGCAGGTCGCCCGGGTGGCCCGCCGGCTCGGCCTGCCCGGGCCCGACCCGGAGGCGGTCATCGCCGCCTGCCGCAAGGACCTCACCCGCGGCACGCTCGCCGGGGCCGGCGTCCCCGGGCCCGCGTACGCGCTCTGCTCCGACCGCGACCAGGCCCGCGCCGCCGCCCGGGCGATCGGCTACCCGCTGGTCGTCAAGCCGGTCGACCTGTGCGCCGGGATGTTCGTCCGCGAGGTCGCCGACGAGGCCGGGCTCCTCGCGGCCGTCCGGGCCGTGGAATCCTTCCCGGTCAACGCGCGCGGCCAGCGGCGGGACCCGGTGGTGCTGATCGAGGAACTGCTCACCGGTCCCGAGGTCAGCGTCGAGACGGTCTCCTCCGGCGGTGTCGCCCACGTCGTCGGGATCACGGACAAGAGCATCGGCGGCGCGCCCGCGTTCGTCGAGACCGGCCACATGTTCCCGGCCGCGCTCGATCCCGCCGACGCGGCCGCCGCCGCCGACACCGCCGTCGCCGCGCTGTCCGCGCTCGGCCTCGACCAGGTCGTGGCGCACACCGAGATCAAGCTGACCCCCGCGGGGCCCCGCGTGGTCGAGGTCAATCCGCGCCCCGCCGGGAACCGGATCACCGAGCTGGTCCGGCGGGTCACCGGCGTGGACCTCGCCGCAGCGGCCGTCGACGTCGCCCTCGGACGCCGGCCCGACCTGGCAGTCCATCCGACCGGCGTCGTCAGCGCGGCCATCGCCTTCCTGGTCCCGGGCGAGTTCCCGGTCGCGGGGGAGGGGCGGGCGGGTGCGGGGCTGCTGGACGGGTTCGACGGCGAGGCCGAGGTCCGCCGGGACCCCGCGGTGGTCGAGCTCAGCCTCGCCGGTCCCGGCCGCGAGGTGCGGCCGGCCACCAGCAACAACGAGTACCTCGGGCACGTCATGACCGCCGACACCGGCGGCCCCGGCGCCCGCGGCACGGCCGAGCGCCTGCTCACCGGGCTCACCCCCCGGTACGCGGTGGCGGACTGTCCGGCCGAGCCCGCGGCGGTGCCCGCGTGAGCCCGGCCGCCGCTCCTGCCGCCGCGGCGACGGCCGCCACCGTCGCTCCTGCCACCGTCGCTCCTGCCACCGCCACGACGGTCGCCGCCCCGTCCGCGTTCGACCTGGTCGCCGACCGGGCCCGCGCCGGCTCGTACGGGCCGGACCCGGCCGGCCTGCGGATCGCGCTCGCCTTCACCACCGCGCAGGCCGTCCGGCACGCCGGCCGCGCCCAGGGGTACCGCAACGAGGTGCTCAGCCTCCGGCTCGACGCCGCCGTCGGCTCCTGCGCCGTCGAACCGGGCGAACTGCCCGCCGGAGCGCTCGACGACTGCGTCGGCGCCCGCGTCGACGAGCTGCTCGACCACCCGCTCGCCGCCGTCCGGGTCGCCGCACTCGACGCCTACCTGGGCCACTGCCGCCCGCACACCTCCGCCCGCGGCGCCCGGACGCTCACCCTGCCGGCCGGATCCTCGCTGGAGAAGTCCCGCGCCCGGGCCGCCGCGGTGGTCCGTCTGCTGCCGCTCGCCGAGGTCCGCCGCGTGCTGGTCGTCGGCGTGGTCAACTCCCTGCTGGAACAGCTCCGTTCGAGCGGTGCCGAGTACCTCCCCTGTGACCTCAAGGGCGGTGTCACCGAATGGGGCGAGCCCGTGCACGCCGACGCCCTCGCCCGACTCGACGACTGCGACGCGATCCTCGCCTCCGGCATGACCCTCGGCAACGGCACCCTCGACCCGCTGCTCGCCCACGCACGCACCACCGGCAAGCCCCTGGTGCTGTTCGCCCAGACCGGCAGCGCCGTGCTGCCCCGGCTGCTCGGCGACGGGGTCAGCGCCGTCAGCGCCGAGCCCTACCCCTTTTTCTGGCTCGACGGCGGCCCCACCGACCTCCACCTGTACGGGGGCGGGGCCCGGTGACCGCACTGCTCGACTCCGGCGCCGTACTGGGCAACCCCGGTCTGCTGTCACTGCTCGGCCACACCCCGCTGGCCCGGATCACCACCCCGCTGCCGCACCCGCACCCGGGCTTCTGGGCCAAACTGGAGGGCCTCAGCGCGGGCGGCATGAAGGCCCGCTCCGCGGTCGCCATGCTCCGCGGCGCCCACGCCCGCGGCGAACTCCGCCCCGGCGCCACGGTGGTGGAATCCACCTCGGGCACCATGGGCGTCGGCCTGGCCTTCGCCGGGCAGGCGCTCGGCCACCCGGTCGTGCTGGTCGGCGACACCGAACTCGAACCGTCCATGCGGCAGTTGCTGCGCACGTACGGCGCCCGCCTGGAGCTCGTCGAACGGCCGGCCCGGCACGGCGGCTGGCAGGCCGCCCGGCTGGCCCGGCTGCGCGAGGTGCTCGACCGGCTGCCCGGCGCCTACTGGCCCGACCAGTACAACAACCCGGACAACGCCGCCGGTTACCTGGCCATGGCCCAGGAGATCACCGCCGACCTCGACCACCTCGACGTCCTGGTCTGCAGCGTCGGGACGGGCGGACACAGCGCCGGCCTCGCCGAGGCGCTGCGCCGCCGCTGGCCCCGGTTGCGGATCATCGGCGTCGACTCGGTGGGCTCGACCATCTTCGGACAGCCCGCCCGGCCCCGTCTGATGCGCGGCCTGGGCAGCTCCATCCACCCGCGCAACGTCGCCCACCAGGCCTTCGACGAGGTCCACTGGGTCGGCCCGGCCGAGGCGGTCGACGCCTGCCGGCGGCTGGCCCGGGGCGCCTTCGTCAGCGGCGGCTGGTCCACCGGGGCGGTGGCCCTGGTCGCGGCCTGGGCGGCCCGGGTCCACCCCGGCGCCGCCGTGGCCACCGTCTTCCCCGACGGCCCGCACCGCTACCTCGGCACGGTCTACGACGACGCCTTCTGCCGGCGGCACGGCCTGGACGCGGAGCGGGCGGCGCTCCGCCCGATCGAGATCCCGCACCCGGCTGCCGTCGAGGTCAGCGGCTGGGCGCGCTGCCGCACGGGGGGTGCGGCACCCGCCACCGCGGTGGCGGCCGTCCCCGCCGCTCCGACGGCCCCGGCCGTACCGCCGGGCCTGGTGGTCCCGGCCCCGGCCGGCCCGCCGGACCGGGCGGGCGTCGGGGCCGCGACCGGCGGCGACACCGTCCGACGCGAGGAGGACCGATGAGGCTCGACGTCCGTACCGTACGGCTCCGGCTCGCCGAGCCGCTGCGGATCTCCCGCTCGGTCACCACCGAACGCGACGCCGTCCAGCTCGCGCTCGGCCACGGCGGACTGACCGGACACGGCGAAGCCGTCAGCAGCGTCTACCTGCACCTGCCCACCGACCGGATCCGGCGCGAACTCGACGGACTGCGACCCGCGTTGGAGCGGTACCCGGACCCCGAGCAGGCGCTCGCCGAACTCCGCCTCGCCGCAGTCCCGTTCGTCTGCCTCGCGGCCGGCGTGCTGGCCGCCGTCGAGGCGGCCCTGCTCGACCTGGTCGGCAAGCGGGCCGGCGAACCCGTCCACCGGCTGCTCGGCCGGGTCGAACCGGTGGTCGTCGCGACCGCCCGCACCATCGGCATCGAACCGCCCGCGCGCGCCGCCGTGCAGGCCGCCCGGCTCGCCGACGCGGGGTTCACCGTGCTGAAGGTCAAGGCAGGCTCCGCCGATCCGGGCCTCGACCTCGTCCGGGTCCAGGCCGTCCACGAGGCCGCCCCGGACGCCCGGTTGCTGCTGGACCCCAACGGCGCCTGGACGCCTGAGCAGGCCCTCCAGCTGCTGCCCGCCTTCGCCGCCACGGGTGTCGAGGCCGTGGAGCAGCCGATCGCCCCCGGCAGCCCGGACGTGCTCGCCGCCGTCGCCGCGCGGTCGCCGATCCCGGTGATCGCCGACGAGGACGCCGTCACCTTCGAGGACGTCCGCCGGATCGCCGGGCGGGTCCACGGGGTCAACCTCAAGCTCGCCAAGTGCGGCGGCGTCCACCAGGCGCTGCGGATCGAGGAGGAGCTGCGCGGCAGCGGGACCGAGCTGATGTTCGGCTGCCTGGCCGCCAGTTCGCTCGGCATCGCGCCCGCCGTCCACCTCGCCGACCGGGCCCGCTGGATCGACCTGGACGGGCACCTGCTGCTCGCCCACGACCCCTGGCAGGGCATCGGCGGAACCGACGGCACCGTCCGCACACCGGACCGGGCGGGCCTCGGCGTGCTGCCCGCCCCGGACGCCGCCCCGGGGCCGGTGGCGGGGTCGGTGCCGGAGGCCGCCCGAGGGGCTGTCCGGGGCCCCGCCGGCGAAGCCCACCCCCGCGCCGGCACCCGCCCGGTGGCCGGCCGGTGAGAATACTGCGCGCCGTACGGTCCTTCCCCGTGCCCGTACGGCTCCTCCTGGTCAACCAGCTCGGCGTCAACACCGGCTTCTACCTCCTCATCCCGTACCTGGCCGGCCACCTGGGCCACGACCTCGGCCTCTCCGCGCTCGCCGTCGGCGCCGTGCTCGGACTGCGCAACCTCAGCCAGCAGGGCCTGTTCATCCTCGGCGGCTCGGCCGCGGACCGGCTCGGCGCGCGCCGCGTCATCATCGCCGGGTGCGCGCTGCGCAGCGTCGGCTTCGGACTCTTCGCGCTCGGTGACTCGCTCGGCATCCTGCTCGCCGCGTCGGCGCTCAGCGGGCTGGCCGGCGCGCTCTTCAACCCGGCCGTGCGCACCTACGTGGCGAACGAGGCCGCCGACCGCAAGGCCGAGGCGTTCGCGCTGTTCAACATGTTCGCCACCACCGGCGCGCTGGCCGGTCCGCTGCTCGGCACCGTCCTGCTGCTGGTCGACTTCCGGGCCGCCGCGCTCACCGCCGCCGGCATCTTCGCCGTCCTCACCGTCGCCCAGGCCCTCACCCTGCCCGAGCGGGCCGTCCCGCCGCCGCCGCGCGGCGTGCTCGCCGACTGGCGCGAAGTCGCCTCCGACCGGCGGTTCCTGGCCTTCTCGCTGGCCATGGTCGGCCTGTTCGGGATGGAGAGCCAGCTCTACCTGCTGCTGCCCGACGCCGCCCGCCGCGCCACCGGGTGGGAGGGGGCGGTCAGCCTGGTCTTCCTGACCAGCACCCTGGCCAACCTCACCCTCCAACTCCGCATCACCACGAGGCTCCAGCGGGAC
This sequence comes from Kitasatospora sp. NPDC127035, assembly GCF_042726075.1. NCBI lineage: Bacteria > Bacillati > Actinomycetota > Actinomycetes > Kitasatosporales > Streptomycetaceae > Kitasatospora > Kitasatospora sp. NPDC127035. Next base: position 33,407 of record NZ_JBHXDN010000079.1, on the reverse strand, counting down.
GGGCCGGCCACCCGGTGGATCCCGCTCGGCCTCGCCGTCGCCGCCACCGGCTTCCTGCTGCCGCTCGTCGTCCCCGGCCTGCCCGGCGTCCTCGGCGGCGTGCTGCTGCTCCAGACCGGCCTGATGACCGCCCAGCCGTTCGTCCTGGCGCTCATCCCGGCGTTCGGGCGCCCCGGCCTCACCGGCACCTACTACGGCCTCTACTACGTCGTCTCCGGCTTCGCCGCCGCCCTCGGCAACACGGCGGTCGGCCGGGCCATGGACAGTGCCGCCACCGCCCCCTGGCTGCTCTGCGCCGCGCTCGGTCTCGGCTCCGCCGCCGCACTCACCCGGCTGCACCGCGCCGGACGGCTCCCCGCGCCCGCCCGCCCCCTTCCCACCCCCGCCCGCCCTCTCCCCAGCGAGGCCCGATGACGCCCCGGCCCCTCCCGACCGAGCCGGCCGCCCCCGCGGCCGGTCACCGCAACCTCCTCACCGACGATCCGGAGCTCTACGAACTCCGCTTCCCCGACCCGGGATTCACCGCCGCGCGGTGGGCCGAGTCGGTGCTCCGCGGCTACGGCGCCGGGCCCGACGTGCTCGACCTCGGCTGCGGCACCGGCCGGGACGCCGAATGGCTGCACCGCGCCGCCGGGCGGACCGTCACCGGCCTGGACAGCTCCGCGACGATGATCGAGTACGCCCGCGCCCACCACCCCGGGCCCGTCTACCACGTCGGCGACATGCGGACCTTCCCCTTCGCCGCCGGGCGGTTCGACGCGGCGCTCTGCCTGGACAGCGCGCTGCTCTACTGCCACACCAACGAGGACCTCGACGCCCTGCTCGGGCGGCTCGGCCGCCACCTGCGCCCCGGCGGCCTGCTGGTCGCCGAGATGCGCAACGGCGCGTTCTTCCTCGGCCGCACCGAACTCCTGGACGCCCCGAGGACCGACACCGTCACCCGGGACGGCGTGACCCACACCTCGCACACCACGCTGTGGATCGACCGGGCCGCCCAACTCCTGCGCCGCACCCGCACCTGGACCAGTGACGACGGGGCCGCGCCGGTGGCGCAGCACTCCGCCTGGCGGCTCCTCTTCCCGCAGGAACTGCGTCACCTGCTCGCCGCCCACGGCTTCACGGTGCTCGCCCTCTACGACCGCCCCGGCCCGCGCACCGAACCGCCCTGGACGGACGGCGACCTCCCCGCCGACACCGCCGACGAAGACCGCCTCCACCTGGTCGCCAGGCTGGACCACCGCACACGAAAGAGAAGTTGACCCATGGACCGTCCGCACGCCTCCCGGCCCGCCCCCGGCTCCCCGAACCCCGCCGCCCGCCCCGCGGCGCGCCCGATGGCCCGCCGCACCCTGCTCGTCGCCTCCGCCGGAGCCGCCGGAGCCCTCGGGCTGGCCGCCTGCTCCCCGGGCCCGGCCGGCACCCCCGGAGACGCCGCCGCCGGCGCGTCCGGCACCCCCCGGCGCGGCGGCCGGCTGCGCGCCCTCTTCGCCGGCGGCGGGGCCAACGAGACCCTCGACCCGCACCTGGTCAACCTGTTCGCCGACGCGGCCCGGGCCAAGGCGCTCTACGAGAAGCTCGCGGACTCCGGCTCCGACCTCGCCGCCGTCCCCCGTCTCGCCGCCGGATGGGAGCCCAACGCCGGACTCGACACCTGGACCGTCCGCCTGCGCGAGGCCGTGTTCCACGACGGCCGCCCGGTCACCGCCGCCGACGTCCTGCACAGCTACCGCCGAATAGCCGACCCCAAGCGGGCGTTCCGGGCCCGGGCGTCCCTCGAACCGGTCGACCTCGCCGCCAGCCGCGCGATCGACGCCCGCACCGTGGAGTTCCGGCTCAAGCGCCCCTACGCCGAATTCCCCAACGTCCTGGCCGCGTTCGGCGCCTACATCGTCCCCGAGGGCACCGAGGACTTCCAGCACCCGGTCGGCTCCGGCCCGTTCTCCTTCGTCTCCTTCAGGCCCGGAACCTCGCTGCTGGTGCGGCGGTTCGACGGCTACTGGGACGGCGCACCGCACCTCGACGAACTGGAGATCCTCGCCGCCGCCGAGGAGTCCGCCCGGGCCAACGCCCTGCTCGCCGGACAGGCCGAGTACGCCCACGAGTTGACCCCCGCCACCGCCCGCGCGCACGAGCGCGGCGGACGGATCGGCATCGTCCGGCTGCGCAACAGCGCCATGCAGGGCTTCGTGATGAAGACCGACCGGCCGCCCTTCGACGACGTCCGGGTCCGGCAGGCGTTCTTCCTCATCGCCGACCGGCAGGAGCTGGTCGACGGCGCGCTCTCCGGCGCGGGCGAGATCGGCAACGACCTGTTCGGCAAGGGCGCCCAGTACTACCCGGCCGGTCTCCCGCAGCGCGCCCAGGACCTCGACCGGGCCCGCGCGCTGCTGCGCGAGGCGGGCGCCGAGGGCCTGAAGGTCACCCTCGACACCTCCCCGGTCGCCGCCGGCTTCGTGGAGGCGGCCGGGATCCTCAAGGACCAGGCCGCCAAGGCCGGCGTCACCGTGGAGGTCAAGGTCGGCAGCAAGGACACCTACTGGAAGGACATCCTGGACGGCGGCGTGTTCGCCTCCTACCGGTCCGGCGCGCTGCCCGTCGAGTCGCACATCTCCCAGCGGCTGCTGTCCGGCTCCACCACCAATGCCACCCACTGGCGCCGCCCCGACTTCGACGACCTGTACACCCAGGCCCAGTCCACGGCCGACCCGGCCGCGCGCGCCGCCCTCTACGAGCGGATGCAGCGCCGGCTGTACGACGAGGGCGGCTTCCTGATCTGGGGCTTCGCCGACTGGATCGTGGGCACGGCGCAGCGTCTGCGCGGCGTCTCCGCCGAGGCTCCGGCCAACACCCTGGACTGGGCCAGGTTCGACAAGGTCTGGCTGGCATGACGACGCCGCTGCGCGGCTGGGCCCGGCGCCGGCTGCTGCTCGGCGCCGGGCAGATCGCGGCCGTCCCGGTCCTGGTCTTCGTCCTGACCGAGGCGCTGCCCGGCGACGCCGCCGTCACCATCGCCGGGGACGACCCCGACCCGGCGAGGATCGCGGCGATCCGGGCCGCGCTGCGGCTGGACCGGCCGGCGGTGGAGCGGTTCGCCGACTGGGCGGGGGAGCTGGTCCACGGCGAGCTCGGCCGCTCGCTGGTCAGCGGTCGCCCGGTCGCCGACTACCTCGCGGACGGCCTCGCTCCGACCGTCCTGCTGGCCTCGGTCACCCTCGTCCTGCTCGTGCCCGTGGCGGTCGGCCTCGGCATGCTCGCCGCCCGCCGGGAGGGCGGCCCGTTGGACCGCGCGATCAGTACCGCGACCCTCGGGGTGTACGCGGTACCGGAGTTCGCGCTGGGAGTGCTGCTCACCGCGGTCTTCGCGATCCGCCTCGGCTGGCTGCCGCCGACCGCCGTCGGCGGGGTCCGGGAGCAGCCGGCCGTCCTGGTCCTGCCGGTCGTGGTGCTGCTGGCCCGCCCGGTCTGCTCCGTCGCCCGCCTCGTCCGGGCCGGGCTGATCGAGGCGATGGCCGCGCCGTACGCCGTCCACGCGCTGCGCTGCGGCGTCCCGCCCGCCCGCGTCCGCTGGACGCACGCCCTCCCCAACGCGCTCGCCCCGGCCGCGCAGCAGCTCGCGCGTACGGCCGACTGGCTGCTCTGCGGCGTCATCGTGGCCGAGGCCCTCTTCGTCATCCCCGGCCTGGGCACCGTCCTGCTGGACGCCGTCGCCGCCCGCGACGTTCCCGTGGTGCAGGGCCTCGCCGTGCTGTTCGGCGTGGTGACGGTCGTCCTCAACCTGGCCGCCGACCTGGTCGCGCGCCGGCTCGCGCCGCGCACGGAGGTGGTGGTGTGACCGGCCCCCGCCCGCCCGGGCCCTCGCCTGCCGGGCGCGCGCCCGACGGGCCTTCGCCCACGGCCGCCCCCCGGGGTCGGGCCGCCACGCCGAGGGAGGCGACGGAGTGAGGAAGTACGCCTTCGGTACGGCGCTGATCGCCGTGCCGCTGCTGATCGCCCTGGCCGGACCGCTGGTCGCCGGGGAGCCGGGGCCGCGCGCGGTGTCGTTCACGGCGGGCGGCGGGCACTGGCTGGGCACCGACTTCACCGGCCGTGACGTCTGGCGTCAAGTCCTGCTGGGCGGCCGGTCGGTGGTGCTGGTGGCGATCGCGGCGACGGTGCTCGCGTACGCGCTGGCGCTGCCGCTCGCGCTGGCCGCCGCGCTGACCGGGCGGGCCTGGTGGGAGGAGGTGTTGCTGCGGCCGCTGGACGTGCTGATCGCCGTGCCCTCGCTGCTGCTGGTGCTGCTGGTCGCCACCGCGCTGGAACCCGGTCCGGGCGGGCTCGCCCTGCTGGTCGGGGTGGCGGCGGTGCCCGACGTCGCCCGGGTGGTGCACGCGGCGGCGGTGGAGGCGGCAGCCCGGCCGGTCGTGGAGGCGTTGCGGTTGCACGGCGAGTCGTGGTGGCGGATCGCGTTCGACCAGGTCACCCGGACGATCCGTCGTACGGTCGCCGCCGACGCCGGGACCCGGCTGGTCGGCGCGCTCTACCTGGTCGCCACGGCGGCCTTCCTCGGCGTGGGCGTGCAACCGGACGCCGCCGACTGGGCGGTGATGGTCGACCGCAACCGGCCGGGACTCTTCCTCCAGCCCTGGGCGGTCGTCGTTCCGGCGCTGCTCGTGGCCGGGCTCTCCACCGGCACCAATCTGCTGTTCGACGCCGCCCTGCACCGGGCGGGCGGGAAGGAGGTCCGACGGTGACCGAACCGGAGCTGGTGAGGGTGGACCGCCTGGGTGTCGCGGTCGGCGGGCGGACGCTGGTGGACGGCGTCAGCCTGCGGGTCCGGCCCGGCCGGGTGACCGCGCTGGTCGGCCCGTCCGGCAGCGGCAAGACGACCACGGCGCTCGCCCTGCTCGGCGTGTACCCGGACGGCGCGCGGGTGACCGGCACGGTCACCGGCGGGATGCCGGGCACCGGGCGGCCCGGCGCCCCGGGCCCCGGCGCCGTGCGCGTCGGCCACGTGCCGCAGCACCCCGCCACGGTGCTCAACCCGGCCCGCCGGGTCGGCGTGCTGCTGCGCGACCTCGCCCGGGTGCACGGCGGCGGCCCGGAGGCCGTCCGACGTGCCCTGATGGACGCTGAACTGACCGACGTGGAAGGGGTGTTGAGCCGGTACCCGCACCAACTGTCCGGCGGCCAGCAACAGCGCGTGGTACTCGCCCAGGCGCTGCTGACCGGCGCCCGGGTGATCGTCGCCGACGAGCCCACCACCGGCCAGGACCCGGGGACGGCGGCCCGGGTCGCCGCGTTGTTCGGCCGACTCGTCGCGCGCGGCACCGGACTGCTGCTCCTCAGCCACGACCTGCGCACCGTGCGGGAACTGGCGGACGAGGTGGTGGTCCTGGAGGCGGGCCGGACGGTGCGGACCGGTCCGCCCGCGGACGTCCTCCCGGCCGCCGAGGAGCCGGCCCCGTCGGCGCCGTCGCGGTCCGGCCGACCGGAGCCGGGGCCGGTCCGCCTCTCCGTCACCGGACTCACCGCCCGGCACCCCGGGGGCGCGGCGGTCCTGCACGAGGTCGGCCTGACGCTGCGGGCGGGGGAGTGCCTCGCCCTGGTCGGCCGCTCCGGCAGCGGCAAGACCACCCTGGGGCGCTGCCTGGCCGGGCTGCACCCGCGTCACGACGGCTCCGTCCGGCTCGACGGCGAGCCGTTGCCGCGCAGCGTCCGGCGCCGGGGACGGCGGGGGCTGTCGGCCGTCCAGTACGTGTTCCAGGACGCCAGGAGCACGTTCGCGGACCACCGCCCGGTTCTCGACCAGGTGGCCCGGGCGGCCGTCCGCCTCCGCGGCCGCTCGTCCTCCGAGGCCGCCGACGAGGCCAGGACCCTGCTGGCCGCGCTGGGCCTGGACCCGGCGAAGGCGTCCCGACCGCCCGCCGGACTCTCCGGCGGCGAGTTGCAACGGGCCGCCCTGGCCAGGGCGCTGGTCGTCGACCCGGTTGTGCTGGTCTGCGACGAGATCACCTCGGGGCTGGACGCCGACACCCGGACGGCGATCCTCGCCCGTCTCGCCGAGCGGCGGGACCGCACCGGCCTCGCGCTGCTCTTCATCTCCCACGACCTGGCCGCCGTCGGCGCGCTGGCGGACGCGGTCGTCACGATGGCGGAGGGCCGGCTGGTCACCGGCCCGCCCGCCCGGGCGACGGAGTGTCAGACCCCTGGGCTAACGTCGCCGGCATGAGCACCGTGATCGCAGCCGTCCCCGCCCCCGAGGCACTCGCCGCACTGGTCGACGTCCTGGCCGCCCGGGCCGCGTCCGGCGCGGACGCCACCGGCCTCGCGGAGACGGCCCGCCGGGCGTTCGCCGCCGAGCGGCCGGGCCCGTTGCCGGACCACTGGTGGCTCGCCGTCCCCGGCGAGACGTACGAGGAGGCGTTCACGGTCCTCGGTCTGCACGACCGGATACCCGTCACCGTCCGGTACGGCCTGGCCGCGCAGGAGGACGACGAGAAGGACACCCCGGAGCCGGTGCACCGGGTGTTCGTCACGCCCGAGTACGCGGGGTGGCGTCTGATCTACGCGGAGTCTCCGCTGCGGGAGACGACCTGGTGGCCGCACGACGTCGTCGAACGCCTGAGCGCCGCCTGCGGCAAGGCCCAGGTCTTCTACCAGGACCCGTTCGCCGACTCCGTCATCTGGGCGGCCGCCGAGCACGGCGCGCTGGTCCGGGGCTACTGGCGCGCCGACGATCCGGAGTGGACGGGGGAGCCGTTCCCGTGGGAGTCGCTGCCCGGCGCGGCCGGTTCCGAGGGGGAGACGGACGACGATGACGACGACGCCGAGCCCAACGCCTCGCGGGTCACGTCGATCAGCGCGGCTGCGGCGGGCCTGTCCGTCGACCCTGCCGCCATCACCGCCGAGACCCCCGTCCGTGGCCACGGCTGGCTCGCCCTGACCGCACCGGGAGCGGGCCACGACGGCTTCGAGGGGGCGCCCGAGCTCTGACCCGCCCCCCGCGCCCGCCCCCCGCCCCCGCCCCCGCGCCCGCCCCCCGCGCCCGCCGGAACCGCCGACCGCCGCAGCGGCCACCCGCCCGGCCGTCAACCTCCGCGCTCCGCCGTGGCGGCGCCCGTGTGCGGCGCGCGCGGCGGCCCGCACCCGCGCCGCCCTGCGTGCCGTGCCGCGCCGGGGTCGCCTCGTCGGCCTAGGCTGAACTCGCCCGGGCGGCCGGTCGGCCGTGCGAGTCGGGAGGGGCCCGGCGGCCGGGACCAGGAGGTACGCGATGGGCAGCGGTGAGGCAACGGCCGCGGTGCGCTGTGTAGCGGCCGTTCCGTGCTGGGTGAGCCTGGTGGCGCGCGATCTCGACGCGGCCAAGGCGTTCTACGGACCGCTGTTGGGGTGGGAGTTCGAGCCGGCGCCGGATCGTTTCGGCCCGTACGTGCACGCGGTGGCCGGCGGGGAGGCGGTCGCCGGACTCGGTGTGGCGGGCGGCGACTGGGACATGTCCGTCGCGTGGACCAGCTTCTTCGGCACCGAGAGTGCCGATGCCGCGGCCGACGCGGTCCGCGAGCGCGGGGCGACGCTCGCCGTCGGCCCGCTCGCCTTCGACGTCGGCCGGGTGGCGTTCGCGGCGGACCCGGCGGGCGCGCTGTTCGGGATCTGGGAGGGCCCGCCGGGCCGGGCCCGGCAGCTGGACCTGCCGGGCGCCCCGGTCTGGATCGAGCTGCGCACGCCCGACCCGTTCGCGGCCGCGCTCTTCTACGGCGAGGTGTTCCGCTGGGACGGCCGGGACCCGGAGCGGTTCGAGGTGCGCTGGGAGCACGACCGGGTGGTGCTGCGGGCGGAGGGGCACAGCGTCGCCGCGCTCGCCAGTGAACAGGCGGGCGGTCCGACCGGAATGCGCCCGCACTGGGAGGTGTCGTTCTCGGTGCCGGACACCGATGCCGCGCTGCTCGGGGCGGAGGCGCTGGGCGGGACGGCGATCGGTCCGGCCTTCGACTCGCCCTACGGGCGGGTCGCGCGGCTCCAGGACCCGGAGGGCGGCCGGTTCGCGGTGATCAGCCCGAAGCGCTGACGCCGTCGGGCGAGGCCCCGCCGAGGTTCCGGGCGACCTCCTCCCGGGTGGCCCGCAGCCGTTCGGCGAGTGCGGCCCGGGCCCCGGGCGGCAGGGCCTTGCGGGCGGCCGGGTAGAGCTGCCTCTCCTCCGTCGCGAGGTGCCGGCGGAGCAGCTCGGTGAGTCCGTTCAGCAGGGTGCCGGAGGTCGGATCGCCGGGGGGAAGGGCCTGGAGGTCGGCGAGGTACTGGCCGATCGCGAGGTGGTCGTGGATGCACTGGAAGACCAGTGCGCCACCGTCCGGCACGTCGTGCTGGACCACCGGGAACAGGTGCTCCTCCTCCGCGGCGCAGTGGCTGAACAGCAGGTCGGTGAGGAGACCGACCGGCTCGTCGGGCAGGCCCGGGGGCGCCGCCGATCCGGCGGACCCCGATCCGGGGGCCGCCTCGGGCGCCTCCGCCGGCGCCCGGGCCGCTCCCGTCTCGTCCGTGGCACCCGCGGTCCCCGTCGTCGCCGGGGTCGTCGTCGGGGTCGGGGACGGTTCGGACGGCTGTCCGGGCCCGGCGGCCTCGATCCGGGCGAGCAGTTCCTCCACCGCTCGGTGCTCCGCGGTGAACTCGTCCAGGATGTCCGGCCTGCGGCTCATGGTGCGCCCGCCTCCTGTCCGGTCTTGTCCGGTCCAGTACGTTCTCGTCCGATGTGTCCGACATCTCCAGTATCCGGCGTCGCGGCAGGTGTCCGGACGCCCCTCGGCGGAAGTGCAGGTCAGGGGTGCGGGCCGGGGGCCCCGACGCGGACGCGCAGGGCGGCGTTCCCGTGGCGACCCCTCGGGTCAGGGGTGGTCCCGGCGCCCGGTGAGGGCGAGCATGCGGGCCTGCGGGTCGGCGTCGTCCGGGACCGGGAGCGGGGGGTCGAAGAGGCCGCTGCCGGACAGGTCGCCGTAGCCGGTGTACTCGCCGAGCGCGAACTCCACCAGGCCGGCGGGCAGCCGGGTGCGGTGGCGGATGCCCTCGGCGAGGTCCCAGGTGTGCACGACGGCGTCGGCGGTGAGCTGATCCAGGTAGTACTGACCGGAGACGTCGCCGAAGGACAGGTGGACGGTGAGCTCCGTGGCCCCGGGAAGGGCGAACGCGTCCCGGGAGGCTTCGGCGGCGGCCGTCCACGTGGCGACGGGATCGGTTCCGAGCACGTCGCCGTCGAAGCGGCCGCCGACCTCCGAGGTCGTCGAGCCCATCAGCATCTCGGGCACCCAGAGCTGCTCGGCCGTGAGGTGGTTGACCAGGTCCCGGACGGACCAGTCGGCGCACGGTGTGGGCGCGTCCCACTGGTCGGGGGTGACCAGCCGCAGCCGGTCGCCGAACGCGGCCAGCGCCTCGGCGTAAGGGGTGTCCTGCCGTGCCGCCGCCCGGTCTTCCCTGCGATGAGCCATACCTCCACCCTGCCCTGTCGCGCCCGGGGACGCGCGCCGGTGGTCCGGTGGCAGGACCCTCGGCGGGGCCCGCCGGGCCCCGCCCCGCCGAGCTGCTCCGGGTCGGCAGCCGGGTCCGCCCCGCCGGGCTGCTCCGGGTCCGCCCCGTCGCGCGCCACTGCGCGCCGGTCTACACCACTCCTTGACCCGCCCCCGCCAAATTTCCCCGTCCCGTCGGTTGTTCAAATTCAAACTTCCAGGTACGGTCGAACAGCGCTGGTTCGAATTTGAACAACCAGCTTCCTCGACCGACCGACCGACCCCCCATCGATGGAGACGCGCATGCCGAGCAGCAGCCCGAGCACGACCGCCCCCACCACCACCTCCGCTTCTGCCCGGGCGATCCCCGAGTTCGGAGCGACCTCTCCGCACGCCTACGACGTCGGCCTGCTGCTGCTGCGCGTGGCGCTCGGCCTGACCATGGCCGCCCACGGCGTCCAGAAGCTGTTCGGCTGGTTCGGCGGCGGGGGTCTCGACGGCACCGGTCGGTTCTTCGAGGTGAGCGGCTACCCCGCGCCCAGGGCCATGGCCGTCGTGGCCGGCCTCACCGAGGTCGGCGGCGGACTCGCTCTCGTCGTCGGCCTGCTGACCCCGCTGGCCGCCGCAGCGATCCTCGGCACCATGCTCAACGCCCTCGCCGTCACCTGGAGCGGCAACTTCTTCGCGGCGAAGGGCGGCAGCGAGTACGAGCTGCTGCTGATCGCTGTCGCTGCCGCGCTCGCACTGACCGGCCCGGGCCGCTACGCCGTGGACCGCTACCTGCCCGTGGTGCGCTCGCACCGACTGCTGTACGGTGCCGCCGCCGTCGTGGTCGGCCTGGTGACGGCCGGCATCGTTCTGCTCGTGCGCAAGTGACGGACCCGCACCACCGCGGTTCGCGGCCGTGCACCGGAAAACCGGTTGCGAGGGCCTGAGCCGCCGGGCTTCAGCAGGGGCCGCCGGTCGACCGGCGGCCCCTGCCGTGTCCGCGCGTGTCGCGACCGGCGACGGTCCCCTGTGACGTGATGAAAGTGGTGGGTTCGTGCCCAGGTCGACAGCGAGCGCTCTTCGTCCGTCCCGGACGGAGCCCGCATCGCCCGGACCGGCCGCCACCCGGCCGGTCTGACCCGACCGCGGTTCCGCCTCCGGGGCGGACGGACGGCGCTCACCTCATCCTGGGCCGACCGTTCCGACCGCATCCCGCAGGGAGCCACCCGACGTGTCCCGACGACACCGTGACCGCCTCGAACACCGCACCGACCACCTCGAACTCTCCGCCGAGTACGCGGAGTTCCAAACCCACGGCCATGCCCGTTCCCGTGCCGACGCCCGTCCGGACCCGTCCGACCGCCGCGCCGGCCGGCGCTCCGGCGAGCCGACCGGCCGCGCCGCCGAGTCGTTCCGCTGCCGGAACTGCCGGCTGGACGTACCGCTGCGCGCGCCGGGCACCGCACACCGGAACCACTGCCCGAACTGCCTGTTCAGCCTGCACCTCGACGACCGCGTCCCCGGCGACCGGGCGTCCGAGTGCCGGGCCCGGATGGAACCGATCTCGATCTCGGTGCGCGGTGCGGGGGAGTGGGTCATCATCCACCGCTGCACGGCCTGCGCCGAGTTGAGCGCCAACCGGACCGCCGGGGACGGCAGTCCGCTGCTCCTGCTCAGGATGGCCGCCCGGCCGCTGGCCCACCCGCCGTTCCCGCTGGAACGCCTGGCGGGACCGGCCGGACTCTAGGGCGGATGCCGGGCGCCGGGTCACCCGCCGGAACCGGCGCCCCGTCAATCCGGCGCCCCGTCAATCAGCTACCCCGGCCCCGGTCAGGGTGCCCTCGGCGACCCGGTGCGACCCGGCCCACCGTCGCGCGGGGCCACGCCCCGGCCGGGCCAAGGCCGCCTCCGCGCACGGAACTCCACGCGGACGCGGCCGTTCGCTTTTCGTCCGTTCCGAGGCCTTCCCCTCGTCATGTGATGTGTGCCATTGTACATGTCACACTCCCCACCGGTGCTCGACGGGGCCGCCCCACGGCGCCGTCGCAACGGTCCTCACCCCCCCACCGGCCGCGCCCCCAACGCGGCCGACCAGGCCCGGAGGCCCCCACGTGAGAGCCGCACGCCCTCTGCACCAAATACCCCGTCTCGCCAGGCTGTTGACGCTGGCCCTGGCACTGCTCCTGTCGGTCGGGCTGTTCGCGCCGCGCAGCCAGGCCGCCCCCGCCCCGGCCTCGCCGCAGCCCGGCGGCGGCTCGCCCGCAGCCTCGGCCGCCCCCACCGACCCGGCCCCCCAGCCGGCCATCGGTGAGACGCCCGACGACCACGGCAAGAACCGGCCGGTGCCCGCGCGCGAGCGCGCCCCGTTCTCGACGACCGCGCCCGACAAGGCGGCCGACAGCGGGTCGAAGGCCGCCAAGAACAGCGCTCTCGCCAAGAGCTTCGGCGAGAGCGCGGCCGCGGCCGCCGAGCAGCCCTGCAACGTGTCCGACTTCACCGGCCGCACCGGCAGCGCCCTGGTCCAGACGATCAAGAGCGCCGAACTCGGCTGCATCAACGACCTGTTCGTCCTCACGGGAGGGGACGCGAGCGGGGCCTTCCGCGAGTCCCAGATGGTCACCGTGGCGAACGCCCTGCGCGACACCGCCGCCGCCTACCCGGGCGACAACTCCACCTCCACCGCCCAGCTGGTGCTCTACCTGCGCGCCGGCTACTTCGTGCAGTGGTACCACGCGTCCGACGTCGGCACCTACGGCACCGCCCTGCAGAACGCGATCCGGCCCGCGCTGGACGCCTTCTTCGGCAGCGCCCACTCGCGTGACGTCACCGCCGCCAACGCCGCGACGCTCGGCGAGGCGATCACCCTGATCGACAGCGCGCAGGAGAACGTCCGCTACCTCCCGGTCGTCAAGCGCCTGTTGGGCGCCTACGACGCCACCACCCACAACCCCGCGGGCATGGGCAACGCGCTCAACAGCGTCTTCACCGTGCTCTGGCGCGGCCACCAGACGGCCGGCTTCGCCGCCGCTGTCCAGGCGGACCCGAGCGTGCTCGACACGATGTACTCCTTCGTCACCGCCAACAACGCGCAACTCGGCGGCGACTACAGCTTCCTGGTGTACAACGCGACCCGCGAGCTCGGCCGCTTCCTGCAGTACGCGCCGCTCAAGGCCAAGGTCCGGCCGCTGGAGAAGGGCCTGGCCGACCAGTCCTCGCCGTCCGGCCGCACCGCCTACCAGTGGGCGGCAGCCGCGGAGATGGCCGAGGCCTTCGACCCGGGCAACTGCTCCTACTACGGCACCTGTGACTCGGCGAATCGGCTCAAGTCGGCCGTCCTGACGGTCAACTACACCTGCAGCCCGAGCATCCGCATCATCGCCCAGGCCCTGGACTCCGGTCAGCTCGGCACCGCCTGCTCCAGCCTGACCGCCCAGGACGCGTACTTCCACGCGGTGGCGAAGGACAACGGCCCGGTGGCCGACGACAGGAACACCACGATCGAGGTCGTGGTCTTCCACTCCCGGTTCGACTACGGGGTGTTCGCTGCCAGCGTCTACGGCATCGACACCAACAACGGCGGCATGTACCTGGAGGGCAAGCCCGCCGAGGCCGGCAACCAGCCGCGCTTCCTCGCCTACGAGGCCGACTGGGCCCGCCCGGAATTCCAGATCTGGAACCTCAACCACGAGTACACCCACTACCTCGACGGCCGGTTCGACATGTACGGCGACTTCAACGCCGGCATGACCACCCCGACCGTCTGGTGGGTCGAGGGCTTCGCCGAGTACGTCTCCTACTCCTACCGCAAGCTCTCGTACGACGCGGCGATCTCCGCCGCCGGCCTCCACACGTACAAGCTCTCCACCCTCTTCGACACCACCTACAACAACTCCGACAGCGAGCGGGTCTACCGCTGGGGCTACCTGGCCGTCCGCTACATGCTGGAGCAGCACCGCTCCGACATGGACGCCGTGCTCGCCAAGTACCGTTCCGGCGACTGGGCCGGCGCCCGTAGCTACCTGACCGGCACCATCGGCACCCGGTTCGACGCCGACTTCGACCGCTGGCTGACCGCCTGCGCCGCCGGCTCCTGCGGCACCACCAACCCGCCGGGCAACCAGCCGCCCACCGCCGCGTTCGGCACCGCGATCGGCGAGCTGGCCGTCACCTTCACCGACCGCTCGACCGACCCGGACGGGAGCATCACCGCCCGCGCCTGGGACTTCGGCGACGGCACCACGGCGACCACCACCAACCCGACCAAGTGGTACGCCAAGGCGGGCACCTACACCGTCACGCTCACGGTGACCGACAACAAGGGCGCCACCGCGAGCAGCCGGCAGAACGTCACCGTCGCGGGCCTGCCCGAGTGCTCCGGTGCCGACGTCCGGCAGCTCGACAAGAACTGCCGGCGCAGCAACCTCGCGGCGACCACCGGCAACTACACCCACTTCTACCTGTACCTCCCGGCCGGCGTGAAGCAGCTGAAGCTCACCAGCACCGGCGGTACCGGAAACGCCGACATGTACTTCAACACCGGCAGCTGGGCGTACACCAACGCCTACACCGCCCGGTCCGTCAACGCCTCCAACAACACCGAGACCCTCACCATCACCAACCCGCCGGCCGGCTACGTGTTCGTCAGCCTCTACGGCCAGCAGGGCTTCTCCGGCGCGAACATCAAGGCCGAGTACTGACCCGGCCCGACGTCCGCCCCACGTCCGACCGCTGACCTCGACGCACTGACGCCGACGCACTGACGTCGAACTGCCGAGGTCGAACCACTGGGGTCGAACCACCGACCGACCGGCTCCGGCCGGCGGGTCCACCGGGTGCCCCCGGCGGCGCGCGACGCGCACCGCCGGGGGCACCTCCGTGGTCGTCCCACCCCGCTCACGCCCCGATCCGTACCAGCGCCAGCGTGATGTTGTCCGGGCCGCCGGCCTCGATCGCCGCCTTCCAGAGTGCGAACGCGGCCCGTCCGTCGGCCCGTCCGGGATCGTCGGGCGGGAGGTCGAGCAGGGCGAAGAGCTCGTCCTCCGGGAGCGGGTCGGTCAGCCCGTCGCTGCACACCAGGTACCGGTCGCCGACCGCCAGCGGGGCGCGGCGCACGTGCGGTTCGACGAAGGTGAGGCCGAGCGAGCCACCGAGCGACTGGGTGACCAGCGAGGTGGTGCGCCGACCGGGTTGCAGCGGCGGACTGTCGTCCACGCTGACCCGGCGCAGCCCCGTCCCCTCGACCCGGTAGACCCGGCTGTCGCCGACGTTGAACACCACGGCCTCGTCGGGCAGCAGCACCAGGCCCGCGACCGTCGTCCCCATCGCGGCCAGCTCCGGATCGTCGGCCGCCGCCGCGTACACCGCCCGGTTGCAGTCCTGGAGCGCCTCGCGGACGGTCTCCTCGCTGACCAGGTCCGGGCCGGCCGCCGCCAGCCGCCGCGCGACCAGGGAGCTGGCCACCTCGCCGCCGGGGTGGCCGCCGAGGCCGTCGGCGACCGCCACCACGCACGGCGGGCCGACGGGGAAGAGCATGGTCTGCGGATTGGTGGTCACCGTCGCACAGAGCGTCCACGGCCCGACGGTCAGGCTGTCCTCGTTCTGCTCCCGCACCAGGCCCTCGTGGCTCAGCGCGCTCACCTCGATGTAGGCCGTCATCGGTTCGCCGTCCTTCCGGAGCTCCGGGCCGGCCGCGCCCGACTCCTCCCATTGTCGCGCGCGCCGTCCGCGCCGTCCGCGCCGGGCGGGGCCCGCTCCCGGGTATTGCACCGACCGATCCAAAAAGCTACGGTGCTGCCATGGCGAGACCGCGCACCTTCGACGAGGACCGGGCGCTGGACGCGGCGATGCGCGCGTTCTGGGCGAACGGTTACGAGGCCACCTCCACGCAGGACCTCTGTGCGGCGACCGGTCTCGGGCGGAGCAGCATCTACAACACGTTCAGCAGCAAGCACGACCTGTTCAAGCGGGCGCTGGCCCGCTACATCGACCTGATGACCATCCCGCAGATCGCCCTTCTGGAGGACCCGGAGCTGCCCCCGGCGGCGCGGATCCGGGCCCTGTTCGAGCGGATCGTCGACGCCGAGTTCGCCCTGCGCCCGGAGGGGCGCAGCATCGGCTGCCTGACGGTGAACACCATCGTCGAACTGGCCGGGCGCGACCCCGAGGCGGCCGCGATGGTGGGCCGGGACCAGGAGATCCGGCTGGTCGCGCTCCGGGGGGTGCTGGCGGCGGGGCAGCGGTCGGGCGAGATCGCCTCCCGCCGGGATCCGGGCGACCTGGCCCGGTTCCTGAACGCGGTGATCGGCGGCATGCGGGTCGCCGCCCAGGGCGGGGCCGACCGGGCCGCCCTCGAAGCCGTCGCCGCGACCGCGCTCGACGCCCTGGCCCCCTGAGGTCACCGCCCGACCGGACCTCCCTTCCGCCTTCCCTTCCGCCTTCCCGTGCCTTCGCCTGCCCTAATTTTGAACCGGTCAATCCAAAACCACCTGGGAGCAACACCGTGCCACGTGCCGTGTACGTCCTCGCCCTCGGCATCTTCGCGATGGTGACCAGCGAGTTCGCGGTCGCCGGGCTCATGCCGCAACTGGCGGAGGGCCTCGACGTCACCGTCCCGCAGGTCGGCTACCTGATCACGGCCTTCGCGGTCGCGATGTCGTTCGGCGGCCCGTTCCTCACCGTCGCGGTCCTGAGGATGCGCCAGAAGAACGCCCTGATCCTTCTCTTCGCGATATTCCTGGCAGGGAACCTGATCGCCGCGACCGCCTCCGGCTACCCGGTGATGCTGGTGGCCCGGGTGGTCACCGGCGTCGCGGCTCAGGCGTTCTTCGGCGTCTCGATCTCGCTCTGCGCGCAGCTCGCCCGCCCGGAGATCCGTGGGCGGGCCATCGCCGTCGCGATGAACGGCCTGATGCTCGGCACCCTGCTGGGACTGCCGCTGGCCACCGTGATCGGGGAGCACCTGGGCTGGCGGGCCGCCTTCTGGACGGTCGCCGTGCTCACCGTGGTCGCCGCGCTCTGCACCCTCGCCGGCGTGCCCGACGTCGACCATGCCGAGGGCGGCGGTTCCGTCCGCTCCGAACTGGGCGTCTTCCGCAACCCCAGGCTCTGGCTGACGTTCTCCACCAGCACCCTGATCATCGGCGCGACCTTCGCCGCGTTCAGCTACGCCAACCCGATCCTCACCGAGGTCACCGGCTTCTCGGCCGGTTCCGTCCCGCTGCTGCTGGTCGCGTACGGCGCGGCCACCGTCGTCGGCAACACCGTGGTCGGGCGCTTCGCCGACCGCTTCGCGGTGCCCGTGCTCACCCTGGGCCTGGCGCTGAACGCCGTCTTCCTGGCGGGCTTCGCGCTCTTCGCGGACCTGCCGGTGCCGGCCGTCGCGTTCCTGCTGGGCATCGGTCTGGTCGGCGTCACGATGAACCCCGCGATGGTGTCCCGGGTCCAGCGCACCGGCAACGCCCGCCCGCTGGTGAACACCGTCCACTCCTCCTTCATCACCCTGGGGATCATCATCAGCACCTCGTTCGGCGGCCTCGCGATCGACGCGTGGGGCCTGCGCGCGCCCCTCTGGCTGGGCGCCGGCCTCGCCGTCGCGGGCCTGGTCACCCTCCTCCCCGAGGCGCTCGGTACCCGCCGCGCCCACCCCACCCCCGCCCCCGCCGACCGCACCCCCGCCGACCGCACCCCCGAGCCCGCCTACACCGACTGACCTCCCCGCCCGGCCCCCGCTCCCGCCCCCGGCAGCCCTCGACAGCCAGGGGAGGGGGTCGGTGGGCAGCCGGGGGCGAGGAGAGGGGCGCTCGGGGGAATATCGGCGGGACGGTCGATGCTAAGGTGGTTGAAACTTTGACGATCGGATCCCGACCGGGATTCACCAGGAGTGTGGTGAGCAGCATGCAGTTCGGAATCTTCACCGTCGGCGACGTCACCCCCGACCCGACCACGGGCCGCACCCCGAGCGAACACGAGCGGATCAAGGCGATGGTCGCCATCGCACGCAAGGCCGAGGAGGTCGGGCTGGACGTCTTCGCGACCGGCGAGCACCACAACACGCCGTTCGTGCCGTCCTCGCCGACGACCATGCTCGGGTACATAGCCGCGCAGACCGACCGCATCATCCTCTCCACCTCGACCACCCTGATCACCACCAACGACCCGGTGAAGATCGCCGAGGACTTCGCGATGCTCCAGCACCTCGCGGACGGCCGGGTGGACCTCATGATGGGTCGCGGCAACACCGGCCCGGTCTACCCGTGGTTCGGCAAGGACATCCGCCAGGGTATCCCGCTCGCGATCGAGAACTACGCGCTGCTGCACCAGCTGTGGCGCGAGGACGTGGTGGACTGGCAGGGCCGCTTCCGCACCCCGCTGCAGTCCTTCACCTCCACCCCGCGCCCGCTGGACGGCGTCGCGCCGTTCGTCTGGCACGGCTCGATCCGCAGCCCGGAGATCGCCGAGCAGGCCGCCTACTACGGTGACGGCTTCTTCGCGAACAACATCTTCTGGCCCAAGGAGCACTTCCAGAAGCTGGTCAACCTCTACCGGGAGCGCTACGCCCACTACGGGCACGGCACCGCCGAACAGGCGTACGTCGGGCTCGGCGGCCAGGTGTTCATGCGGAAGAACTCGCAGGACGCGGTGCGCGAGTTCCGCCCGTACTTCGACAACGCGCCGGTGTACGGGCACGGCCCCTCGCTGGAGGAGTTCACCGACCAGACCCCGCTCACCGTGGGCAGCCCGCAGGAGGTCATCGAGAAGACGCTGACCTTCCGCGAGTCCTTCGGCGACTACCAGCGCCAGCTGTTCCTGATGGACCACGCGGGCCTGCCGCTGAAGACGGTGCTGGAGCAGCTGGACCTGCTCGGCGAGGAGGTCGTGCCGGTCCTGCGCGCCGAGTTCGCGAAGGGCCGCCCGGCCGAGGTCCCGGACGGGCCGACCCACGAGGCCCGGGTCGCGGCCGAGCTCGCCCGGCAGGGCGAGCAGCAGCAGGAGCAGCAGGAGACCACGGAGGTGACCAAGTGACCGCGTACCGACTGGTGGTGATCAGCGCCGGCCTGAGCAAGCCGTCCTCGACGCGGCTGCTCGCCGACCGGCTGGCCGAGTCGACGAGCCGCCGGCTCGGCTCCGCCGGGCGGCCGGTGGAGGTGACGGTGGTCGAACTGCGCGACCTCGCCACCGACATCGCGAACAACTTCGTCACGGGCTTCCCCGGCGCCGCACTGCGCGAGGCGATCGAGGAGGTCACCCGCGCCGACGGCCTGATCACGGTGACGCCGATCTTCGCGGCCTCGTACAGCGGGCTGTTCAAGTCGTTCTTCGACGTGATCGACCCGGACGCGCTCACCGGCAAGCCGGTGCTGATCGCGGCCACCGGAGGCACGCCCCGGCACTCGCTGGCGCTGGAGCACGCCGTCCGGCCGCTCTTCAGCTACCTGCGGGCGGTCGTCGTCCCGACCGCGGTGTACGCGGCCACCGACGACTGGGGCGCCGCGGGGGACCGGCTCACCGACGGCCTCCCCGGGCGGATCGACCGGGCGGCCGGCGAGCTCGCCGCGCTGCTGGCCGGCCGCGTCCCCTCGGCCCGGCCGGAGCAGACCGCCCCGGGCGCGCAAGCCCCGGCCGCCCAGGCCGTGGTCCCGTTCGCCGAGCAGCTCGCCGCCCTGCGGGTCTGACGGCGAGGCGGCGGGAGCGGCAGGGCGCCGGCGCCGCGCGGCGAACCCGCGGCAAGAAGGGGCGGACCCGACCCGGGCCCGCCCCTTCGCCGTGCTGTGCGGCGGGTGCTCAGACCGCGCGCGCGTCGTACGAGGCGCGGGCCGTCGCGATCTCCCGCTGATGCGACTCCGTCCACGTCACCAGCGACTGGATGGTGGCGTGCAGCGTCCGCCCCAGCGGCGTCAGCGCGTAGTCCACCCGGGGCGGCACCACCGGGTGGACCGTCCGTTCGACCAGGCCGTCACGCTCCAACTGCCGCAGCGTGACGGTGAGCATCCGCTGGCTGACCCCGTCGATCTCGCGCCGCAGCTCGGTGAAGCGCAGCGAGCGGCGGTCGAGCAGGGCGATGACCAGCAGCGACCACTTGTCGGCGATCCGGTCGAGAATCTGCCGGACCTCGCAGTCCTCCCGGGTGTCCCACTGGAGCACGTCGTAGCCGTCCTCGGTACCCGCGCAGTGCGTCGGTAACTTCAAAGTGCCTTCTTCCACAGCTCCTGATGCTGCCTCAGGATGGCCAGTGGTTACAAGAGGGAACCGACCGGCCGAAGAGGAACCGGCTCGTTCTGTCGCCCTCGCCTCCCCGCGCACTCCCAGGAGACCTCCGTGTCCGTGTCATCAGCCGTGCCCGAAACCGGAAGCCCGGGCCCTGTCGGAAGCCCGGGCCCGTCCGGCGGCCGGGTCGACGCCGCCTCCGGGCCCCCGTCCCGCTTCGGCGGGCGGGAGGCAGCCGTGCTCCTCGTGCTCTGCGGCGCGATCTTCCTGGAGGGCATCGACGTCGCGATGCTCAACGTGGCGCTCCCGTCGATCCGCGCCGACCTGGGGATGAGCACCGGTTCACTCAGCTGGGTGCTGAGCGCCTACGTGCTCGGTTACGGCGGGTTCATGCTGCTCGGCGGCCGGACCGCCGACCTGCTGGGCCGGCGCCGGATGTTCCTGCTCTGGCTCACCGTCTTCGTCCTCTTCTCCGGCCTCGGCGGTCTCGCCACCGAGGGCTGGATGCTCATCCTGGCCCGCTTCGTCACCGGCCTCTCCGCGGCCTTCATGACCCCCGCAGGACTGGCCGTCATCACCACCGCCTTCGCCGAGGGGCCCCGCCGCAACCGCGCCCTGCTCGTCTACGCGGGCACGGCGGCGGCCGGCTTCTCGCTCGGTCTGGTGGCCGGCGGGCTGCTCACCGCCGTCAGCTGGCGCTGGGTCTTCTTCGCTCCCGTCCTGCTGGCCGGCGCCCTGCTGATCGCCGCGCTGCCGCTGATCCCGCGCGACGAGGCGCCCACCCGTCGCGCCGGCGAACGCTTCGACCTGGCCGGCGCCGCGACCGCCACCGGCGCGATGCTGCTGCTGGTCTACGCGGTGGTCAGGCTCGGCGAGCCCGGCGCCGAGGCACTCTGGACGGTGGCCTCGCTGGCCGGCGGACTGGCCCTGCTGGCCGCCTTCGCGGCGATCGAACGGCGCTCCGCCGCACCGCTGGTCCGTCTCGGCCTGCTGCGCTCCGGGCCGCTCCTGCGGGCCAACCTGGGCGCGCTGCTCTTCGCCGGCTCGTTCTTCGGCTTCCAGTTCGTCGTCACCCTGTACCTCCAGGACCTGCGCGGCTGGAGCTCCCTCCAGACCGGGCTCGCGCTGCTCGCCGTCGGCGTGGACGCGGTACTGGCCCCGACGCTCACGCCCCGGCTGGTCGAGCGGTTCGGCAACGCCCGGGTGATCCTCGGCGGCTTCTGCCTGGCGGCCGTCTCGTACGCACTGTTCCTGCCGGTCGGGCTGGACTGGACGTACCCGATGATGTTCCCGACCATGATCCTCACCGGACTGGCGTTCGCGCTCGCCTACGGGCCGCTGACCATCGCCGCCACCGACGGCGTGGCCGAGGAGGAGCAGGGGCTGGCCGGCGGGCTGCTCAACACCTCCTTCCAGTTCGGCGCGGCACTCGGCCTCTCGGTGGTGACCACCGTCAACCTGGCGGCGACCGGCACGGACGGCACCGCGCAGGCCGGGCTGGACGGCTTCCGTGCCGCGCTGGTGGTGCCGGTGGCGGCGGTCGTGCTCGGCGCCCTGGTCACCGCGACCGGCCTGCGCCGCCGCACCCGCGGCTGACCCCCGCGCCACTGCGCCGCACCGTCGCGCCCGGCCCCGCGCCGGCCCCGCCCCAGGACCTGCCCCGGGGACCGTGTCACCTGCCGGCCCGTACCGGACGGATCCTCCGTCCGGTACGGGCCTTCGCGCGTTCGGGGCGGCGACCGCGCCGTAATGTCCGCTCTGGGGTGTAATCGTACGGACGATCAGACCCCGGAGACCGGAGTCCGCCATGCCCTCCGTGCCGCCCCCGTCCGCCGCCCGACTCCCGGCCGCCGACCCGGCGCCGCCCGCCGACCCGCCCGACGCGCAACCCGTCCTCGCCCCGCTCACCAGCGCCGCGATCTTCCTGGTGCTCACCGTCGACCCCGGTGGCGAGCAGACCGTCCGCGCGCTGCTCCCCGACCTCGCCGGACTGCGCCGCTCCGTCGGCTTCCGCGCCCCCGACGCGGGCCTGACCTGCGTCACCGGCATCGGTTCCGACGCCTGGGACCGCCTCTTCGCCGGCCCCCGTCCGGCGGCGCTGCACCCCTTCCGGGAGGTGGCCGGAGCCCGTCACCGCGCCCCGGCCACCCCGGGCGACCTGCTGTTCCACCTGCGGGCCGCCCGCATGGACCTCTGCTTCGAACTGGCCGGCCAGCTCACCCGGCGGCTCGCCGGGGCGGCCACCGTCGTGGACGCCGTCCACGGCTTCCGCTACTTCGACGACCGTGACCTGCTCGGCTTCGTCGACGGCACCGAGAACCCCGAGGGCCGGGCCGCGGACGCCGCCGTCCGGGTCGGCCCCGAGGACCCGGAGTTCGCGGGCGGTAGCTACGTCGTCGTGCAGAAGTACCTGCACGACCTGGACGCCTGGAACAGGCTGCCGGTCGAGGCACAGGAGCGGGCGGTCGGCCGTACCAAGCTCACCGACATCGAACTCGACGACGACTCCCAACCCGCCGACTCGCATGTCTCCCTGACCACGATCACCGGCCCGGACGGCGAGGAACGGCAGATCATGCGGTTCAACATGGCCTTCGGATCGTTCGAGGACGGTGGCGAGTTCGGCACCTACTTCATCGGCTACGCGCGCGACCCGGAGGTGACGGAGGAGATGCTGCGGAACATGTTCGTCGGCCGCCCGCCGGGCGCGTACGACCGGCTGCTGGACGTCTCCACCGCCGTCACCGGGACCCTCTTCCACGTGCCGACCGCGGACTTCCTCGACGACCCGCCGCCCGCACCCGCCGCGGACACCGCCGACGCCCCGCCCGTCCCCGCAGCGCCGCCCCGCGCCCCGTCCCTCGCCTCCTTCGATGGCTCGCTCGCCATCGGCAGCCTGAAAGAGACCCCGTCACGATGAACAACCTGCACCGCGACCTCGCCCCCGTCTCGGCCGCCGCCTGGGAGGAGATCGAGGAGGAGGCCCGGCAGACCTTCAAGCTGCACGTCGCCGGCCGCCGGGTGGTCGACCTGAGCGGCCCCGAGGGCCTCGCGCTCGCCGCCGTCGGAACCGGCCACCTGACCTCCATCGACCCGCCCGCGGACGGTGTCGTGGCCCACGCCAGGGAGGCCCGGCCGGTCGTCGAACTGCGCGTCCCGTTCACCGTCTCGCGCGAGGCCGTCGACGACGTCGAGCGCGGCTCCCGCGACTCCGACTGGCAGCCCGTCAAGGACGCCGCCCGGGCGCTCGCCCTGGCCGAGGACCGCACCGTCTTCGAGGGCTACCGGGCCGCGGGGATCGAGGGCATCCGCGCCGGCGCGTCCAACCCGGCGGTGCCGCTCCCGGCCGACGTCCGGGACTATCCCACCGCCGTCAGCCAGGCCCTCACCGTCCTCCGCCTCGCCGGCGTCGGCGGCCCGTACGCCCTGCTCCTCGGCGCCGGGGCCTACACCGCCGTGAGCGAGACCTCGGACCACGGCTACCCGGTGGCCGCACACATCGCCCGCCTGCTCGACGGCGAGATCATCTGGGCCCCGGCCGTCGAGGGCGCCTTCCTGCTCTCCGCCCGTGGCGGAGACTTCGAACTGGTCCTCGGCCAGGACGTCTCCGTCGGGTACCTCTCCCACACCCCTGACACCGTGGACCTCTACCTCCAGGAGTCCCTGACCTTCCGCCTCCTCACCGCGGAGGCCGCCGTAGCCCTGGGCGGCTGAGAAGTCGGGCGGGGTCATCTCCGAGGGCGTGATCGGAGCCCCGATCACGCCCTCGGAGATGGCGCGGCGCCTCAGTACCAGATGGGCATCCGCCAGAAGAACCCCGGTGCCGCCGGTTCCGCGGAATTATTGGCCGGCTCGGTGGCTCGGATCCGAGGGCATTCGACTATCGGGGCGTGAAGGTCGCTCATTTCCTGTGTCTCTCTGCGTGTAGCGATGGTTCGGGGCGCGAAGATCTGCTGCGCTCCGAGCCATGTGTAGCAGAGTCGTCAGGGGCAACACAAAGCGGTGTCTGACACATTGGCATGTGTTCGGTACCGTGCAATCGTTGGATCCATGTAGCGACTGCTTAGTATCTCTACGATCAAATTCGATCAGAAGTGCATAGAGTCGACGAGCAGTCAATCGGAACGCGGCACTCCATCTGCGCTTCGTGGATGGATCTTGGTAAGCGCCTCTTCGGCCAGGTCGGCCTGGTCGGCGGCGCCGATCTGCCGGGCGATCGAGATCGCCGCAGTGAGGTGGCCGATCGCGGCGACGCTCTGTCCGAGCATGACCTCGGAGCAGCCGAGCCCCCGTAGGGCGGCCACTTCTTCGCGGGTCGTTCCGATGGATCGGGCCAGCGCGAGGGCGATGGTGTACTGATCGTGAGCTTCCGCCGGACGGTCGGCCGATCGAAGTGTGTCACCGAGGCTGTTGAGCGTGTCCGCCTCGTGTCGGATGCCGCCGACTGAGCGGAACACGGACAGGGCTGACCGGTAGAGAGTCAGGGCTCGATCGAGTTCCTCCGGGATCCTGAGCGAGGATGCCAGGTTGATCTTCACGACTGCCAGGTCGAAATGGGACATGAAGTCCACCCCGCGTTCGAGTATGCGTTCGAATGCGATGCGGGCCGCCGGAAGGTCGCCGGCGCTCAGGTGAAGGTCGCCGATATTGTTGAGAATTATCAGTTCGAAAGTTCTGTCATTGAATTGCCGAGCCAGCGGAAGGGCGCTCCGATAGGCCGTGAGGGCCATTTCCTGATTTCCTAGTGAGCTCTGCACGATTCCGACGCTGGCGAGGCACCGGGCGGTGTTCCAGCGGTCGCCGCTCTCTCTTCGGATTCGCAGCGCCTCCTCTTGCATGGCAAGAGCCTGGGGCAGGGAGCTCTGGTGCCAGAGCAGCTCGCCGAGCAGGCTCAGTGCCTCTGCGATGGCATCTGTGTCCTCCTCGGCCCGAGCCAGGGCGAGCCCGCGCTCCAGGGCCTCGAACGCCGCCGGGTAGCGCGAGGCGTTCGCGAGGGTCGCGCCGAGGTTGATCAGCGCCCGTGCCTCGCAGCGGTCGTTCGCTGCCGAACGCCAGTACGTGACCGAGGCTTGATGCAGGTCGTGGGCCTCACTCCAGTAGGCCTGGGCGTCAAGGTGGCCGGCCAGTACGTGAGCCAGCCAGGCGGCGGCCTCGGGGTGCTCGGTGTTCTGTGCATGGGCTGCGAGCGCGATCAGTCCCGCTTGCTCGGTGTCAAGCCAGTCCCGCGCGGATTCGGTTGAGTTGAGGTCAATGTCGTACAGGAGTGTTTCCAGTCCGGGTAATTGACGGAGCGGTGGCAATGCGAGACGTGACCGCCGCGGATACAACAGCCGGTCGGCTTGGTCGGCCGCCCCGAGCATGAAACCGAGCAGCCGGCGGATGGCTCCATCGACCTCTTCCGGGCCCCCCTCCTCGCGAGCCAGCAGAATCGCGTACTCGCGGAGGAGGTCATGGAGTTGGAAGCGCTCCGGCACGTCCTCGCCAAGTAGGTGGCAGTGGTGCAGGGCCTCCAGAATCTGGTCCGTCTCGTCGACCGACCGCCCCAGCAGCGCCGCCGCCGCGTGCAGGCCGATGTCCGGCCCCGGGTAGAGGCCCAGTAGCCGGAACGCCTCCCGCTGCTCGCGGGGCAGGGAGCGGTAGGAGACCTCGAAGGCGCGGGCGATGCTCTCGGAGCCGTGCCGGATCTCCGCGAGCCGGCCGGTCTTGCGGGACAGCCGCTGGGCCAGATGATCCAGGGTCCACGAGGGGCGCGCCTTGAACCGGCTCGCGGCTAGTTCGATGGCCAGCGGCAGAAGGCCGCAGCGGTCGACGATTTCGACGATCCGGCTGCGGTCGCCCGCCCGTTCGCGACCGACCACCGAGGTGAACAGGGCGACCGCGTCATCGACGGGCAGGATGTCCAGGAAGATCGGTCTGGAGCCGGGTAGCTCGGCGAGCCGGTGGCGGCTGGTGACGAAGACCAGGGAGGCAGGGGCGGTCGGTAGCAGGGGACGGATCTGGGCTGCGCTGGAGGCGTCGTCGAGCACCACGACGGCCCGGCGCGAGGCCAGGACCTCGGCGCAGAGCCCGAAGAGCTCCTCGGTGTCGAGCGGGATGGTCGCGGCCGGAACACCGAGTCGCCGGAGCAGTGCGGTGGCTGTGGCCTCGGTGGTGAGCGGGTGCTGGTTGCCCGCGTGGGCACCTAGGTTGAGGTGAACGTAGCCACCGGGGAAGCGCGACCGCATCAGGTGTGCCGCATGCAGGGCGAGCGTGGTCTTGCCGACGCCGGCCATGCCGAGGATCGCGGACACGGTCACCACGCCGCCCTGCTCGTTCCCGTCCTCGGGCTCGCCGAGCAGTCGTCGGAGATCGTCGTGGCGGCCGATCATGTGTCGAGCCGGTGGGCCGACCGGGACTGGCCGCTGGGCGGGCGCCGTGCGCGCAGGGTGCGGCCGAGCCGTCGTCCGCCGGTCGGTGCGTCCATCCGTCCGGTCCTCGGGCGGCGGCTCCGCCCGCCCGTCCGGTCCCGAGAGCGGGGCGCCCCGCAGCATCCGCTCGTGGAGGCGGGTGAGGGCGGCGCCGGGGGCGGTGCCGAGGTCGGCGCGGAGGCGGCGGACGACGGCGGGGTAGACGGCGAGCGCCTCGGCCTGGCGGCCGGCGCCGTGGAGGGCGACCAGCAGGTGGGCGGCGACGCGTTCGTCGGTGGGGCGCTCCTCGCGGAGCGCGGTGAGTTCGGGGATGAGTTCGCTGTGGCGGCCGAGCCGGAGGTCGATCTCGACCCGCAGGAGGGTGGTGGCGAGGCGCTGGTCGGCCATGGTGGCGCGGGTGGACTGGGCCCAGCCGCCGGGGAGTCCGGCGAGCGGTTCGCCGCGCCACAGTTCCTCGGCCCGGCTCAGGACGGTCCGCGCCTGGACGTCGTCCCCGTTGTCGGCGAGTTGGCGGGCTCGCCGCGAAAGGTCGACATAGCGATGCCAGTCGATCAATTGGGGGTCGGTGCGAAGCGCATACGTGTGCGATCGGGTGTCGATGGTGGGGACGTCCCGGGGCGCGCTGAGGCCTTCCGCGTCGGCGGCCTTTCGCAACTCGCTCCGAATGCGGGAGACGTGACTGTAGATGCTGGCCAGCGCGCTGGGCGGCGGTTCCTCGTCCCAGATCCTGTTGGCCAGCCACTCGTGCGAGAGCGGTCGCCCCACCTCCAGGGCCAGGGCGGCGAGCAGGCGGCGACGCTTGTCCGAGCGAATCGCCAACAACTCGCCGTTCACCGAAAGTTCAACCGAGCCCAGAAGATGGAACTCCATTCGACGCCCCCCGCCGGTTGGCTACCAGCTTGCCGTGTCGGAGGTGAGCATCCCACGCTTTCGGGCGCCGTTGCTATACCGTCTGCCTTCTTCAGGGATCGAGGTTATTGGCATATTCTCCATATGACCATGCGTCATGTGGTATCGGCTGCACGGTATTTGATCACCTCTGATCACCGTCGGGGTCCTGCCACTCGGATACGTCGTTCTGCGGGTAGGGGGACCAGTGGAGCCTGTGACGTTCACGGAGCCGGATGCGCAGCCGGGTGCACGGCCGGCCGGCGGGAGCGGCCGGTGAGTGAGGCGGATCAGCAGTCGACGGGCGGGAGTTACTCGGTCTCCGGCACCCGGGTGGGCGGTTCGGTGGTCCAGGCCGGGTCGATCCGGAGCGTGCACATCCACGGCGGGCCCGCCCCGGCCCCGGCGCTTCCCGTGCCACGCCAACTCCCCCCGGTGCCGAGACGCTTGGTCGGACGTGAGGACGATCTCGCGGCGCTGGACCGGTCGTTGGGCGACGCGACCGACGCCGCCGACGTCACGGTGGTGGTGACCGGTCCGGCCGGGGTGGGCAAGACGGTGCTCGCCACCCAGTGGCTGCGCGGCCTGTCCGGCAGGTTCCCCGACGGCCAGCTCTACGCCGACCTGCGCGGTCATGCCCCGGGCGGGCCGGCCGACCCGGCCGAGGCGCTGGGCGCCTTCCTGCGGGCCTTCGGGATCACGCCGGTGCCCGGCAGCCTGGCGGAGGGGGCCGCGCTGTGGCGCTCGCTGGCCGCCGAGCGCCGGATCGCCGTGCTGCTCGACAACGCCTCCACGGCGGCGCAGGTCCGCCCGCTGCTGCCCGGTTCGGAGCACGCCGTCGTCGTGGTCACCAGCCGGCGCCGCCTCACCGGCCTCGGCATAGACGGGGCCGTGTTCCGCAAGGTCGACCTGCTCTCGGACGACGCGGCGGCGCAGCTGCTCACCCAGCGGGTCGGCGAGGACCGGGTGGCCCGCGAACGCGCCGCCGCCGCCGAGGTGGTGGAGCGCTGCGCGGGCCTGCCGCTCGCGGTCTGTCTGGCCGCCGCCCGGATCGCGGCCCGCCCGGTCCAGTCGCTCGCCGCCACCGCCGAGGCGCTCGGCCACGAATCCGACCGGCTCGCCGCGTTCGACGTGGAGGGAGAGGCCGTGCACCATGTGCTGGACGCGTCCTTCGAGGTGCTGGACGCGGACGCGGCGCGCTTCTACCGGCTTCTCGGTCTGTTGCCCTTCCCCGTCTTCACGCTCGATGTCGCCTGCGCCGTGGGCGACTTGGCACCCGGCGTGGCGGACCGGCTGCTCGACGGCCTGATCGACGTCCACCTCCTGGAGGAGATGGAGGGCGGATTCCGTTTTCACGATCTGGTGAAGTTGCACGCCCGGGCGCTCGCCGTCGAGGTCCGTGACGCGCCGGAGGGCCGGGCCGCCGTCGACCGTGTCCTCGACTGGTACCTGGCCTCCGCGACCGCCGCCGAGGCGCTGCTCAGCCCGAGCCACCGCACCCTGGGCCGTGACTACACGCGGCAACCGGTGCCCCGCGCAAGAGAGTTCACCGAAGAGGCGGAGGCCCTCGGCTGGCTGGACGCCGAGGCCGACCGGCTTGCGGACGCACTGCGCTGGGCCGCCGCCACCGACCGGACCGCCGTCGCCTGGCAACTCGTCGACGCCATGTGGCCGTTGTTCCTCCGGCGGCGTCCGGCCCGGCTCTGGATCGAGGCGCACCGGATCGGCCGGGCCGCCGCCCGCGCGGCCGGCGACCGGGCGGGGGAGCTGCGGATGCTCACCTCCGGCGGCACCGGCCTGCGCAACGCCGGGGAGGGGGAGGAGGCGGCCGCCTGGTTCGAGGAGGCGTTCGCGCTGGCCCGGACGGTCGGCGACCCGCTCGTCGAGGCCGACGCGCTCTACGGCCTGAGCCAGACCCACCGGACGGCGGGCCGGCTCACCGAGGCGGCCGAGTGCCTCCGCGGGGCGGTCACCCTGCGTGAGGCCCGGGGCTACGCCCGTGGCACCGCCCTCGCCCGTCTGGCGCTGGGTGACGTCCTGCTCGCCGCCGGGCGGGCCGCCGAGGCCGTCCCGGTGATCACCGGCGCCCACCGTGAGCTGGCCGCCGTGCCCGCCGCGTACGAGGCCGCCCGGGCGCTCGCCTTCCTCGGTCAGGCGCACGCGGCGCTCGGTGCGGACGGGGAGGCGGAGCGCTGCTACGCGGAGGCGCTGGCCGAGTTCCGTACCGGTCAGGCCCGGCACTGGGAGGCCCGTGTCCTCGAACTCACCGGCGACCTGGCCCGTGACCGCGGGCGCCTCACCGAGGCGGCGGCCCGGTACCGGGAGTCGCTGTCCCACTACCGGGCGCTGGCCGCCCCCGACGCCGCCCGCCTGGCCGCCGGCCTCGACGCCCTGGGGGCCGCCGCCTCCCCGCCGGACGACGGGGAGGCGGGCCCGGAGTAGTGGTGCCGCCGGGCGCAGGTCGGTTCGGCTCACCGGCCGTCGGGCCGTCCGGGTGGGCGCCCGGTCGGCGGGGCGGTCGGCGGGGAGGGTGTGCCGGGTCGCCGTCCGCGGCCGAACCTGCCGCCGAGCGACCCGTGCGGGGAGGACGCCGAGGCGGCCAACGTGGTGATCTCGGCCAGTGCCCGCCCGGCGGCCAACCAGGCGTGGGCGAGCGAACCGACGGCCGACCGCGGCCAGGAGGACGGCGGACCGCCGGTGCCGGGCCGGAGCCGGAGGGCCAGCCGCCCTCCCGTCCGGGCGAGGACGAGGAACGAGCCGCCGCCGCACTCGGCCGAGGCGACCGCGCAACCGGGGTGCGCCCGCAGGACGGCGGCGAGCCGGGCGAGTGCCTGTCGGGGATCGGGCGCGCGGAGGTGGAGGACGTCGGCATGGTGGCGCCACCGGCCGGCGTCGGGGTCGGTGAGGTCGAGCGCCAGGTGCTCGTCGACGAAGGTGCGGGCGAGCGGGTCGCCGTCCGGATCGTTCCGCAGGCAGCTGGTGAGCAGACCGTGGCAGAAGCCGGCGGGGGAGTGGACGCGGGCCTCGAAGAGCGAGGCGGGCGCCCCGGCCGACGGCGCGAGGCCGTCGGCCGGGGCGAGCCGCACCGTGTGCAGTGCGGCCACGGTCACCCCCACCCGCCGTGTCCGCCGTGTCCGGCAGATCCGCCGGGTTCGCCGGGCCCGGCGAACCCCGCGCCCCCCGAGGACGACACGAGCGACAGGGGCAGGGGAAGGGGCAGCGCCGGTGGTTCCGGCGCGTGGGCGGGTTCGCCCAGACCGAGGACGCGGTAGAGCAGCCGCCGCATCCGCCGGTCGAACCGGCCCGGCTCGGAGCTGATCCGCGCGGCGATGGCGGCGTACTCCTCGGGCCGGTACTGCTCCGCCGCGTACGCGAGCTGGGCGGTCAGCGGGTGGGCGGGGGTGAGTGACGGCGCCGTGCGGGCGAGCAGCGCGCCGGGCGACCGCGGATTGACGTCCCGGTGCGGGTACTCGGCGAGCAGGATCGGCGCCCGGGTCATCGTGCCGTACAGGGTGACGGAGCCGTGGTCGCCGATGATGAAGTCGGCCGAGACGAGCAGCGGCCGCCAGTCCTCCTCGGGCGAGAGCACGGTGACCGCCCCGCGCGAGGTCGCCGTCGCCCAGGAGCGCACGGCCCAGGGGCTGTGTTGGGCGGCGACGTTGGGGTGGACCAGCAGCGCGGTCCGGTAGCCGTGCCGGGGCAGTTCGGCGGCCAGCCGAGGCAGGACCGCGTCCAGCCTGGTGAACAGCGAGCCGCTGCCCCAGGTGGAGCAGACCACCACCAGCCGCTCGTCGGGCCGCAGCCCGAGCGCCGCCCGGTACCGTTCGCGGGCGGGGAGCGCGGCGGCGATCCGGTCGTAGCAGCCGTCGCCGACCACCTCGGCGATCGGCAGCGCCTCCGGGCAGCCGCGGCCGAGTTCGGTGAGGTCGTCCTGGTGGGCGAGCGCGTACGCGGTGGGCACCAGCTGCCCGTTCCAGGTGACGTACTCGGGCCCGAGCCCGGCGACCGTTCGAGCGGACCGCCCGGACTCGGCGCCCACCGGTTCCGCCCCCGCCGAGCCCCCGCCCGTCGGGTCTCCTCCTACCGCGCGCTCGCCGGCCGAGCCCGCGCCCGTCGCCTCCGCCGGGCCGGTCGCGCCTGCCACCCCTGCCACCCCTGCCTGCCCGGGTGACAGCTTGATGTGCCCGGCCCCGTGCGGCAGCCGGACGAGCGGGCCGCGCAACTGCTCCAGCCCCTGCGAGCCGGCCGCCAGCACCAGGTCGAACTCCCGCCGGACGGCCTCCGCCCACGGCAGCACCGTGCCACCGAGCCGCCGGACGTGTGCCGCCGCACCCCCGTTGAAGGCGTGCGGCGCCACCGTGAACTGGACGTGGACCCGCAGGTCCGCGCCGAGCAGCGGGTAGATGTCGTGCAGCCGCTGGCCGTACACCATGGAGTGCACGACCACCAGCACCTCCTTGCAGTCGGTCAGCGTGGCCCACGACCGCCGGTTGCCCGGCCGCTCCCCGCCCTGCTGTCCGTTCCGCCGTTCCCCGTGGCGGACTTCCCCGTGCACCAAGGTCATGTCGGTCCCCCTCCTTGATCCCGGTCCGGGGCCCCGGGTCTCGGCGGCCCCGACGAGGGTCTGCCCGGGCGGTCTGGCGGATTCCATGACGGGTCCTGGCAGGTGCTTGCGCAAACCTTGCGCGCAGCCTTTCCCCGGTCCACCGCCCGGCCCGTTCCCGCGGCTCGCCGGCTCGCGGGCGCCGTTCGCGGCCCCTCTGCCGGACCCGCCGGAGGGCCGAAGGGTACTGAGTTCCTTTACGAGGGGTACTGAGTGCCGTATTCTCTCGGGAGAGCCTCTGACGCCAGTCGAAGAGAGCCGACAGGGCATGCCGGTCCAGGTGGCGCGCGCCGCACGCAGGGCGCGGTGCGCCGGACTTGGCACTCAGTACCCTCGGCATGACCTGAGGCCGTGGACCAGTGCACCCGTACCAAGTGCACCCGTACCAGGAGAACCGCTCATGAGCTTGAGGATCGTTGTCTGTGTGAAGCACGTGCCGGACGCGACGGGTGACCGTCGTTTCTCGGACGATCACACCACCGACCGGGAGGGCGTGGACGGCCTTCTGTCGGAGCTGGACGAGTACGGCGTGGAGCAGGCGTTGCGGATCGCGGAGGCGAGCGGTGACGCCGAGGTGACGGTGTTGACGGTGGGTCCGGACGATGCGAAGGACGCGCTGCGCAAGGCGTTGTCGATGGGTGCGGACAAGGCCGTGCACGTGAACGACGACGGCATCCACGGTTCGGACGTGATCGGGACGTCGGCGGTGCTGGCGAAGGCGTTGGAGAAGACCGGGTTCGACCTGGTGATCGGTGGTATGGCGTCGACGGACGGGTCGATGGGTGTGCTGCCGGCGCTGTTGGCTGAGCGTCTGGGTGTGCCGCAGGTGACGCTGCTGTCGGAGGTGTCGGTCGAGGGTGGTGTGGTGAAGGGCCGTCGGGACGGTGACGCGGCGACGGAGCTGGTGGAGGCTTCGCTGCCGGCGGTGGTGTCGGTGACGGACCAGTCGGGTGAGGCGCGCTACCCCTCGTTCAAGGGGATCATGGCGGCGAAGAAGAAGCCGGTGCAGTCGCTGGACCTGGACGATCTGGGGATCGGGGCGGACGAGGTCGGTCTGGCGGGTTCGTGGACGGCGGTGGAGTCGGTGGCGGCGCGTCCGGCGCGTACCGCGGGCACGGTCGTCAAGGACGAGGGCGAGGGCGGCAAGGCGCTCGCGGGCTTCCTCGCCGACCAGAAGTTCATCTGATCGGCGCCAGGCCCCACTCCCGTCCCACCTCACCCCACCACTTCCACGTACGGAGACATTGAGCAATGGCTGAGATTCTCGTCCTGGTGGACCACGCCGACGGTGTGGTCCGCAAGCCGGCCCTCGAACTGCTGACCCTGGCCCGCCGGATCGGCGAGCCGTCGGCCGTCGTCCTCGGGGCCGGTCCGGCCGCCGCCGCGATCGCCGGGAAGGCGGCCGAGTACGGCGCGGCGAAGGTCTACGTGGCCGACGGCGCCGAGTTCACCGACCAGCTGGTCGTCCCGAAGGTGGACGCGCTGACCCAGATCGCGAAGGCGAGCGAGGCCGCCGCGGTGCTGGTCACCTCCTCCGGCGAGGGCAAGGAGGTCGCCGCCCGCGTCGCCCTGCGCCTCGGCTCCGGCATCATCACCGACGCGGTGGACCTCCGCGCGGGCGAGGACGGCCCGATCGTGACCCAGTCGGTGTTCGCCGCCTCGTTCACCGTCGACTCGCGCGTCTCGACCGGGGTGCCGGTGATCGCGGTCAAGCCGAACGCCGTCGCGCCGGAGGCCGCCGCGGCCGAAGGCGCCGTCGAGGACGTCACCGTCGCGTTCACCGGCAACGCCGCCAAGGTCGTCTCGCGCACCCCGCGCGTCTCCACCGGCCGCCCCGAGCTGACCGAG
>NZ_JBHXDN010000078.1:0-43781 GCF_042726075.1 Kitasatospora sp. NPDC127035 | reverse complement strand
GTGGCGCTGGAGCAGTGCGCTCCGGACGCGGGGGTGTGGGGGACGCTGCGCCGGGGCGAGGACGGCCCGGCCGGGCAGATCCGCGCGCTCGGCGACGCCTGGACGCGGGGCGTCCGCGTCGACTGGTCCCCGTGGTTCTCCGGCCTGCGCCCGCTGCCCGACCTGCCGACCTACCCCTTCCAGCGCCGCCGGCACTGGCTGACGCCCGAGGAGCAGCGCCGCGACCAGGGCGGCGACCCGGAGTTCTGGAACGCCGTCGAGGGCGGCGCCGAGTCGCTCGCCGACGAACTCGGCCTGACCGCCGACGCCGTCGAACCGGTGCTCGACGGGCTGGCGTCCTGGCGGGCGCGCCGGAAGCTGGCGTCCACGATCGACGGTTGGCGGTACGCGGTCGGCTGGGTCCCGCTGCCCGTCCCCACCCCCACCCCCGCCTCCGCGCCCGCCTCCGGACCGGGGCGCCCCGAGGGCCGGTGGCTGCTCGTCAGGCCCGAGGGCGTCGACACCCCCGTGCCGGACGGCCTCCTCCCGGACGCCGACGTGCTGGTCCTGGACGCCGCCGCCGACCGGGCCGCGATGGCCGCCGCCCTGCCCTCCGGGCCGTACGACGGCGTGGTGTCGCTGCTGGCCCTCGACGAGAGGCCGGTGCCGGACCACCCCCTGGTCGCACGCGCCGTCGCCGGCTCGCTGACGCTGCTCCAGGCACTCGGCGACGCCGGGATCGACGCCCCCGCCTGGGTCCTCACCCGGGGCGCGGTCGGCGTCGGCGGCGCCCCGCTCAGCCTCGCCCAGGCCGAGGTCTGGGGCCTGGGCCGGATCGCCGGGCTCGAACTGCCCGGCCGCTGGGGCGGACTGGTCGACCTGCCCGAGACGCCGGACGCCCGCTCCGAGGAGATCCTCGCCGCCGTCCTCGCCGGCGCCCTGGGCGCGGAGGACCAGCTCGCGATCCGCGCCGACGGACTGTGGACCCGCCGGATCACCCCGGCGCCGGCCCGCCGGGGCGGGGAGGGCTGGCGGCCCCGGGGCACCGTCCTGGTCACCGGCGGCACCGGCGCGCTCGGCTCCCGGATCGCCCGATGGGCCGCCGCGAACGGCGCCGAACGGATCGTCCTGACCAGCCGGCGCGGCCCCGGGGCGCCCGGCGCCGCCCGGCTGGGCGACGACCTGGCCGCGCTCTGCCCCGAGGTCCGGATCGTCGCGTGCGACCTGGCCGACCGGGCCTCCGTCGAGGCGCTGCTGGCCGAGGCCG
This sequence comes from Kitasatospora sp. NPDC127035, assembly GCF_042726075.1. Lineage (NCBI taxonomy): Bacteria > Bacillati > Actinomycetota > Actinomycetes > Kitasatosporales > Streptomycetaceae > Kitasatospora > Kitasatospora sp. NPDC127035. The sequence continues at coordinate 42,535 of NZ_JBHXDN010000078.1, read as the reverse complement.
GCCCCGTCGACGCCGTCGTGCACGCGGCCGGGACCGGCGCGAACGTGCCGTTCGACGAGACCGACGTCGCCCTCGTCGAGCGCCTGCTCGCGGGGAAGGTCGCCGGCGCCGTCCACCTCGACGCCCTGGTCGGCGACGTGGACGCGTTCGTCACCTTCTCGTCCATGTCCGGCGTCTGGGGCAGTCAGGCGCACGCCGCCTACGCGGCCGCCAACGCCGCCCTGGACGCGCTCGCCGAGCAGCGGCGGGCCCGCGGCGGCAGGATGACCGCCGTCGCCTGGGGCTCGTGGGACGAGGCCGGGATGGCCTCGGCCGAGGTCGGGGCCCAGCTGCGCCGGCGCGGCATCGTCCAGATGGCGCCGGAACTCGCGATCGAGGCGCTGCGCCGCGCGGTCGCCCAGGACGACACCACGATCTGCGTGGCCGACGTCGACTGGCCGCGCTTCACCGAACTCTTCACCGCCGAGCGGCCCCGGCCGCTGATCGGCGACATCCCCGCCGTCCGGGACGCGCTGGCGCAGGCGGCGGAGCCCACCGGGGACGGGTCAGGTCTCGCCGCCCGCCTGGCGGGCCTGCCCGTCGCCGAGCAGGAACGGATCGTCCTCGCCTGCGTCCGGTCCGGCGCCGCCGCCGTGCTCGGCCACCCCTCCGTCGACGACATCGCACCCCGCAGGCCGTTCCGCGAGCTGGGCTTCGACTCGCTGACCGCCGTCGACCTGCGCAACCGGCTGCGCGCCGAGACCGGCCTGCCGTTGTCGGCCACGGTCGTCTTCGACCACCCGAACGCCGCCGCGCTGGCCGCGCACCTGCTGGCCCGGGCCGGCGGCACCGCCGCCCCCGCACCCGCCGTCGCCGTCACCACGGCCGACCGGGGCGAGCCCCTGGCGATCACCGCGATGAGCTGCCGCTTCCCGGGCGGCGTCGGCTCGCCGGAGGACCTGTGGCGACTGGTGACCGACGGCGTCGACGCGATGTCACCGTTCCCCACCGACCGCGGCTGGTACCTCGGGGACCTGGTCAACGCGGACTCGGCGGTGCGCGGCACCACCTACACCAGCGAGGGCGGGTTCCTCGACGACGTCGCCGGCTTCGACGCCCGCCTGTTCGGGATCACGCCGCGCGAGGCCGTCGCGATGGACCCGCAGCAGCGGCTGCTGCTGGAGTGCGCCTGGGAGGCCCTGGAACGCGGCGGCCTGGACCCGCTGGGCCTGCACGGCACCCGGACCGGCATGTTCGCCGGAACGAACGGCTCGGACTACCTGTGGTCGATGGGCGTCTTCCCCAGCGAGCTGGAGGGCCACCTCGGCACCGGCAACGCGGCCAGCGTCCTGTCCGGGCGGGTCTCGTACACGTTCGGCCTCGAAGGCCCCGCGATGACCGTCGACACCGGCTGCTCCTCGTCGCTGGTCGCGCTGCACCTGGCCGGGCAGGCGCTGCGGGCCGGTGAGTGCGACCTCGCGCTGGTGGGCGGCGTCACGGTCATGTCGACGCCCGGCCCGTTCGTCGAGTTCAGCCGGAAGGGCGGGCTGGCCGGCGACGGCCGCTGCAAGTCCTTCGCCGCCGCCGCGGACGGCACCGGCTGGGGCGAGGGCGTCGGCGTGCTGGTGGTCGAGCGGCTCTCGGACGCGCAGCGACTGGGTCACCCGGTCCTCGCCGTGGTCCGGGGCAGCGCGGTCAACCAGGACGGTGCGTCCAACGGCCTGACCGCGCCGAGCGGCCCCTCCCAGCAGAAGGTCATCCTCCGGGCGCTGGCCGACGCGCGCCTCGAACCCGCCGACATCGACGCGGTCGAGGCGCACGGGACGGGCACCACGCTGGGCGACCCGATCGAGGCCAACGCGCTGCTGGCCACCTACGGAGCCGGCCGCACCGGCGACCCGCTCTGGCTCGGGTCGGTGAAGTCGAACATCGGCCACACCCAGGCGGCGGCCGGCATGGCCGGGCTGATGAAGACGGTGATGGCGATGCGGCACGGCGTGCTGCCGAAGACGCTGCACGTCGACGAGCCCTCCCCGCACATCGACTGGGCGCTGGGCGGCGTCGAGCTGCTCACCGAGGCCCGCCCCTGGCCGAGGACCGGCCGGCCGCGCCGGGCCGGGGTGTCAGCGTTCGGCGTCAGCGGGACGAACTCGCACGTCATCCTCGAAGAAGCACCGGAGGCGTCCCGGCCCCGGCCCGAGGCCGGGACGCAGCCCGAGCCGAAGTCCGAGCCGAAGTCCGGGTCGCAGTCCGGGTCGCAGGGGGAGCCCGAGCCGGGCCGGCCGGTACCGCTGCCGCTGTCCGGCGCCGACGACGGCGCGGTCCGCGCCCAGGCCCTGGCGCTGCGGGACGTCCTCACCGCCGGGGCTTCCCCGGCCGACGTCGGAGCGACGCTGGTGGGCCGGGCGGCGCTCCCGGTGCGGGCGGTGGCGTGGGACGCGGAGGGTCTGGAGGCGGTGGCCGCGGGTCTGGGCCCGGTCGCCGGGTCGCCGTCGGGCAGCTCGGACGTGGTGTTCGTGTATCCGGGTCAGGGTGGTCAGTGGCTGGGTATGGCGGTGGGGCTGCTGGAGTCGCGAGCGTTCGCGGATCGTCTGCGGGAGTGTGATGCGGCGCTGTTGCCGTTGACGGGGTTCTCGGTGGAGGCGGTGCTGCGGGGCGGGGACGACTGGTTGGCGCGGGTGGAGGTGGTGCAGCCGGTGCTGTGGGCGGTGGGTGTCGCCCTCACGGCGTGGTGGGAGTCGTACGGCGTGGTGCCCGCCGCGGTGGTGGGTCACTCGCAGGGTGAGGTGGTCGCCGCGGTGGTGGCGGGGGCGCTCACGATCGAGGACGGGGCGCGGGTGGTCGCGGCGCGTTCCGGGGCGCTGGTCGGACTGGACGGGCACGGCGGCATGGCCTCCGTCGGCGCCACGCCCGACGACGTCGCGGACTGGCTGGCGGGCCCGGAGTGGGCCGGCCTGGTGGTGGCCGCCGTGAACTCCCCGTCGCAGGTGGTGGTGGCGGGCGAGCGGCCGCTCGTCGAGGCGTTCGTGCCCTGGTGCGAGAGCCGCGCAGTCCGGGCCCGGCTGGTCGGCGTCGGGTACGCGTCGCACTCGCCGCAGGTGGAGCCCGCGCGTGAGGCCGTGTCGGCCGCACTGGGCGAGGTGCGCGGCGCGGCCCCGCGCATCCCGTGGTACTCGACGGTGACGGGGGAGCAGGTCACCGAACCGGTGGACGCCGCCTACTGGTGGTCGAACCTGCGGGAACAGGTCCGCTTCGCGCCGGTCGTGGAGAAGCTGGCGGCGAACGGCTTCCGGCTGTTCGCCGAGGTCTCCGGGCACCCGGTGCTCACCATGGCCCTGGAGCAGTGCGCCCCCGACGCCGGGATCTGGGGGACGCTCCGCCGGGGCGAGGACGGCCCGGCCGGGCGGATCCGCGCACTCGGCGAGGCGTGGGTCCGCGGGATCGAGGTCGACTGGCGGGCCTGGCCCACCGACGGCCGCCGCCTGCCCGACCTGCCCACCTACCCCTTCCAGCACCGCCGCTACTGGCTCTCGCCGGACCACGCGGGCGAGCCCCTCACCCGGGACACCGGCCTGCGCCACACCGTCGGCTGGGCCCCCGTGACGCCCGGCGCCGGTGCCCGGCTCACCGGCCGCTGGCTGGTCGTCGCACCCGCCGTACCCCACCCGCTCGTGGCGGCCGTCACGGCGCACCTGGCCTCGGCCGGTGCGGACGTGGTGACCGCCGGCGCGGGCGACGACGTCCCGCCCGGCGGGACCGCGGGCGTCGTGTCCCTGCTGGCGCTCGACGAGCGCCCGCATCCCGACCACCCGGCCGTACCGCGCGGCCTCGCGGACACCGTCTCCCTGGTGCAGATGCTGGACGGCGTGGACGCCCCGCTGTGGATCGTCACCAGCGGCGCCGTCGCCGTCGGCGGCGAACCGGTGCGCAGCCTCGCGCAGGCCCAGGTCTGGGGCCTCGGCCGGGTCGCCGCACTCGAACACCCCGGCCGGTGGGGCGGCCTGGTCGACCTGCCCGAGGCCGGCGCCGACGGGCTCACCGCGACGGGCCCCGCCGCCGACGGGCTCGCCGCGCTCCTCGCCACGACGGGCGGCGAGGACCAGATCGCGCTCCGCGACGGGCAGCCCTGGGGCCGCCGCCTGCGGCCCGCCCCGGCGACGGCCGAAGCCGGCTGGCGTCCGCGCGGAACCGTCCTGATCACCGGCGGCACCGGCGCACTGGGCGGGCACACCGCCCGCTGGGCCGTCCGCAACGGCGCGACCGGCGTGGTCCTGGCCGGGCTCCGGGGCCCGGACGCCCCCGGAGCCGAAGCCCTTCGCGCGGAACTCGCCGAGACCGGCGCGCAGGTGACCGTCGTCGCCTGCGACCTCACCGTCCGGGAGCAGGTGGACTCGCTCGTCGCCGGCCTCCCCGCCGACCTCAGCGCCGTCGTGCACGCGGCGGGCGTCGCCCAGGACACCCCCGTCGCCGACCTGACAGCGGCCGAGACCGCGGCCGTGACGGGCGCCCGCGTCACCGGGGCGCTCCTCCTGGACGAGCTCCTGGCCGGCACCGAGCTGGACGCGTTCGTCGTCTTCACGTCCGTGGCCGGCGTCTGGGGCACCGCCCGGCACCCCGCCTACGCGGCCGCCGACGCCTTCCTCGACGCGTTCGCCGACCGGCGCCGCGCCCAGGGCCGGCCGGCCACGGCCGTCGCCTGGTCACCGTGGGCGGGCGGCGGGATCGCCGCCACGGCGGCGGCGGACGGCTCGCTGCTCCGGCTCGGCATCCGGCCGCTGGACCCCGGCCGGGCGGTGGCCGAACTGGCCGCCGCACCGGCGTCGCTGGTCGTCGCGGACGTCGACTGGGCCCGGTTCCTGCCGGCGTTCGGCCTGGCCCGGACCGGCCGCCTCCTGAGCGAGCTGGAGGCCGCCGCCGACCGCGGCCCGGACCGGCCCGAGGACACCGACGCCGCCGCCGCGCTCCGCGACCGCCTGGCCGCCCTGCCGCCCGAGGACGCCGAGCGCGAACTGGTCGACCTGCTGTGGGGACACATCGCGGCCGTCATCGGCATTTCCCGCGCCGACAGGATTCCGCCGGACCGTGCTTTCCGGGAAATCGGATTCGACTCGGTCACGGCCGTCGAGCTGCGCAACCGGGTGAATGCGTCGACCGGGTTGCGGTGCCCGGCGACACTGGTCTTCGACCATCCCACGCCCGCCGCACTCGCGGCGTATCTGCGAATTCACATGGTTCCGGACAATTCCCGTTCGGTCCTCGACGAACTCGACGGCATAGAGCAGCGGCTCACCGGATCCACCCCGGACACGATCACCGGGACCAAGCTGCGGATCAAACTCCGTTCGCTGCTGTCCCTGCTGGACGCGGGGGGTTCCGAGGCGTCCGCGGCGGCGCCGGGGACGCCCTCCGGGGATTCCGACGACGACCTGCTGAAGTTCATCGACTCGCAGCTCGGACGGGCCTGAGCGGGCAGGCCCCTAGGGGAGCGCTAGGGGTTCCGGGTGGCAATCCGGAGCTCCTAGCCTCAGCGTCGGGCTGCTTTTCGAGGCCTTCGATTTCGGACGTCGCTCGATTCGACGTGCGTTCGGTCATCCGCAGAGGTGAAGCTGAATGGCAACTGAGGAAACCCTTCGCGATTACCTCAAGTTGGTGAGCGCGGACCTGGCCCAGACCCGCCGGCGCCTCACCGAGCTGGAATCCGCGGAACAGGAGCCGATCGCCGTCGTGGCGATGGGGTGCCGGTACCCCGGCGGGGTGTCCTCCCCCGAGGACCTCTGGGCCTTGGTGGACGAGGGCCGGGACGCCGTCTCCGGGTTTCCCACGGACCGGGGCTGGGAGGGCTGGTTCGCCCCGGCCGCGGCGGCCGAGGACGACGTCCGCACCGGCGGTTTCCTCCACGACGCCGGCGACTTCGACCCCGCGTTCTTCGGGATCAGCCCGCGCGAGGCGCTGGCGATGGACCCGCAGCAGCGGGTCCTGCTCGAAGTGGCCTGGGAGACCTTCGAGAACGCCCGGATCGACCCGGCGACGCTGCGCGGCACCCAGGCCGGCGTCTTCGTCGGCGGCAGCTACCTGGGGTACAGCTCGTACGTCGAGGACCTGCCCGACGGCGTCCTCGGCCACCTGCTCACCGGCACCGCCCCGGCCGTCCTCTCCGGCCGGCTGGCCTACACGTTCGGCCTGGAGGGCCCGGCCGTCACCATCGACACCGCCTGCTCCTCCTCGCTGGTCGCCCTGCACCTGGCCTGTCGCGCCCTGCGCAGCCGGGAGTGCTCGATCGCACTCACCGGCGGCGTGGCGGTCATGTCGACCCCGGACTCCTTCGGCCAGTTCGCCAAGCAGGGCGGTCTCGCCGCCGACGGCCGGTGCAAGTCCTTCGCGGAGGGCGCGGACGGCACCGGCTGGGGCGAGGGCGTCGGCATGCTGCTGGTCGAGCGCCTCTCGGACGCGCAGCGCCTGGGGCACCCCGTCCTCGCGGTGATCCGGGGCAGCGCGGTCAACCAGGACGGCGCGTCCAACGGCCTGACCGCGCCGAACGGTGGCGCCCAGCAGCGCGCCATCCTCCAGGCCCTGGTGTCGGCCGGTCTCTCCCCGGCCGACGTGGACGCGGTGGAGGCGCACGGCACGGGGACCCGGCTGGGCGACCCGATCGAGGCCCAGGCGCTGCTGGCGACGTACGGCCAGGACCGGGCCGGCGGCGAGCCGCTCCGCCTGGGGTCGCTGAAGTCGAACATCGGGCACACGCAGGCGGCGGCCGGTGTCGCCGGGATCATCAAGATGGTGCAGTCGATGCGGCACGGGGTCCTTCCCCGGACGCTGCACGTGGACGCGCCGTCGTCCCAGGTCGATTGGTCGGCCGGGTCGGTGGAGCTGCTGACGGAGGCACGGCCCTGGCCGGCGGGCGAGCGGCCCCGCCGTGCCGGTGTGTCGTCCTTCGGGATCAGCGGGACCAACGCGCACGTGATCGTGGAGGAGGCACCCGCGCCGGTGCCGGCGGGCGAGCCGGTGGCGGCGACCCCGCTGCCGGTGGTGCCGCTGGTGGTGACCGCACGCTCCGCCGATTCGCTGGAGGCCCAGGTCCGGCGGGTGCGGGCGCTGACCGCGGATCCGTCGGACATCGGGGTGGCCCTGACCGCGCGGCCGGTGCAGGAGCAGCGGGCCGTGCTGCTGGGCGACGCGGTGGTGCGGGGCACGGCGGTCGAGGGCCGGCTGGCGGTGGTGTTCACCGGTCAGGGGTCGCAGCGGGTTGGCATGGGTCGCGGGTTGTCGGAGGCGTTCCCGGTGTTCGCGACCGCCTATGACGAGGCGTGCGAGGCGCTGGGGCTGAGGCTGCACGGGCTGGACGCGGAGTCGCTGGACCGGACGGGTTCGGCGCAGCCGGCGATCTTCGCGGTGGAGGTGGCGCTGCTGGCGCTGGTCCGTTCGTGGGGTGTGACGCCGGATGTCGTGGCGGGTCACTCGGTGGGTGAGATCACGGCCGCCCACGCTGCCGGGGTTCTTTCCCTGGCGGATGCGGCGAAGCTGGTGGCGGCGCGGGGCCGGTTGATGCAGGCGCTGCCGTCGGGTGGCGCGATGCTGGCCGTCGGGGCGTCGGAGGCCGAGGTGTGCGGGGCGTTCCCGGACATCGACCTCGCGGCGGTCAACGGCCCGGCCGCGGTGGTCGTGTCGGGCGCCGAGGACGAGATCGTGCGGATCGCCGGACTCGCTGCCGAGCGGGGTTGGAAGACGTCGAGGCTGCGGACGAGTCACGCGTTCCACTCCCGGCTGATGGAGCCGATGCTGGCGGAGTTCCGGGCCGTGGTGAGCGGTCTGGCCTTCCACGACCCGGTGCTTCCCGCCGTCTCGACGGTGACGGGCGAGGCCGTGACGCCCGGTCAGTGGTCGGACCCGGAGTACTGGGTCGACCAGGTCCGCCGCCCGGTCCGCTTCGCCGACGCCGTCACCGCCCTCGACGCGGACCGGGTCCTCGAACTCGGCCCCGACGGCGTCCTGACCGCGCTGATCGCCCGCGAGAGCGGCCCCGACACGGTCGCTGTCGCCGCCCTGCGCCGCGACCGCGACGAGGCCACCACGCTGCTCACCGCCGTCGCCGAATTGTTCGTCCACGGGCAGCCCGTCACCTGGCGGGTCCTCTTCGACGGCACCGGCGCCCGCCCGACCGACCTGCCCACCTACCCCTTCTCCCACCAGCGGTACTGGCTCCGTCCGACCCCCCGCGAGGCCGTCGCAGCGACGGACGCGGACGCCGGCTTCTGGGCCGCGATCGACTCCGCCGACCTCAGCGTCGTCGCCAACGAGCTGCGCATCGACGCCGAGGCCCACCGGGAGACACTCGGCGCGCTCGTCCCGGCGCTCTCCTCCTGGCGCCGCCGCAAGCAGCAGCGGGACGTGGCCGACGGCTGGTGCTACCGGGAGACCTGGACGGCGCTGCCCGACCCGACCTCCCGGCCCCTCACCGGCACCTGGGTCCTGGTCGCGCCCGCCGCCACCGATGCCGCCGCCACCGATGCCGCCGACGGCGTCGAGGAGGTCCTCACCCGGGCCGGCGCCGCCGTCGTGACCGTCCCCGCCGCCGACCGGGCCACGCTCGCGGCCCGGCTGCGCGAGCTCGACGGCGTCACCGGCGTCGTCTCGCTGCTCGCGCTGGGCGACGCCTCGGAGACGGCCGACGAGGACGGCGTCCCCGCGGCGCTGTCCGGCACGCTCGCCCTCGCCCAGGCCGTCGAGGACGCCGCCGTCACCGCCCCCCTGTGGATCCTCACCCGCGGCGCGGTCAGCACCGGGCCCGACGACCGCGTCACCGGTGTCGCCCGGGTCGAGACCTGGGCGCTGGGCCGGGTGGTCGGCCTGGAGTACCCGGACCGCTGGGGCGGCCTGCTGGACCTCCCCGACACCCTCGACCCGCGCGCCGCCGACCGGCTCGTCACGGTCCTCGCCGGCGGCCTCGACGCCGAGGACCAGATCGCGATCCGCCCGGCCGGCCTGTTCGTCCGCCGCCTCGCGCACGCCGCGGCCGGGCCCGACGAGGGCTGGCAGCCGCGCGGCACCGTCCTCGTCACCGGCGGCACCGGCGCGCTCGGCGGTCAGGTGGCCCGCTGGGCCGCCGCCCAGGGCGCCGCCCACCTCGTCCTCGCCGGCCGGCGCGGGCCTGACGCGCCCGGTGCCCACGAGCTGGCCGACGAGATCCGCGCCACCGGCGCGCGCGTCACCCTCGTCGCCACCGACCTGGCCGACCGCGCCGCGGTCGCCGCCCTCCTCGACCTCGCCGGCGCCGACCCGCAGGCCCCGCTCACCGCGGTCGTCCACGCCGCGGGCATCGCGCACGGCGCGCCCCTGGCCGACCTCGACGCGGCCGCGCTCGCCCCGGTGCTCGCCGGGAAGACCGCCGGGGCCCTGCACCTCGACGAACTCCTCGGCGACACGGAGCTCGACGCGTTCGTCCTGTTCTCCTCGATCGCCGCCACCTGGGGCAGCGGCTGGGGCGGCGCCTACGCGGCCGCCAACGCCGGCCTCGACGCCCTGGCGCTGCGCCGCCGGGCCCGCGGCCTGGCCGCCACCTCGCTCGCCTGGGGCCCGTGGGCCGAGGCGGGCATGGCCACCGAGGGCGACACCGGCGCCGCGCTGAGCCGGCGCGGACTGGCCCCGATGGCCCCCGACCTGGCGATCGACGTCCTGCGGCGGGCCGCCGCAGGAGTCGCGCCGCTGCTCACCGTCGCCGACGTCGACTGGGCGTCCTTCGTCGAGACGTTCGCCGCCGCCCGCCGCCGGCCCCTGCTGGAGGACCTGCCGGAGGTCGCCGGCCTGGCCGGCGACGTGCCGGTGGCCGAGACGGGCTGGCGCTCCCGGCTGGCCGACCTGCCCCCGGCGCAGCGCGAGGCCGCCCTGGTGGACCTGGTCCGGGGCCACGCCGCGCACGTCCTGGGCTACCCGTCCGCCGACGCGATCGCGGTCAAGCGCCCGTTCCGCGAGCTGGGCTTCGACTCGCTCACCGCGGTCGAGCTCCGCAACGCGCTGGCCGCCGAGACCGGGCTGCGCCTCTCCCCGACCCTCGCGTTCGACTACCCGACGCCGCTGGCGCTCGCCCGGTACCTCCGCGAGGAGGTCTCCGGCGTCGAGGCCGCCCCGGCGGTCGCCGCGTCGGTGGCCGTACCCGCCGACGACGACCCGATCGTGCTCACCGCGATGGCCTGCCGCTTCCCCGGCGGCGTCGGCACGCCCGACGAGCTGTGGGACCTGGTCGCGGCGGAGACCGACGCGATCGGCCCGTTCCCGGCCGACCGCGGGTGGGACCTCGACGGCCTCTACGACCCCGACGCCGACCGGGCCGACCGGTCGGGCACCTCCTACACCGTCAACGGCGGCTTCGTCCGCGACGCCGACCGCTTCGACCCGGGCCTGTTCGGCATCAGCCCGCGCGAGGCCCTCGCGATGGACCCCCAGCAGCGGCTGCTGCTGGAGACCGCGTGGGAGACGTTCGAACGGGCCGGCCTCGACCCGCTCGCGCTCCGCGGCCGACAGGTCGGCGTCTTCGTCGGCACCACCCACCAGGGGTACGTCTCCCTGCTGGAGGAGAGCGCCGAGGACCTGAGCGGGTACCTCGGCACCGGCAGCGCCGGCAGCGTCGCCTCCGGGCGGATCGCCTACACCTTCGGCCTCGAAGGGCCGGCCGTCTCCGTCGACACCGCCTGCTCGTCCTCGCTGGTCGCCCTGCACCTCGCCGCGCAGGCACTCCGCCAGGGCGAGTGCGGCATGGCACTGGTCGGCGGCGTGACGATCATGGCCACCCCCGGCACGTTCACCGAGTTCTCCCGCCAGCGCGGGCTGGCCACCGACGGCCGGTGCAAGTCCTTCGCCGCCGCCGCCGACGGCACCGGCTGGGCCGAGGGCGTCGGCATGCTGCTCGTCGAGCGGCTGTCCTCGGCGAGGGCCGCCGGGCGCGAGGTGCTGGCCGTCGTGCGCGGCAGTGCGGTCAACCAGGACGGCGCCTCGAACGGCCTCACCGCCCCCAACGGCCCGTCCCAGCAGCGCGTCATCCGCCAGGCCCTGGCGAACGCCGGCCTGACGCCGCAGGACGTCGACGCCGTCGAGGCGCACGGCACCGGGACGACACTCGGCGACCCGATCGAGGCCCAGGCGCTGCTGGCCACCTACGGCCAGGAGCGGGACGGCGAGCCGCTCTGGCTCGGCTCGGTGAAGTCCAACATCGGCCACACCCAGTCCGCCGCCGGTGCGGCCGGCATCATCAAGATGGTCCTCGCCATGCGGCACGGGCGGCTGCCCAGGACGCTGCACGTCGACGCGCCGACCCCGCAGGCCGACTGGAGCTCCGGCGCCGTCGCGCTGCTGACCGAGGCCCGGCCCTGGGCCGCCGGGCCGAAGCCCCGCCGGGCGGGCGTGTCCGCGTTCGGCGTCAGCGGCACCAACGCCCACGTCATCCTGGAGGAGCCGCCCGCCGTCGTCGAGCAGGACGAACGCCCGCGCGGCCGCAGCACGCTGCCGGTGCTGCCGGTCGTCGTCTCCGCGGCCACCGAGGCCGGCCTCGACGCGCAGACCGAACGCCTCCGCGACTGGCTCGACTCCCGCCCGGACACCGACCTCCTCGACCTCGCCCGGACCACCGCGGGCCGGGCCGCACTCACCCACCGGGCCGCCTACCTGGCGCCCAACCGGGCCCAGCTGCTCCGCGCGCTCAAGCGGCGGGAGACCGCGGCCCGGGGTGAGGCGGGCGACGGCAGGCTCGCCCTGCTCTTCACCGGCCAGGGCGCGCAGCGCCTCGCCATGGGCGAACAGCTCTACGCGGCCTTCCCGGTCTTCGCGACCGCGTTCGACGACGTCTGCGCGCACCTCGACCCGCTGCTCGACGAGCCGCTGCGGCTGGTCGTCTTCGCCGACCCGGACGCGCTCGACCGGACCGCGTACGCGCAGCCCGCCCTGTTCGCGGTCGAGACGGCGCTGCTGGCCCTGCTCCGGCACTGGGGCGTGACGCCCGACGTCGTCGCCGGTCACTCGATCGGCGAGATCACCGCCGCCCACGCCGCGGGGGTCCTCACCCTGCCCGACGCGGCGGTGCTGGTCGCGGCCCGGGGCCGGCTCATGCAGGCGCTGCCCCCGGGTGGCGCGATGCTCGCGGTCGGCGCGTCCGAGGCCGAGGTGCGCGCGGCGTTCCCGGACGTCGACGTCGCCGCGGTGAACGGGCCGGACGCGGTCGTGCTCTCCGGCGCCGCCGAGGACATCGCCCGGATCACCGGTCCGGCCGCGGAACGCGGCTGGAAGACCGGCCGCCTGCGGACGAGCCACGCCTTCCACTCCCGGCTCATGGAGCCGATGCTGGACGCGTTCCGCGCGGTCGTCCGCGGGCTCGATCTCGCCGCGCCGCAGCTCGCCGCGGTCTCCACCGTCGAACCCGGGGAACCGCTGCGCTGGACCGACCCCGAGTACTGGGTCGACCAGGTCCGCCGCCCGGTCCGCTTCGCCGACGCCGTCACCGCGCTGACCGCGCAGGGCGTCACCCGCTTCCTGGAGGTCGGCCCGGACGGCGTGCTGACCGCCCTGGTCGGCGCCAACGCGCCGGACGCGCTCGCCGTCCCGACCCTGCGCCGCGACCGGGACGAGGTCACCACCCTGCTGACCGGCGTCGCGACGGTGTTCACCCGGGGCGCCGAGGTCGACTGGACGGGCGTCCTCGACGGCGCCGGCGCCCCGCTGTCCGACCTGCCGACCTACGCCTTCCAGCGGCAGCGCTACTGGCCGCAGGCCACCACCGGCGCGGGCACCGACCCGGCGAGCCTCGGCCTGGGCCCGGCCGATCACCCGCTCCTCGGGGCGGCGGTGCCGCTGGCCGGCGGCGAGGGCACCGTCCTCACCGGCCGCCTCTCGCTGCGCGCACAGCCCTGGCTGGCCGACCACACGATCCTGGGCACCGTCCTGGTGCCGGGCACGGCGCTGCTCGAACTCGCCCTCGCCGCGGGCGCCGTGGTCGGCGCCCCCGCCGTCGACGAGCTGGTGCTCCGGCAGCCGCTCCGGCTCGGCGCCGCGGACAGCGTCGCCGTGCAGGTCAGCGTCGGCGCCGAGGACGGGACCGGCCGTCGCCCGGTCACCGTCCACTCCCACCCGGGCGAGCCCGCCGCCGGGACCGAGGACGCCTGGACCGTCCACGCCACCGGCTTCGTCGGCGCGGCCCGGACGGCCGGCGAGGCGTTCGGCTGGCCGCCGGCCGGGGCGACCCGCCTGCCCACCGAGGACCTCTACGACCGGCTGGCCGTCGCCGGCTACACGTACGGGCCGGCCTTCCGGGGCCTGCGCGAGGTCTGGCGACAGGGCGACGACCTCTTCGTCGAGGCGGAACTGACCGGCGAACCCGACGGGTTCGGCGTGCACCCCGCGCTGCTCGACGCCGTCCTGCACGGCCTGAGCACCGGCGAGGACACCGAGGCCGCCGCCGACGGCGAAACCCGCCTGCCCTTCGCGTTCACGGGCGTCACCGTGCACGCCGACGGTGCCGGACTGCTGCGCGCCCGGCTCCGGCCGTCCGGCGAGAGCGTCCGGGTCGACGCGGTCGACGCCGCCGGCGCTCCCGTGGCCACCGTCGAGGGTCTCGTCTTCCGCCCGGTCGGCGCGGACGGGACCACGGCCGGTCGCACCGAGGCGGCCCGCTCGCTGTTCACCGTCGAGTGGACCGCGCAGGACCCGGCCGCCCCGGCCACGCTCCCGACCGGCTCCCCGGCCGACCGTCCGGTCGTGATCGCGCTCGGCGAGCCGCTGCCGGCCCCCGCGCCGGTGCTCGCCGTGGACGCGACGGCGCCCGGCGCCGCCCGCGACCGGGCCGCCGACCTGCTGACGCTGCTGCAGGACTGGCTGGCCGACCCCGCCTGGTCGGACTCCCGGCTGGTGGTGCGCACCTTCGGCGCCGTCGGCGAGGAGATCACCGACCCCGACGGCGCCGCCCTGTGGGGCCTGGTGCGGTCGGCCCAGGCCGAACACCCGGACCGCATCCACCTGCTGGACGCGGCCGAGACCGCGTTCCACCCGCTGCCGCAGGCACTGGTCCGCGACGGCGCGGTCAAGGTGCCGCGCCTGGCCCGGCTGCACGCCGAGGGCCGCGCGGAGTTCGGCGACGGCGTCGTGGTGGTCACCGGCGCCACCGGCACACTCGGCGGCCTCGTCGCCCGCCACCTGGTGCGGGCCCACGGCGTCGGCCGGCTGCTCCTGCTCACCCGCTCCGGCGGGGGCATCGAGATCGAGGGCGCGGAGGTGCGCTCGCTCGCCTGCGACCTGTCCGACCCCGACGCGGTCGCCGCGGCGCTCCGGGACGAGCCGGTCACCGCCGTCGTCCACGCCGCCGGCGCCATCGACGACGGCCTGCTCACCGACCTCACCCCGGAGCGGCTCGACGCCGTCTTCCGGGCGAAGGTCGACGCCGCCCGCAACCTCGCCGCCGCGACGAAGGACAGGACGCTCGGCACCTTCGTCCTCTACTCCTCCGCGGCCGGCCTGTTCGGCAACGCCGGCCAGGCCAACTACGCCGCCGCCAACGCCTTCCTGGACGCCTACGCGACCGAACTGCGCGCACAGGGAGTCCCCGCGACCTCCCTCGCCTGGGGCCTGTGGGACGCCGGCCTCGGGGCCGCGCTCTCCGAGGCGGACCTGCGCAGGCTGGCCCGGGGCGGCTTCGGCGCGCTGGACGCCGAAGCCGGCCTCGCGCTCTTCGACGCCGCCCTCGCCGCCGACCGCCCGGTCGCCGTCCCGCTCCGGCTCGACCTGGCCGTGCTCCGCGGCGCCGAGGGCCTGCCCCCGCTGCTGCACGGCCTGGTCCCGAACGCCGGGCGCCGGCGCGCCGCCACGGCCGGGACCGCGACCGGCGGCGGCACCCTGGCCCGCCACCTCGCCGGACTGGCGGACGCCGAACGGGTCCAGGCCGCCCTGGCCACCGTCCGCACCCAGGCCGCCGCCGTCCTCGGCTACCCCGGCCCCGACGCCGTCCCCGTCGCCCGGGCCTTCCGCGAGCTGGGCTTCGACTCGCTCACCGCCGTCGAGCTGCGCAACGCGCTCACCGCCGAGACCGGGCTGCGGCTCCCCGCGACCCTGATCTTCGACTACCCGAACGCCACCGCCCTCGCCGAGTTCCTCACCACCGAACTGTCCGGCGCGGCCCCGGCCCCGGTCACGGCCCCCGCCCCGACCGCCACCACCCCGGCCGACGACGACCCCGTCGTGATCGTCGGGATGGCCTGCCGCTACCCGGGCGGGATCACCACTCCGGACGAGCTGTGGAAGCTGGTGGACGAGGGCCGGGACGGCATCGGCCTGTTCCCGACCGACCGCGGCTGGGACGTCGAGGGGCTCTACCACCCCGACCCGGACCACCCCGGCACCTCCTACGCCCGCGAAGGCGGATTCCTCTACGAGGCCGCGCACTTCGACCCGGGCCTGTTCGGGATCAGCCCCCGCGAGGGCATGGCGATGGACCCGCAGCAGCGCCTGCTGCTCGAATCCTCCTGGGAGACCCTGGAGCACGCCGGCGTCGACCCGCTGCGCCTGCGCGGCTCCCGCACCGGTGTCTTCGTCGGGCTGATGTACCACGACTACCTCGGCCGGCTGACCGCCGTACCCGAGGAGGTCGAGGGCTTCCTCGGCACCGGCAACTCCGGCAGCGTCGCCTCCGGCCGGATCTCCTACACGCTCGGCCTGGAGGGCCCGGCGGTCACGGTCGACACCGCGTGCTCCTCCTCGCTGGTCGCCCTGCACCTCGCCGCGCAGGCGCTGCGCTCCGGCGAGTGCGACCTCGCGCTGGCCGGCGGCGTGACCGTGATGGCCACCCCGGACACCTTCGTCGGGTTCTCGCGGCAGCGGGGGCTGGCGGCCGACGGCCGGTGCAAGTCCTTCGCGGCGGGTGCGGACGGCACCGGCTGGGGCGAGGGCGTCGGCATGGTGCTCGTCGAGCGGCTCTCCGACGCCCGGCGCCTCGGCCACCGTGTGCTCGCGGTCGTCCGGGGCACCGCCGTGAACCAGGACGGTGCCTCGAACGGCCTCACCGCCCCCAACGGCCCGTCCCAGCAGCGCGTCATCCGCCAGGCGCTGGCGAACGCCGGCCTGACGCCGCAGGACGTCGACGCCGTCGAGGCGCACGGCACCGGCACGACACTCGGCGACCCCATCGAGGCCCAGGCGCTGCTGGCGACGTACGGGCGGGACCGGGACGGCGGCGAGCCGCTCTGGCTCGGGTCGATCAAGTCGAACCTCGGGCACACCCAGGCGGCGGCCGGGGCGGCCGGCATCATCAAGATGGTCCAGGCGATGCGGCACGGCGTGCTGCCCCGCACGCTGCACGTCGACGCGCCCACCCCCCAGGTCGACTGGGCGTCCGGGGACGTGGAACTGCTCACCGAGGCCCGCCCCTGGCCGCGCGCCGCGCACCCCCGCCGGGCCGGGGTCTCCTCCTTCGGCATCAGCGGCACCAACGCCCACGTCATCCTGGAGGAACCCCCCGCCCAGGAGGTCGCGCCGCGCCCGACCGTGACCCGCACGGTGCCGCTGGTGGTGTCGGCCAACGACCCGGCGGCGCTGGCCGAACTGGTCGAGCGGACACCGGCCCTGCTCCGCGACCGCCCGGACCTCCGGCCCGGGGACCTCGGGCACGCGCTGACCGGCCGCGCCGTGCTGCCGCACCGCGCGGTGCTGCTGAGCCCCGGCACCGGGGAACCGGTGGCGATCGGCCGCGCCGCCGAGGGCCGGCTGGCGGTGGTGTTCACCGGCCAGGGGTCCCAGCGGGTCGGCATGGGCCGGGAGTTGTCCGAGGCGTTCCCGGTGTTCGCGACGGCCTTCGACGAGGTGTGTGCGGCGCTGGACCTTCCGCTGCGGGAGGTCCTGGGCGACCGGGAACGGTTGGACCGGACCGCGTGGGCGCAGCCGGCGATCTTCGCGGTGGAGGTGGCGTTGCTCGCACTCGTGCGCTCGTGGGGTGTGACCCCGGACGTGGTCGCCGGTCACTCGGTGGGTGAGATCACGGCCGCGTACGCCGCCGGGGTCCTCTCCCTGGCGGACGCGGCGAAGTTGGTGGCGGCGCGGGGCCGGTTGATGCAGGCGCTGCCCGCGGGCGGCGCGATGCTGGCCGTCGGGGCGTCGGAGGGGGAGGTGTGCGGGGCGTTCCCGGACATCGACCTCGCGGCGGTCAACGGCCCGGCCGCGGTGGTCGTGTCCGGTGCCGAGGACGAGATCGTGCGGATCGCCGAACTCGCTGCCGAGCGGGGCTGGAAGACGTCCCGCCTGCGGACCAGTCACGCGTTCCACTCCCGCCTGATGGAGCCGATGCTCGACGAGTTCCGCGCGGTCGTCGGGACGCTCGGCCTCGCCGACCCGGCGGTCCCCGCGGTCTCCACGGTGACCGGCGCCCCGGTGGCGCCCGGTCAGTGGTCGGACCCGGCGTACTGGGTGCGACAGGTCCGTGAGCCGGTCCGCTTCGCCGACGCCGTCACCGCCCTCGACGCGGGCCGGATCCTGGAGGTCGGCCCGGACGCCGTCCTCACCGCACTCGTGCAGGACACCGACCCCGAGCGGACCGCCGTCGCGACCCTGCGCCGCGACCGCGGCGAGGTCGAGACGCTGCTCACCGCGGCGGCCCGGCTCTTCGCCGCCGGCCAGGACGTCGACTGGGCCGCCACGTTCGGCCCCGCCCCGGCGCCGGTGCTCGACCTACCCACCTACCCGTTCCAGCACCAGCGGCTCTGGATCGACGTCGTCGACCCGGTCGGGGACCTGGCCGGCATCGGCCTGCACGAGGCCGAACACCCGCTGCTCGGCGCGGCCGTGACGCTCCCGGAGGGCGACGCGCTGCTGTTCACCGGGCGGCTCGCGGCCGGGTCGCCGGGCTGGCTGGCCGACCACACCGTCTTCGGCGTCACGGTCCTCCCCGGCGCCGCCCTGATCGACATCGCCCTCGCCGCCGGTGCCCGGTCCGGAACCCCCGTCCTCGACGAACTGCTGCTCCAGGTGCCGCTCTCGCTGCCGGCCACCGGTGGCGTCGCGCTGCGGGTCACGGTCGGGGCCCCCGGCGACGACGGACGCCGCGCCTTGGCCGTCTACGCGCAGCCCGACGGCGCCGAGGGCTGGACCACGCACGCCACCGGCCACCTCGCCACCGACGACCTCACCACCGACGACCGCGGCACCGGCACCGGGGCGCCGTCGTCGCTCCCCGCGCAGCCGCCGGGCGCCGAACCCGTCCCGCTCGACGGCCTGTACGAACGGCTGGCCGACGCGGGCCTGTCGTACGGCCCCACGTTCCGGGGCCTGGTCGGCGCGGTGCGCGACGGCGACCGGGTGGTCGCCGAGGTGCGGCCGGACGCCGTGGATCCCGACGGGTTCGGCGTGCACCCGGCCCTGCTCGACGCGGCCCTGCACGCGATCGGCGCGACCGGACTGTTCGACGGGACCGTCCGCCTGCCGTTCGCGATCAGCGGCGCACGACTGCACGCCGTCGGCGCCGTCGCGCTCCGCGTCCACCTCACCCTGGTGGGCGACAGCGCGGTCCGGCTGGTCGCCCTCGACAGCACCGGTGCGCCGGTGCTCACCATCGACGAACTGGCCTTCCGCCCCGTCACCGCGGAGCAGGTCGGCACCGTCCGGACGGGCCTCCGGTCGCTGTTCGGGCTGGACTGGGTGGTGCGGGAGGTCTCCGCGTCGGACGCGGCCACGGCCGTGATGGCGCTGGGCGATCCGCTGCCTGCCCCGGCCCCCGTGCTGATCGTGGACGCGACGGCGGCGGGTGCGGCCCGGGAGCGGGCGGCCCGGTTGCTGGTGCTGCTCCAGTCGTGGCTGGCCGACGCGGCGTGGTCCGAATCACGCCTGGTGGTCCGCACGTTCGGTGCGGCGGGCGCGGAGATCACCGACGCCGACGGCGCCGCGCTGTGGGGTCTGGTGCGGTCGGCGCAGGCCGAGCACCCGGACCGGCTCCACCTGGTGGACGCGGCCGAGGACGTGTTCCACCCGCTGCCGCAGGCGGTCGTGCGCGACGGGGTGATCACCGTGCCGCGCCTGGTCCGCGTCGACGGTGCGCGGGCAGTGGAGTTCGGGGACGGCACGGTCGTGGTGACCGGTGCGACCGGCACCCTGGGGCGGCTGGTCGCCCGGCATCTGGTCGAGAACCACGGTGTCCGTGACCTGGTGCTGCTCTCCCGTTCCGGTGGGGACGCCGGACTCGCGCAGGAGCTCGCTCCGGCGAAGGTCCGGGCGGTGGCCTGCGACGTGGCGGACGCGGAAGCCGTCGCCGAGGCCCTGTGGGACGTGCCGGTGACCGCGGTGATCCACGCCGCCGGTGTGCTGGACGACGGGACACTGGAGTCCCTCACCCCGGAGCGGCTCGACGCCGTCCTCCGGGCGAAGGTCGACGCAGCCCGCAACCTCGCCGCCGCGACGAAGGACAGGACGCTCGACGCCTTCGTCCTCTACTCCTCGGCATCCGGCCTGTTCGGCAACGCCGGCCAGGCCAACTACGCCGCCGCCAACACGTTCCTGGACGCCTACGCGACCGAACTGCGGGCCCAGGGCGTCCCGGCGACGTCGATCGCCTGGGGCCTGTGGGACGCCGGAATGGGCGAGACCCTCACCGACGCCGACCGGGACCGCCTGTCCCGCACCGGCTTCGGCGCCCTCACCTCCGCCGACGGCCTCGCCGCCTTCGACGCCGCCCTCGCCGCCGGGCGGCCCCTGGCGGTGCCGATCGCACTCGACCTGGGCGCGGTCCGGGCCGCGGCGGGCGACGCCCCCGTCCACGAGCTGCTGAGTGGGCTCGTCACCGTGCCCCGCCGGGCCACCGACACCGCGCCCGCCCCGACGCTCGCGGCCAGGCTCGCCCCGCTGAACGACGCGGAGCGCGACCGGACCCTGCTCGACCTGGTCCGGGCCCGCACCGCCGGCATCCTCGGGTACGCGTCGCCCAAGGACGTCGAGCCCACCCGCGGGTTCCTCGAACTCGGCTTCGACTCGCTGACCGTGGTGGAGCTCCGCAACCGGCTCCACACCGAGACCGGACTGCGCCTGAGCGCGACCCTGCTCTTCGACCACCCGTCGCCGACCGCACTCGCCCGGCACCTCGGCGAGCTGCTCCGCCCCGACCAGGCACCCGGGGCCGGTCCCGCCGACGCCCTCTACGCCGAGATCGCCGGCCTGGAGGCCCGCCTCAAGGCCGCGGCCCTCGACGACGGGCACCGCGAAGCGGTCGGGCAGCGGCTGCGCACCCTCGCCGCCGCCTGGACCGCGTCCGTGGACGGCGCCGGTACCGACGACATCGAGTCGGCGACCGCCGACGAGATCTTCGACCTCCTCGACGAGCTCGGCACCCAGTGAGCCGGCCCAACCCCGAAGGCGGCTCCGCCGTGACATCCGTAAGCGACTCCGCCGGGACCGAAGAGAAGTACCTCGACTACCTCAAGCGCGCGGCGGCGAACCTGCGTGCCGCCCGCCAGCGGGTGGAGGAGCTGGAGTACCGGAACAGCGAGCCCCTGGCGATCATCGCCATGAGCTGTCGCTACCCCGGCGGGGTCGACGGCCCCGAGGACCTGTGGCGGCTGGTCGCCACCGGCTCCGACGCGATCGGCGCTCCGCCGACCGACCGGGGCTGGGACGTCGAGGGCCTCTACGACCACGAGAGCGGCGAACTCGACCGGGAGGCCCGGCTCCGGGGCGGCTTCCTGCACGAGGCGGCCGGCTTCGACCCCGAGCTGTTCGGGATCTCGCCGCGCGAGGCGCTGGCGATGGACCCGCAGCAGCGGCTGCTGCTGGAAGCGACCTGGGAGGCGTTCGAGCGGGCGGGCCTCGACCCCACGGCGGCGTCGTTCCCCCGCACCGGGGTGTTCGCCGGGATCATGTACCACGACTACGGCTCGCGGCCCCTGGAACTGCCGGACGGCGTCGCCGGCTACCTGGGGAACGGTAACGCGGGCAGCGTCGCCTCGGGGCGGATCTCCTACACCTTCGGCCTGGAGGGCCCGGCGGTCACGGTCGACACCGCGTGCTCCTCGTCGCTGGTCGCCCTGCACCTCGCCGCGCAGGCGCTGCGCAACGGCGAGTGCGACCTGGCACTGGCCGGCGGCGTGACGGTGATGGCCACGCCGACCACGTTCGTCGAGTTCAGCCGCCAGGGCGGGTTGGCCGCCGACGGCCGGTGCAAGTCCTTCGCCGAGGGCGCGGACGGCACCGGGTGGGGCGAGGGCGTCGGCATGCTGCTGGTCGAGCGCCTCTCGGACGCGCAGCGCCTGGGACACCCGGTCCTGGCGGTGGTGCGGGGCACGGCGGTGAACCAGGACGGTGCCTCCAGCGGTCTGACGGCGCCGAACGGCCCGTCGCAGCAGCGGGTGATCCGCGCCGCCCTCGCCCAGGCCGGGCTGGCGGCGTCCGAGGTGGACGCGGTGGAGGCGCACGGCACGGGGACCCGGCTGGGCGACCCGATCGAGGCCCAGGCGCTGCTGGCGACATACGGCCAGGACCGGGCCGGCGGCGAGCCGCTCTGGCTGGGTTCGGTGAAGTCCAACCTCGGGCACACGCAGGCGGCGGCCGGTGTCGCCGGGATCATCAAGATGGTGCAGTCGATGCGGCACGGGCTGCTGCCCGGCACGCTGCACGTGGACGCGCCGTCGTCGCAGGTCGATTGGTCGGCCGGGTCGGTGGAGCTGCTGACGGAGGCACGGCCGTGGCCGGCCACCGGTCGGCCGCGGCGGGCGGGCGTGTCGTCCTTCGGGATCAGCGGGACCAACGCGCACGTGATCGTGGAGGAGGCGCCCGCGCCGGTGCCGGCGGCCGAGCCGGAAGGGTCGGGCGAGCCGGTGGTGGCAGCCCCGCTGCCGGTGGTGCCGCTGGTGGTGACCGCACGGTCGGCGGGCTCCCTGGAGACGCAGATGCAGCGGGTGCGGGCGCTGACCGCGGATCCGCTGGACATCGGGGTGGCCCTGACCTCGCGCGCGGTGCTGGAGCAGCGGGCCGTGCTGCTGGGCGACGCGGTGGTGCGGGGCACGGCGGTCGAGGGCCGGCTGGCGGTGGTGTTCACCGGTCAGGGGTCGCAGCGGGTCGGCATGGGCCGGGAGTTGTCCGAGGCGTTCCCGGTGTTCGCGACGGCCTTCGACGAGGTGTGTGCGGCGCTGGATCTTCCGCTGCGGGAGGTCCTGGAGGACCGGGAGCGGCTTGACCTGACCGGCTGGGCGCAGCCGGCGATCTTCGCGGTGGAGGTGGCGCTGCTGGCGCTGGTCCGCTCGTGGGGTGTGACGCCGGATGTCGTGGCGGGTCACTCGGTGGGTGAGATCGCCGCGGCTCATGCGGCGGGTGTGTTGTCGCTCCCGCATGCGGCGAAGTTGGTGGCGGCGCGGGGCCGGTTGATGCAGGCGCTGCCCCCGGGTGGCGCGATGCTGGCGGTCGGGGCGTCGGAGGCCGAGGTGTGCGGGGCGTTCCCGGACATCGACCTCGCGGCGGTCAACGGCCCGGCCGCGGTGGTCGTCTCCGGTGCCGAGGACGAGATCGTGCGAATCGCCGGACTCGCTGCCGAGCGGGGCTGGAAGACGTCGAGGCTGCGGACGAGTCACGCGTTCCACTCCCGGCTGATGGAGCCGATGCTGGCGGAGTTCCGGGCCGTGGTGAGCGGTCTGACCTTCCACGACCCGGTGCTTCCCGCCGTCTCGACGGTGACGGGCGAGGCCGTGACGCCCGGTCAGTGGTCGGACCCGGAGTACTGGGTCGACCAGGTCCGCCGCCCGGTCCGCTTCGCCGACGCCGTCACCGCCCTCGACGCGGACCGGGTCCTCGAACTCGGCCCCGACGGCGTCCTGACCGCGCTGATCGCCCGCGAGAGCGGCCCCGACACGGTCGCCGTCGCCGCCCTGCGCCGCGACCGCGACGAGGCCACCACGCTGCTCACCGCCGTCGCCGAGCTGTTCGTCCACGGGCAGCCCGTCACCTGGCGGGTCCTCTTCGACGGCACCGGCGCCCGCCCGACCGACCTGCCCACCTACCCGTTCCAGCGCCGGCGGTACTGGCTGGAGACCGCCGCCGGGACCGGCGACGTCACCTCGGTCGGTCTCTACGCGTCCGACCACCCGCTGCTCGGCGCCGCGATGCTGCTCGCCGACGGCGACGGCGCCCTGCTCACCGGCCGGCTGGCCGCGGGGACTCCCGGCTGGCTCGCCGACCACCAGGTGTTCGGCTCCGTGCTCGTCCCGGGGACCGCTCTGCTGGACCTCGTCCTCGCCGCCGGACGACGGGTGGGCGCGAACGGTGTCGACGAGCTGATCCTGCGTGAGCCCCTGGTGATCCCGCCGCAGGGCGGCGTCCGGTTGCAGGTCCGGGTCGGGCCCGCCGCCGACGCGGACCGCCGCACGGTCACCGTCTACAGCCAGCCCGAGGACGGCGACGCCGAGACCTGGACCACCCACGCCGAGGGCACGCTCGCCCCGGCCGCCGGGGTCGACGCCGACCTCAGCCTGGTCGCCTGGCCCCCGAGCGGTGCCGACGAGATCGCGATCGACGGGCTGTACGAGGCGTTCGCCGACGCGGGTCTGTCCTACGGTCCGGCGTTCCGGGGTCTGCGCCGGGCCTGGCGGGCCGGCGGGACGGTGTTCGCGGAGGTTGCGGTCGACCAGCCGACCGACGGGTACGGCATGCACCCGGCACTGTTCGACGCGGCGTTGCACGCGATCGGCGCGGGGGAACTGCTGCCGGACGGGGAGGTGCGGCTGCCGTTCGCCTTCACCGGTGTGCGGATCACCGGAACGGCTTCCCGGGAGCTGCGCGTCCGCCTCTCCCGGGGGGACGGCACCGACGAGGTGCGCCTCCTGCTCGCGGACGGGACCGGGATCCCGGTCGCCGAGGTGGACGCGCTCCGGCTCCGACCCGTGACGGCCGGTCAGCTGGCGCGTGGTGCGGCGGACCGTGTGTTGTTCGGGCTGGACTGGGTGGTGCGGGAGGTGTCCGCGTCGGACGCGGCCACGGCCGTGATGGCGCTGGGCGATCCGCTGCCGGCCCCGGCCCCCGTGCTGATCGTGGATGCGACGGCGGCGGGTGCGGCCCGGGAGCGGGCGGCCCGGTTGCTGGTGCTGCTCCAGTCGTGGCTGGCCGACGCGGCGTGGTCCGAATCGCGCCTGGTGGTGCGGACGTTCGGCGCGGAAGGTACGGAGATCACCGACGCCGATGGCGCCGCGCTGTGGGGTCTGGTGCGGTCGGCGCAGGCCGAGCACCCGGACCGGCTCCATCTGGTGGACGCGGCCGAGGACGTGTTCTATCCGCTGCCGCAGGCCGTCGTTCGTGAGGGCGTGGTCACTGTGCCGCGTCTGGTGCGCCTGTCGGGTTCCGTGTCCGCGCCGGTGGGGTTCGGTGACGGCACGGTGGTGGTGACGGGTGCGACCGGCACGCTCGGTGGCCTGGTGGTCCGGCATCTGGTCGAGACGCACGGTGTCCGTGACCTGCTGTTGCTGTCCCGTTCCGGTGGGGATGCCGGGCTCGTCGAGGAGCTCGCTTCGGCGAAGGTGCGGGCGGTGGCCTGTGACGTGGCCGATGCCGGGGCGGTGGCCGAGGCGTTGCGGGGCGAGCCGGTGACGGCGGTGGTTCACGCGGCCGGTGTGTTGGACGACGGGATGGTGGAGTCCCTGACCCCGGAGCGCCTGGATGTGGTGTTCCGGGTCAAGGTCGACGCGGCGCGCAACCTTGCCGCCGCGACGGAGGGCCGGACGCTGAGTGCCTTTGTCCTGTACTCCTCGGTGGCGGGTCTGTTCGGCAACGCGGGCCAGGCCAACTACGCCGCTGCGAACACGTTCCTGGACGCGTACGCGTCGGAGCTGCGGTCGCGGGGTGTGCCGGCGACGTCGCTCGCCTGGGGTCTGTGGGACGCGGGGATGGGTGAGACGCTCACCGACGCGGACCGGGAGCGGATGCGGCGCGGCGGCGTCCTGCCGCTGACCGCCGAGCAGGGGCTCGCGGCCTTCGACGCGGCGCTTTCCGGTGGACGGCCGCTGGTCGCTGCGCTCGCGGTCGACACCGCGGTACTCCGCGAGGCCGTCGGTGCCCCGGCGCTGCTGCGCGGGCTGGTCCGCACCCCGGGCGGCCCGGCCGCCGGTACCTCCCTGGGCCTGCGGCTGGCCGGCCTGCCCGTCGAGCAGCGCGTCACGGCGGTGCTCGGGTTGATCCGGGCCCAGGTGTCGGACGTCCTCGGCTACGACCGGGCCGAGGACGTCGATCCGAAGCGGGCCTTCAACGAACTGGGCTTCGACTCGCTCACGGCCGTCGAGCTGCGCAACCGCCTCGCCGTCGCGACCGGGCTGCGGCTGCCGTCCACGCTGGTCTTCGACTACCCGAACGCCACCCTGCTGGCCGGTCACGTCGGCGCGGAGCTGGCCGGCGCCGCCCCCGCCGTGGTCGCGCCGGTGCAGGCCGTCCGCGTGGACGAGCCGATCGCGATCGTCGGGATGGCCTGCCGGTTCCCCGGGGGCGTCGCCTCGCCGGAGGACCTGTGGGAGCTGGTCGCGTCCGGGCGGGACGGGATCGTGCCGTTCCCCGAGGACCGTGGCTGGGACATCGAGAACCTCTACCACCCAGACCCGGACCACCCCGGCACCTCCTACGCCCGCGACGGCGGATTCCTCACCGGCGCGGCCGACTTCGACCCCGGGCTGTTCGGGATCTCGCCGCGTGAGGCGCTGGCGATGGACCCGCAGCACCGGCTGCTGCTGGAGACCTCGTGGGAGGCGTTCGAGCAGGCCGGGATCGACCCCCGGAGCCTGCGCGGATCCCGCACCGGCGTGTTCGCGGGCATCATGTACGGCGACTACGCGACCGTCCTGGAGCAGGCCGAGGCGCAGGTCGAGGGCTTCATGGGGACCGGCGGGAGCATCGCGTCGGGCCGGGTATCGTACACCTTCGGTCTGGAGGGTCCGGCGGTCACGGTCGACACGGCGTGCTCGTCCTCGTTGGTCGCTCTGCACCTGGCGGTGCAGGCGCTGCGCAGCGGGGAGTGCGAGCTGGCGTTGGCCGGTGGCGTGACGGTGATGGCGACGCCGGGGACGTTCGTCGGGTTCTCGCGGCAGCGGGGCCTCGCGGCCGACGGTCGGTGCAAGTCCTTCGCGGAGGGCGCGGACGGTACCGGGTGGGGCGAGGGTGTCGGCATGCTGCTGGTCGAGCGGTTGTCGGACGCGCAGCGTCTGGGGCACCCGGTCCTGGCGGTGGTGCGGGGCAGTGCGGTGAACCAGGACGGTGCGTCCAACGGTCTGACCGCGCCGAACGGTCCGTCGCAGCAGCGGGTGATCCGCCAGGCGTTGGAGTCGGCGGGTCTGTCGGCGCGGGACGTGGACGCGGTGGAGGCGCACGGGACGGGCACCTCGCTCGGTGACCCGATCGAGGCCCAGGCGCTCCTCGCCACCTACGGCCAGGACCGTGCGGAGAACGAGCCGCTGTGGCTGGGTTCGGTGAAGTCGAACCTCGGTCACACGCAGGCGGCGGCCGGTGTCGCGGGCATCATCAAGATGGTGCAGTCGATGCGCCACGGGATCCTCCCGGGCACGCTGCACGTGGACGCGCCGTCCTCGCAGGTGGACTGGTCCGCCGGTGCGGTCGAGCTGCTGACCGAGGCCCGCGACTGGCCCGCGACCGACCGGCCGCGCCGGGCCGCGGTGTCCTCGTTCGGCATCAGCGGCACCAACGCCCACGTCATCCTCGAAGCCCCGTCGGGCGCACCGGCTTCCGCGACCGCGTCGGACGAGGCACCGCTCCCGGCGCTTCCGATGACCCCGGTCGTCCTCACCGCCGCGAGCGAGCGGGCCCTCACCGGGCAGGTCGAGCGGCTCCACAGCTACCTGCTGGCACACCCGGACGCCTCGGTGCCCGATGTCGCCTGGACGCTCGCCCACCGGACGACGTTGCCCCGGCGCACGGTGGTGCTGGCCGCCGACCGCGACGAGCTGCTCACGGGGCTCGCCGCCGCGCAGCCCGCGGCCGAGGTCCGGCCCACCTCTCTGGCGGTGGTGTTCACCGGTCAGGGGTCGCAGCGGGTCGGCATGGGCCGGGAGCTGTACGACACCTTCCCGGTGTTCGCGACCGCCTATGACGAGGCGTGCGAGGCGCTGGGGCTGACGCTGCACGGGCTGGACGCGGAGTCGCTGGACCGGACGGGTTCGGCGCAGCCGGCGATCTTCGCGGTGGAGGTGGCGCTGCTCGCGCTCGTGCGCTCCTGGGGCGTGCAGCCGGACGTCGTCGCCGGTCACTCGGTCGGCGAGATCAGTGCCGCCCACGCTGCCGGGGTCCTCACTCTGGCGGATGCGGCGAAGTTGGTGGCGGCGCGGGGCCGGTTGATGCAGGCGCTGCCGTCGGGTGGGGCGATGCTGGCGGTCGGGGCGTCGGAGGGGGAGGTGTGCGGGGCGTTCCCGGACATCGACCTGGCGGCGGTCAACGGGCCGGCCGCGGTGGTCGTCTCCGGTGCCGAGGACGAGATCGTGCGGATCGCCGGACTCGCTGCCGAGCGGGGCTGGAAGACCAACCGCCTGCGGACCAGCCACGCGTTCCACTCCCGGCTGATGGAGCCGATGCTGGCGGAGTTCCGGGCCGTGGTGAGCGGTCTGGCCTTCCACGACCCGGTGCTTCCCGCCGTCTCGACGGTGACGGGCGAGGCCGTGGCGCCCGGTCAGTGGTCGGACCCGGAGTACTGGGTCGACCAGGTCCGCCGCCCGGTCCGCTTCGCCGACGCGGCCGTCGCTCTGGGCACGGCCGCCGTCCTCGAACTCGGTCCGGACAGCGTGCTCACCTCGCTCGTCGTGGACGCGAACCCCGACACGACGACGGCTGTCGCCGCGCTGCGCCGCGACCGCGACGAGGCCACCACCCTGCTCACCTCGCTCGCCGAACTGCACGCGGCCGGCCTCACGGTCGACTGGAAGGCCGTGCTCGGCGGTGGGTCGCGTCTGGACCTGCCCGGCTACGCCTTCGACCACCGGCACTTCTGGCCCCGCCGCCGGACCCCGCAGACGGCCGATGCCGCGGGCCTCGGTCTGACCGACACCGGCCACCCGCTGCTCGGAGCGACGATCGCGCTCCCGGACGCGCCGGAGAGCGTGCTCACCGGACGTCTGTCGCTCGCGACCCACCCGTGGCTGGCCGACCACTCGGTCTTCGGCACCACGGTCGTGCCGGGCACGGCCCTGGTCGAGATGGCGCTCGCCGGCGGTGTCCGGGCCGGGGTGCCGGTCCTGGACGAACTGCTGCTCCAGGCCCCGCTGACGCTGTCCGCCTCCGGTGGTGCGCAGATCCGCACGACGATCGGTGCACCGGACGCCGACGGACGGCGCCCGGTCGCGGTCCACGCCCGGAGTGACGACGAGGCTTCCTGGGAGCTGCACGCGACCGGCGTTCTCTCCTCTGACCCCGCCGAAGCTGCCCATGACGCCCATGACGCCGGTGACACGGATCTGGTCGTGTGGCCGCCGACCGGCGCGGAGGAGCTCGAACTGGGCGGCCTGTACGAGGCGTTCGCCGACGCGGGTCTGTCCTACGGCCCCGCGTTCCAAGGTCTGCGCCGGGCCTGGAAGACCGGCGGGACGGTGTTCGCCGAGGTTGCGGTCGACCAGCCGACCGACGGGTACGGCATGCACCCGGCGCTGTTCGACGCGGCGTTGCACGCGATCGGCGTGGGCGGAGCCCTGCTGCCGTCGGCCGACGGTGCGCAGTTGCCCTTCGCCTTCTCGGGCGTGCGCGTCCTGGGAACGGCCGCCGACACACTGCGGGTCCGGCTCACGGCCGGGAGCTCCGCCGAGTCGGTGCGGCTGCTGTTCGCCGACGGGACGGGTCTGCCGGTCGCCCGGGTCGAGGCGCTGACGCTGCGTCCGGTGACGGCCGGGCAGCTGGCGCGTGGTGCGGCGGACCGTGTGCTGTTCGGTGTGGAGTGGGCCTCGCAGGAGGTGGCGGGTGAGGTGCCGGGTGCGGTGATCCGTCTCGGTGACGCGTTGCCGTCGCCGGTGCCGGTGCTGTTGGTGGATGCGACGGCGGCGGGTGCGGCCCGGGAGCGGGCGGCTCGGTTGCTGGTGCTGCTCCAGTCGTGGCTGGCCGACGCGGCGTGGTCGGATTCGCGCCTGGTGGTGCGGACGTTCGGTGCGGAAGGTGCGGAGATCGCCGATGCGGACGGTGCCGCGTTGTGGGGTCTGGTGCGGTCGGCGCAGGCCGAGCACCCGGACCGGCTCCATCTGCTGGACGCGGCTGAGGACGTGTTCTATCCGCTGCCGCAGGCCGTCGTTCGCGAGGGCGTGGTCACTGCGCCGCGTCTGGTGCGCCTGTCGGGTTCCGCGTCCGCGCCGGTGGAGTTCGGTGACGGCACGGTGGTGGTGACCGGTGCGACCGGCACCCTGGGGCGGCTGGTGGCCCGGCATCTGGTCGAGACGCACGGTGTCCGTGATCTGCTGTTGCTGTCCCGTTCCGGTGGGGATGCCGGGCTCGTCGAGGAGCTGGCTTCGGCGAAGGTGCGGGCGGTGGCCTGTGACGTGGCGGACGCGGAAGCGGTGGCCGGGGCGTTGCGGGGCGTGCCGGTGACGGCGGTGGTTCACGCGGCCGGTGTGTTGGACGACGGGATGGTGGAGTCCCTGACCCCGGAGCGCCTGGACGTGGTGTTCCGGGCGAAGGTCGACGCGGCGCGCAACCTTGCCGCCGCGACGGAGGGCCGGGCGCTGAGTGCCTTTGTCCTGTACTCCTCGGTGGCGGGTCTGTTCGGCAACGCGGGTCAGGCCAACTACGCCGCTGCGAACACGTTCCTGGACGCGTACGCGTCGGAGCTGCGGTCGCGGGGTGTGCCGGCGACGTCGCTGGCGTGGGGTCTGTGGGACGCGGGGATGGGTGAGACGCTCACCGATGCGGACCGGGAGCGGATGCGGCGTGGTGGTGTCCTGCCGCTGACCGCCGAGCAGGGGCTCGCGGCCTTCGACGCGGCGCTTTCCGGTGGACGGCCGCTGGTCGCTGCGCTCGCGGTCGACACCGCGGTACTCCGTGCCGCAGAGGCCGTGCCGCCGCTGCTGGCCGGCCTCGTGCCAGGCCGCGTCGTGGTCGCCCCGGCCGGCAGCCCGCTGGCCCGACGGCTGTCCGCGCTTCCCGGGCACGAGCGGTCCCGGGCACTGCTCGCCCTGGTCGGTGGCCAGGTCGCCGCCGTGCTCGGGTACGCGTCGTCCGACCACCTGGACCCCGAGCGGGCCTTCAGCGAGCTGGGATTCGACTCGCTCACCGCGGTCGAACTGCGCAACCGGCTGAACGCGGTGACCGGGCTGCGGCTGCCGTCCACGCTGGTCTTCGACTACCCGAACGCCACCCTGCTGGCCGCGTCCCTCGACGAGCGGATGTCCGACGAGCACGGCCCGGCCGCCACGCCTGCCCGGCGCGTCCGGGTGGACGACGAGCCGATCGCGATCGTGGGGATGGCGTGCCGGTTCCCCGGGGGCGTCGCCTCACCGGAGGACCTGTGGGAGCTGGTGGCGTCCGGGCGGGACGGGATCGGGTTCTTCCCCGAGGACCGTGGCTGGGACGTGGAGAACCTCTACCACCCCGACCCGGACCACCCCGGTACCTCGTACACGCGTGAAGGTGGATTCCTCTACGGCGCGGGGGACTTCGACCCGGGGCTGTTCGGGATCTCGCCGCGTGAGGCGCTGGCGATGGACCCGCAGCAGCGCCTGCTGCTGGAGGCGTCGTGGGAGGCGTTCGAGCGGGCGGGGATCGACCCGTTGGGGCTGCGCGGTTCGCGGACCGGGGTGTTCGCCGGTGTCATGTACCACGACTACGGTTCGCAGACCGCCGAGGTGCCGCCCGGTGTGGAGGGTTTCCTCAGCACGGGCAGCTCCGGCAGTGTCGCGTCGGGCCGGGTGTCGTACACCTTCGGTCTGGAGGGTCCGGCGGTCACGGTCGACACGGCGTGCTCGTCCTCGCTGGTCGCTCTGCACCTGGCGGTGCAGGCGTTGCGCAGCGGGGAGTGTGACGCGGCGCTGGCGGGTGGTGTCACCGTGATGGCGACGCCGAACACCTTTGTGGGGTTCTCGCGGCAGCGGGGTCTCGCGGCCGACGGCCGGTGCAAGTCGTTCGCCGAGGGCGCGGACGGTACCGGGTGGGGCGAGGGTGTCGGCATGCTGCTCGTGGAGCGGCTGGCTGATGCCGAGCGTCTTGGTCACCCGGTTCTCGCGGTGGTGCGGGGCAGTGCGGTGAACCAGGACGGTGCGTCGAACGGTCTGACGGCGCCGAACGGTCCGTCGCAGCAGCGGGTGATCCGGCAGGCGTTGGAGTCGGCGGGTCTGTCGGCGCAGGATGTGGACGCGGTGGAGGCGCACGGGACGGGTACCGCGCTCGGTGACCCGATCGAGGCCCAGGCGCTCCTCGCCACCTACGGCCAGGACCGTGCGGAGAACGAGCCGCTGTGGCTGGGTTCGGTGAAGTCGAACCTCGGGCACACGCAGGCGGCGGCCGGTGTCGCGGGCATCATCAAGATGGTGCAGTCGATGCGCCACGGGATCCTCCCGGGCACGCTGCACGTGGACGCGCCGTCGTCCCAGGTGGACTGGTCCGCCGGTGCGGTGGAGTTGCTGACCGAGGCCCGCGACTGGCCCGCGACCGACCGGCCGCGCCGGGCCGGGGTGTCCTCGTTCGGCATCAGCGGCACCAACGCCCACGTCATCCTCGAAGCGCCGTCGGGCGCACCGGTTCCCGCGACCGGCGCCGAGTCGCCGGCCGTCGTTCCGATCGTGCTCAGCGCCGCCGAGCCGGAGGCGTTGCGGGAGGCTGCCGAGCGGATCCGGCAGGGCCTCGCCGCCGACACGTCCCCGGGCCGGGTCGGACGGGCGCTGGCGACCCGCGCGCGGTTGCGCCACCGGGCGGTGCTCCTCGCGAGCGACCGCACCGCACTGGACGCGGGCCTGGCGGCGGTGGCCGCCGGGACCCACCCGCTCACGGGGGTCGCCGGGCCGGACCGGCTGGCGGTGGTGTTCACCGGTCAGGGGTCCCAGCGGGCCGGTATGGGCCGGGAGTTGTACGAGGCGTTCCCGGTGTTCGCCGCGTCCTTCGACGAGGCGTGTGCGGCACTGGATCTCCCGCTGCACGAGGTCCTGGACGACCGGGAGCGGCTGGACCTGACCGGCTGGGCGCAGCCGGCGATCTTCGCGGTCGAGGTGGCGCTGCTCGCCCTCGTCCGCTCGTGGGGCGTGACCCCGGACGTGGTCGCCGGTCACTCGGTCGGTGAGATCGCCGCCGCCCACGCCGCCGGGGTCCTGACCCTGGCCGACGCGGCGAAGCTCGTCGCCGCCCGGGGCCGGCTGATGCAGGCGCTGCCGGCCGGCGGCGCGATGCTGGCTGTCGGGGCCTCGGAGGCCGAGGTGCGCGAGGCGTTCCCCGACATCGACGTCGCCGTGGTGAACGGACCGGATGCCGTGGTCGTGTCCGGTGCGGAGGGCGACATCGCGCGGATCGCCGAACTGGCTTTGGACCGCGGCTGGAAGACGTCCCGGCTGCGGACCAGCCACGCGTTCCACTCCCGCCTGATGGAGCCGATGCTCGACGAGTTCCGCGCGGTCGTGGGGGCCCTGACGTTCGCCGAGCCGACCCTCGCCGCCGTGTCGACGGTGACCGGCGCCGCCGTGACGCCGGGGGAGTGGACCGACCCGGAGTACTGGGTGCGGCAGGTCCGCGAGCCGGTCCGGTTCGCCGACGCCGTCACCGCTCTCGACGCCGGCCGTGTGCTCGAACTGGGTCCGGACGGCGTCCTCACCGCGCTGATCGGCGAGGCGGGCGGCCCGGACACGGTCGCCGTCGCCGCGCTGCGCCGCGACCGGGACGAGGTCATGGCGCTGCTCACCGCCGTGGCCGAGCTGTTCGTCCATGGGCAGCGCGTCGAGTGGCGGGCGCTGCTCGGCGACGGCGCCCGGGCCGACCTGCCCACCTACCCGTTCCGGCACCAGAGGTTCTGGCTGGATCCGACACCGCCGACCGGCGACGTGACCGCGGCCGGTCTTGACGCCCCGGACCACCCGCTGCTCGCGGCCTCGGTCGAACTCCCGGACTCCGGAGCGCTGTTGTTCACCGGCACCCTTGCCTCCGGAACCCGGCCCTGGCTCGCCGACCACCGGGTGCACGGCACGTCCGTGCTGCCGGGCACCGCACTGGTCGAACTGGCTCTGGCAGCGGGCGTCCGGGCCGGAACCCCGGTGGTGGACGAGTTGGTCCTGCGGGATCCGCTGACGCTGCCCGACGGGGTGACCGTCCGGCTGCGCGTCCTGGTCGCCGCGCCCGACGACGCCGGACGGCGCGCGTTGAGCGTCTACTCCCGCCCCGACGACGAGTCCACGGCCTGGACCGTGCACGCCACCGGCTTGCTCACCGCCGAGGCCGAGGCCGAGGCCGGGTCAGGGTCCGTCGACGACGGCGCGGATCTGGTCGTGTGGCCGCCGGCGGGTGCGGAGGAGGTCGAACTGGACGGCCTCTACGAGGCGTTCGCGGACGCGGGCCTGGGCTACGGTCCTTCGTTCCGGGGCCTGCGGCGGGTCTGGCGTCGTGGCGGGACGGTGTTCGCCGAGGTCACGACCGGCGAGTCGGTCGACGGGTTCGGCGTGCACCCGGCGCTGTTCGACGCGGCGTTGCACGCGATCGGTGTCGGCGGGCTGATCACCGCCGACGGGGCCCACCTGCCCTTCACCTTCTCCGGTGTCCGGTGGGAGCGGCCCGCGGGCGCCGCGCTGCGGGTGCGGCTGGAGGCCGGTGCTACCGCGGGTGCGGTGCGGATCGCCGTGGCCGACGCCTCCGGACTCCCGGTGGCCGTGGTCGACGGCCTGGTCCTGCGTCCCGTGGCGGCCGGCCGGCCGACGAGTTCCGCGAACCGGTTCCTGT
Organism: Kitasatospora sp. NPDC127035; assembly: GCF_042726075.1. Lineage (NCBI taxonomy): Bacteria > Bacillati > Actinomycetota > Actinomycetes > Kitasatosporales > Streptomycetaceae > Kitasatospora > Kitasatospora sp. NPDC127035. Next base: position 8,698 of record NZ_JBHXDN010000078.1, on the reverse strand, counting down.
TCGGCCCGGGTTGGGTGGTGCAGGAGGTGTCCGCCTCGGCGGACGCCCCGGTGGTCGTGGACCTGGGCGATCCGCTGCCCGTCCCGGCCGCCCCCGTGCTGGTCGTGGACGCGGCTGCACCGGGCGCCGCACTCGACCGGGCCGGTGCGCTGCTCTCCCTGCTCCAGGAGTGGCTGGCCGATCCCGCGTGGGCCGAGTCCCGCCTGGTGGTGCGGACGTTCGGCGCGGCCGGGGACACCGTCACCGATGCGGACGGTGCCGCGCTCTGGGGCCTCGTACGGTCGGCGCAGTCGGAGCACCCGGACCGGATCCATCTGCTGGACGCGGACGCGAACGCGCTGTACCCGGTGCCGCAGGCAGTGGTGCGGGACGGCGTGGTGCGGGTTCCGCAGCTCGTGAGGCTCGACGGGGCGCGGGCGGCGGATTCCGCCGCCGGGCCCGTGGAGTTCGGTGACGGCGTCGTGGTGGTGACGGGTGCGACCGGCACGCTGGGACGGCTGGTCGTCCGGCACCTGGTCGAGGCCCACGGTGTGCGGCGCCTGGTGCTGCTGTCCCGGTCGGGTGCGGGCGTGGAGGTCGACGGGGCGCAGGTGCGGGCGGTGGCCTGCGACGTGGCGGACGCGGAGGCCGTGGCCGAGGCGTTGCGGGACGAGCCGGTGTCGGCGGTGATCCACGCCGCCGGTGTGCTGGACGACGCACTGCTGACCGATCTGACGCCCGAGCGACTCGACACGGTGTTCCGGGTCAAGGTCGACGCGGCGCGCAACCTTGCCGCCGCGACGGAGGGCCGGGCGCTCAGCGCCTTCGTCCTGTACTCCTCGGTGGCGGGTCTGTTCGGCAACGCGGGCCAGGCCAACTACGCCGCTGCGAACACGTTCCTGGACGCGTACGCGTCGGAGCTGCGGTCGCGGGGTGTGCCGGCGACGTCGCTCGCCTGGGGCCTGTGGGACGCGGGGATGGGTGAGACGCTCACCGACGCGGACCGGGACCGGATGCGGCGCGGCGGCGTCCTGCCGCTCACGGCGGAGCAGGGCCTTGCGGCCTTCGACGCCGCGCTCGGCACCGGCGAGCCGGTGGTCGCGCCTCTGGCGATCGACATCACCGCGCTGCGCAACGCTCCCGTCGTGCCGCCGATCCTGCACGGCCTCGCCCCGGCCCGGGCCGGGGCCCGGACCACGAACGGGTTCGGGCGACGGCTCGCGGCGCTGCCCCGGGCCGAACGCGACCACGCCGTGCTCGGCCTGGTCCGGACGCAGGTCGCCGAGGTGCTCGGGTTCTCCTCCGCCGACCAGGTCGGGGCCCGCCGTGCCTTCAACGAGCTGGGCTTCGACTCGCTCACCGCGGTCGAGTTGCGCAACCGCCTCGCCGCCGCGACCGGGCTGCGGCTGCCGTCCACGCTGGTCTTCGACTACCCGACGGTGGAGACCCTGGCGGGCTTCGTCTCCGGGGAAATCGCCGGCCGGGACGCCCCCACCGCGGTCGCCGCCGCGACGACCGACCCCGACGAGCCGATCGCGATCGTGGGGATGGCGTGCCGTTACCCCGGGGGCGTCGCCTCGCCGGAGGACCTGTGGGAGCTGGTGGCGTCCGGGCGGGACGGGATCGTGCCGTTCCCCGAGGACCGTGGCTGGGACGTCGAGAACCTGTACCACCCCGACCCGGACCACCCCGGTACCTCGTACACGCGGGAGGGTGGATTCCTCTACGGGGCCGCGGACTTCGATCCTGAGGTGTTCGGGATCTCGCCGCGTGAGGCGTTGGCGATGGACCCGCAGCACCGGCTGCTGCTGGAGACGTCGTGGGAGGCGTTCGAGCGGGCGGGGATCGATCCGCTGGGCCTGCGCGGTTCGCGGACCGGGGTGTTCGCGGGCGTGATGTACAACGACTACGGGCTGGTCCTCGACCGGTCCACCGACAACGCCGAGGGCTTCCTCGGCACGAGCGGCAGTGTCGCGTCGGGCCGGGTGTCGTACACCTTCGGTCTGGAGGGTCCGGCGGTCACGGTCGACACGGCGTGCTCGTCCTCGCTGGTGGCGCTGCACCTGGCGGTGCAGGCGCTGCGCAGTGGGGAGTGCGAGCTGGCGTTGGCGGGTGGCGTGACGGTGATGGCGACGCCGGGGACGTTCGTCGGGTTCTCGCGGCAGCGGGGCCTCGCGGCCGACGGTCGGTGCAAGTCCTTCGCCGAGGGCGCGGACGGTACCGGGTGGGGCGAGGGTGTCGGCATGCTGCTGGTCGAGCGGCTGGCCGATGCCGAGCGTCTGGGGCACCCGGTCCTGGCGGTGGTGCGGGGCAGTGCGGTGAACCAGGACGGTGCGTCGAACGGTCTGACCGCGCCGAACGGTCCGTCGCAGCAGCGGGTGATCCGCCAGGCGTTGGAGTCGGCGGGTCTGTCGGCGCAGGACGTGGACGCGGTGGAGGCGCACGGGACGGGCACCTCGCTCGGTGACCCGATCGAGGCCCAGGCGCTCCTCGCCACCTACGGTCAGGGTCGTCACGGCGTTCCGCTGTGGCTGGGTTCGGTGAAGTCGAACCTCGGGCACACGCAGGCGGCGGCCGGTGTCGCGGGCATCATCAAGATGGTGCAGTCGATGCGCCACGGGATCCTCCCGGGCACGCTGCACGTGGACGCGCCGTCCTCGCAGGTGGACTGGTCCGCCGGTGCGGTCGAGCTGCTGACCGAGGCCCGCGACTGGCCCGCGACCGACCGGCCGCGCCGGGCCGCGGTGTCCTCGTTCGGCATCAGCGGAACCAACGCCCACGTCATCCTCGAAGCGCCGTCGGGCGCACCGGTTCCCGCGACGGCGTCGGACGAGGCACCGCTCCCGGCGCTTCCGGTCACTCCGGTCGTGCTCGCGGCGGCCGACGAGGACGCCCTGCGCGTGCTGGCGGGTCGGATCGCCGAGCACCGTGAGCTCCCGCTCGACCAGCTCGCGGCGGGCCTGGCGGGCCGGGCCGCGCTGCCGCAGCGCGCGGTGCTCCTCGCCGAGGACCGCTCCGCGCTGGAGGATTCCCTGAGCGCGTTCACCGATCGGGCCGTCACCGACCGGGCCGTCATCGACCGGATCGTCACCGGCACGGCGGTCGAGGGCCGGCTGGCGGTGGTGTTCACCGGTCAGGGGTCGCAGCGGGTCGGGATGGGTCGGGAGGTGTACGACACCTTCCCGGTGTTCGCGACCGCCTATGACGAGGCGTGCGAGGCACTGGGGCTGACGCTGCACGGGCTGGACGCGGAGTCGCTGGACCGGACGGGTTCGGCGCAGCCGGCGATCTTCGCGGTCGAGGTGGCGCTGCTCGCGCTCGTGCGCTCCTGGGGCGTGACCCCGGACGTGGTCGCCGGTCACTCGGTCGGCGAGATCACCGCCGCGTACGCCGCCGGGGTCCTGACCCTGGCGGATGCGGCGAAGCTGGTGGCGGCGCGGGGCCGGTTGATGCAGGCGCTGCCCTCGGGTGGCGCGATGCTGGCCGTCGGGGCGTCGGAGGCCGAGGTTCGGGAGGCGTTCCCGGACATCGACCTCGCGGCGGTCAACGGCCCGGCCGCGGTGGTCGTGTCGGGGACCGAGGACGACATCGTGGCGATCGCCGAGCTGGTGACCGAGCGGGGTTGGAAGACCAACCGCCTGCGGACCAGCCACGCGTTCCACTCCCGGCTGATGGAGCCGATGCTGGCGGACTTCCGGGCCGTCGTGAGCGGCCTGGCCTTCCACGACCCGGTGCTCCCCGCCGTCTCGACGGTGACCGGCACTCCGGTGACGCCCGGTCAGTGGTCGGACCCGGAGTACTGGGTCGACCAGGTCCGGCGCCCGGTGCGTTTCGCCGAGGCCGTCACCGCCCTCGATGCCCGTCGGGTGCTGGAACTCGGCCCGGACGGCGTCCTCACCGGGCTGATCGGCCACGTCGATCCCGAGCTCACCGCGGTCACCGCGTTGCGCCGGGACCGGTCCGAGCCGCACACGCTGCTCCGGGCGGTCGCCGAGCTGTTCGTCCACGGCCAGCCCGTCGACTGGAGCGCGCTGGTCGGGCGCCGGGCCGACGCGGACCTGCCGACCTACCCGTTCCGGCACCGGCGGTTCTGGCCGCGGCCCCGGACCGGTGTCGACGGGGACGTCACCGGGCTCGGCCTGACCGGGACCGGCCACCCGATCCTCGGTGCGGCGGCGGAGGTCCCGGGTTCCGGGCTGGTGCTGTTCACCGGTTCGCTGTCCGGGGCGACCCACCCGTGGGCGGTCGACCACACGGTTCACGGCCGCACGGTCGTGCCGGGCGCCGCGTTGTTCGAGATGGTCCTGGCGGCGGGCTCCCGGGTGGGGGCCCCGGTGCTGGAGGAACTGCTGCTGAAGGCTCCGCTCGTCCTGCCGGGCCGCGAGACCGTCCAGGTCCGGGTCACGGTCGGGGCGCCGGACGACGAGGCCGGTCGGCCGGTGACCGTCCACTCGCGGACCGGTGCCGAGGCGCCCTGGACCGAGCACGCCACGGGCCTGCTGTCGGAGCGGACCGGCGGCGACCCGGCCGCCGTCACGGTGCCGGCGGGGGCCGAGGAGATCGACCTCACGGGCTTCTATCCGGCGATGGAGGCTGCGGGCCTGGGCTACGGGCCGGCGTTCCAGGGCCTGCGCAGGGCCTGGAAGTCCGGGGACGAGGTCTTCGCCGAGGTCGAGGTCGCGGAGCCGCCCGCCGGCTTCGCGCTGCACCCGGCCCTGCTGGACAGCGCGTTGCACGCGGTCGCCGTTGGCGGTCTGGTCACCGGGACGGACGTCCACCTGCCCTTCGCGGTGTCCGGTGTCCGGCTGGTGTCCGGCGGCGCGACCGCGCTGCTGGTCCGGCTGACCCCGGACGGGCCCGGCGGTGTGCGCCTGGTGATCGCGGACGGTGCCGGGCTGCCGGTGGCCGAGATCGAGCGGCTCGCGCTGCGGCCGGTCGGTGCGGCCCCGGCGGCCGACGCGGCCGGGCTCTACACGGTGGAGTGGCGGCCTTCGCCCGTGGCGGTCGGCGGCGGGGACACCGCAGGCTGGGTCGGCCTGCCGCTCGGCGAGCCGATGCCCGCCCTGCCCGGCGCCCCGGTCGTCCTGGTCGACGCCACGGCCTCGCCCGAGGCCGGTCCGGCCGAGGTGCGGCGGGCACTCGAAACCGCCCTGGGCACGCTCCAGGCGTGGCTCGCCGACCCGGCCGGTGCCGGTCACCTGGTGGTGCTGACCTCGGGTGCGGTGGCCACGGGCCCGGCGGACCCGGTGACGGGGCTGGCGCATTCCGCGCTCTGGGGTCTGGTCCGCGTCGCCCAGACGGAGAACCCCGGCCGGATCACCCTGATCGACACCGACACCGACACCGACAGCGACACCGCCACCGCCGGTGCCGCCGACGGCCGCGCGCTCGTCGCGGGCATCGTCGAGGCGGGGCTCGCGCAGGCGGCGGTCCGCTCCGGCGCGGTGCTGGTCCCGCGCCTGGTCGCGGCGCAGCCTCCTGCGGCCGTGACCGGCGGCCCGGCCGACGGCGCGCCGGTCGCGTCCGCCCTCGGTGACGGGACGGTCGTGCTCACCGGCGCCACCGGGGCGCTCGGCGCGGCCCTGGCCCGTCACCTGGTCGCCGCCCACGGGGTCAAGGACCTGCTGCTGGTCAGCCGGCGCGGCCCCGACGCGCCCGGGGCCGCGGCCCTGGTCGACGAACTGACCGGCGCCGGGGCGGCGGTGCGGCTCGCGGCCTGCGACCTGGCCGACCCGGACGCCGTCCGGCGTCTGCTCGGTCCCGTCGAGGTCGGCGCCGTGGTGCACGCCGCCGGCGTCACGGACGACGCGGTGCTCACCCGGTTGACGCCCGACCGGCTCGCGGCCGTCCTGGCGGCCAAGGTGGACGCGGCGGTCAACCTGCGCGCGGCCACCGCCGGCCGGCCGCTCGCGGCGTTCGTGCTGTTCTCCTCCGTCGCCGGCGTTCTCGGCAACGCCGGCCAGGCCAACTACGCCGCGGCCAACACCTTCCTGGACGCCTACGCCGCCCGTCTGCGGTCCGAGGGGGTTCCCGCCACCTCGCTGGCGTGGGGGCTGTGGGAGACCGGTCTCGGCGCCGCCCTGACGGACGGTCTCCGCGACCGGCTCCGGGGCGGCGGGATCGTGCCGCTGCCCACCGGGGACGCGCTCGCCCTGTTCGACGCCGCCCTCCGCGCGGACGTCGCCCTGGTCGCCCCGGTCGGGCTCGACCTGGCCGCGCTCCGGCCGGCGGCCGCGGCCGGACGGCTCCCGGAGCTGTTCGCCGGTCTGGTACCGGCGCCGGCCCGGCCGGGGGTCCGCGCGGAGGCCCGGCCTGCCGTCGCCGCAGGCCGGGACCGCGCACTGACCGCGCAGCTGGCCCCGATGACCGCCGCCGAACGGACCCGCACGCTGCTCGGCCTGGTCCGTACCCACGCGGTCGCCGTGCTCGGCCACACCGGCCCGGCGGGGATCGGCGACGGCCGTGTCTTCGGCGAGCTGGGCTTCGACTCGCTCACCGCGGTCGAGTTCCGCAACCGTCTGGCCGCCGACACCGGTCTGCGGCTCGCGCCGACGCTGATCTTCGACCACCCGACGCCGCTGGCGCTGGCCGAGGCCCTCCGCGACCGGCTCGCCCCGGCGGCCGTCGAGGGTGACGCGGCGCTCCTGGCCGAGCTCGCCGTTCTGGAGGCGAGCCTGGCGGCGAGCAGCCCGAGCGAGGCGATCCGGACCGCCGTCGGGCTCCGGCTGCGGGCGATGCTCGCAGGCTGGGCGAGCACCGACGGGCCGGGCGACGGCCCGTCGGACTCCGACACCAATGCGGACATCGCCGCCGCCGACGACGCCGAGCTGTTCAGCCTGCTCGACGACGAACTCGGCATCAACTGACCCTCCGCGCGGTCGGCGCGAACCGACCCTCCGCTTAATCGGCGCGAACTGACCCACAAGCAACTGGAGTTGGCGAGACATGGACACCGAAGCGAAGCTCCGCGACTACCTCAAGCGGGCGACCGCCGACCTTCGTCAGGCCCGTCGCGACCTCGTCGACGTCCAGGAGAAGGCCGCCGAACCGATCGCGATCATCGGCATGGCCTGCCGCTACCCCGGTGGGGTGCGCACGCCCGGTCAGCTCTGGGACCTGCTGGACGCCGGCCGCGACGCGATCACCGGCTTCCCCCAGGACCGGGGCTGGGCGGTGGAGGAGGGCGACTTCGCCCAGGAGGGCGGATTCCTCGAGGAGGCGGGCGCGTTCGACCCCGCCGTCTTCGGCATCTCCCCGCGCGAGGCCCTGGCGATGGACCCGCAGCAGCGGCTGCTGCTGGAGTGCGCGTGGGAGACCTTCGAGCGCGCCGGGCTGGACCCGCTCGGCGTCAAGGGTTCCCGCACCGGCGTGTTCGCCGGCGTGATGTACCACGACTACGCCGCCCAGCTCACCACGCTGCCGGACGGCGTCGAGGGCTACCTGGCCACCGGCACCTCCGGGAGCATCATCTCCGGCCGCGTCGCCTACACCTTCGGGCTGGAGGGTCCTGCCCTCACCATCGACACGGCCTGCTCGTCGTCGCTGGTCGCGCTGCACCTGGCGGTGCAGTCGCTGCGCCGGGGCGAGTGCGCGATGGCGCTGGCGGGCGGTGTCACCGTGATGGCCGGTCCGAGCACGTTCGTCGAGTTCGCCCGGCAGGGCGGCCTGGCCGCCGACGGCCGCTGCAAGCCCTTCGCCGCCGCCGCCGACGGCACCGGCTGGGCCGAGGGTGCCGGTCTGCTGCTGGTCGAGCGGCTCTCGGACGCCCTGCGCCTGGGCCACCCGGTCCTCGCCGTCGTCCGGGGCAGCGCGGTCAACCAGGACGGTGCGTCCAACGGTCTGACCGCGCCGAACGGCCCCTCCCAGCAGCGGGTGGTCCTCGACGCGCTGGCCGACGCCCGGCTGACCCCGGCCCAGGTCGACGCGGTGGAGGCGCACGGCACGGGGACGCGCCTGGGTGACCCGATCGAGGCCCAGGCGCTGCTGGCGACGTACGGCCAGGACCGGGCCGAGGGCGAGCCGCTCCGGCTGGGCTCGCTGAAGTCGAACCTCGGGCACACCCAGGCGGCGGCGGGCGTCGGCGGCATCATCAAGATGGTCGAGGCCATGCGCCGCGGCGTGCTGCCGAAGACGCTGCACGTCGACGAGCCCTCCCCGCACATCGACTGGTCCTCGGGCGCGCTGGAGCTGCTCACCTCCGCGCAGCCCTGGCCGCAGGCCGGGGACACCCCCCGCCGGGCCGCGGTCTCCTCCTTCGGGTTCAGCGGCACCAACGCCCACGTCGTCCTCGAACAGGCGCCGGCCGAGGCCGTCGCACCGGCGGGCACCACGCCCGTCGTTCCGCTGCCGCTGGCGGGGGCCGACGAGGCGGGGCTGCGCGCCCAGGCCGCCGTGGTCCGCGACCACCTGGACACCGCAGGGGCCTCCCTGGCGGACACCGGCGCGACGCTGGTGGGCCGGGCGGCGCTCCCGGTGCGGGCGGTGGCGTGGGACGCGGAGGGTCTGGAGGCGGTGGCCGCGGGTCTGGGACAGATCGCGGGGTCGCCGTTGGGCAGCTCGGACGTGGTGTTCGTGTATCCGGGTCAGGGTGGTCAGTGGCTGGGTATGGCGGTGGGTCTGCTGGGGTCGCGAGCGTTCGCGGAGCGGTTGCGGGAGTGTGATGCGGCGCTGTTGCCGTTGACGGGGTTCTCGGTGGAGGCGGTGCTGCGGGGCGGGGACG
>NZ_JBHXDN010000077.1:0-43832 GCF_042726075.1 Kitasatospora sp. NPDC127035 | reverse complement strand
CACCCCGTGCGACTCCACCAGACGCCGAGCCACCAACCCGCCCAACGTCCCCGTCCCACCCGTCACCAACACCGTCCCCGCCGGATCCAACACCCGGCCACCGCCCGCTCCGGCCTCGGCCGGCGCACCGGCCCGCGCCAGGCGCGGCACCACCGCGCGGCCGTCTCGCCACGCCACCTGGGGCTCGCCCGACGCCAGCGCGTCGGCGACCAGCGCGGCGGGCGCCGCCGAGCCGTCGGTGTCCACCAGGACGATGCGGCCCGCGTGTTCGAGCTGCGCGGTGCGCACGAGGCCCCACACGGCGGAGGCCGCCGGGTCGTCGGCCGCGTTCGCGGTCAGGACGGCGAGCGGACGGTCGGAGTCGCCGGCCAGGTGCTCCTGGATCCGGGTGAGCGCGGCCCCGACGAGCTCCCGGCCCGCCTGCGGCGCCGGCAGCCCGCTGGGAGCGGTCAGGTCGAGCACCTCCCCCGCCGCCGCCCCGGCCTCGGCGCGCGGCAGTTCGGCCGGCGTCCAGTCGAGGCGGTACAGGTGGTCGGCGGCCGGATCCTGGACGGCGGACAGCCGCTCGGGCGCCACCGGCCGCAGGACCAGCGCCCCGACGGCGCCGACCGGTCGGCCGACCGGGTCGGTGAGCGCGAAGGACACGCTGTCCGGGCCCTCCCGGCGGGCGTGCACCCGCAGGGCGGTGGCCCCCGACGCGAACAGGGCCACGTCGTTCCAGGCGAACGGCAGCAGGACCTCGCCCGGGCGGGCCACCGGGGCCGCGCCCAGGTTGGCGGACTGCAGCGCCGCGTCCAGCAGCGCCGGGTGCAGGCCGAACCGCCCGGCGGACTCGGTCAGTTCCTCCGGCAGGGCGACCTCGGCGAACACCTCCTCGCCCGAGCGCCAGGCGGCCCGCAGGCCCCGGAAGGCGTCACCGTACTCGTACCCGGCCTCCGCCAGGCGCTCGTAGAAGCCGTCCAGTGCGACCGGCTCCGCGCCGGCCGGCGGCCACGCCTCGTAGCCGAACTCCGGTGCGGCCTCGGCCGCCAGGAAGCCGGTGGCGTGCCGGGTCCAGGTGCCCTCGCCGTCCTCGTCACGCGAGTGCACGTGGACGGCCCTGCGGTCGTCGTCGGCGGCCGGATCGACCGTGACGCGGATCTGGACGCCACCGCGCTCGGGCAGGATCGCGGGGGCCTCCACGACGAGTTCCTCCAGGCGGCCGAGCCCGGTCTGCTCGCCGGCCCGCAGGGCGAGTTCGAGGAAGGCCGCACCGGGCAGCAGGATGTTCCCGGAGACGGCGTGGCCGGCCAGCCACGGGTGCGAGCGGGTCGACAGCCGGCCGGTGAACACCGCGTCCCCGTCGGGCAGTTCCACCAGGGTGCCGAGCAGCGGGTGCCCGGCCGCGGCGACGCCGAAGGCGGTCACGTCGCCGGTCCCGGCGACGGGCTCCAGCCAGAAGCGCTGGTGCTGGAAGGCGTACGTGGGGAGTTCGGAGGGCCGGAGCGTACCGGCGCCGGCGAACGCCGTCGACCAGTCCACCTCGACCCCGCGGACGTACAGCTCGGCGGCCGAGAGCAGGACGCGGTCCCACGCACCGTCCTCACGCCGCAGCGTCCCCGTGGCGACGGTCGGGGCCGGGACCGTCTCCTCCAGCGCCTCCGCGATGCTGTGGACGAGCACCGGGTGCGCGCTCACCTCGACGAAGGCCCGGAACCCCTCGGCGGCGAGCGTGTCCACCGCCTCGGCGAAGCGGACGGTCTGCCGCAGGTTGCGGTACCAGTACCCGCCGTCCAGCTCAGGACCCTCCAACCACCGGCCCTCCACCGTCGACAGGAACGGGATCGCGGCGGGCCGGGGCCTCACCGCGGCCAGCAGATCCGCCAACTCGCCCTCGATCGACTCCACATGGGACGTGTGGGAGGCGTAGTCCACCGGGACGCGCCGCACCCGCACACCCTGCTCCTCGAAGCCCGCCACCAGCGTGTCCAGCCCGTCCGGGTCACCGGCCACCACCACCGACGACGGCCCGTTCACCGCCGCCACCTCCACACCGGCCGGCAGACCGTCGGCCACCCGCCCGAAGGGCAGGCCCACCGACACCATGCCGCCACGACCCGCCAGACCCCGCGCGATCGCCTGCGAACGCAGCGCCACCACGGCAGCGGCGTCCTCCAGCGACAGGATCCCCGCGACATGCGCCGCCGCGATCTCACCCTGCGAATGCCCCACCACCGCGTCCGGCACCACACCCAGCGAACCCCACACCCGCGCCAGACCCACCATCACGGCGAACGACACCGGCTGCACCACATCCACCCGCTCCAGCGAGGCGGCACCCGGCACCTGATTCACCACATCCACCAACGACCAGTCCACATACGGCTTCAGCGCACCCTCCACCTCCGCCAGGGCCTGGGCGAACACCGGGGACTCGGCCGACAGACGCCGGCCCATCCCCACCCACTGCGAACCCTGACCCGGGAACACGAACACCGACCGGCCCGCCACCTCCGCACGGCCCGCCACCAACCCGGGCGCAGCCTCTCCGGAGGACAGCGCCCGCAGGGCGTCGGCGAGTCCGGCCGGGTCGGCGCCGACGGCGACCGCTCGCTCGGGGAAGCGGGAGCGGGCCGTGACGAGGGCACGGGCGGTCGCCGCGCGGTCCACGTCGGGGCGCTCGTCCGCGTACGCCGCCAGCCGGGCGGCCTGTGCCCGCAGGGCGGCCTCCGAGGCACCGGAGAGCACCCAGGGGGCCGCGCCGTCCCCGGCCGCGTCGGCGTTCTCGTCCTCGTTCGCGCCGGCTGCGGCCTCGGGGGCGGGCTGCGCGGCGGCCTGCTCGGCCGGCTCGGCCTGCTCCAGGATGACGTGGGCGTTGGTGCCGCTCACGCCGAAGGCCGAGACCGCGGCCCGGCGCGGGCGGTCGCCCTCGGGCCACTCCCGGTCCTCGGTGAGCAGGGCGATGCCGCCCGAGGACCAGTCGATGTGCGAGGAGGGCGCGTCGATGTGGAGGGTCTTCGGCAGTACGCCGTGGCGCAGCGCCTCGACCATCTTGATCACACCGGCCGCACCGGCCGCGGCCTGGGTGTGCCCGATGTTGGACTTCACCGAGCCCAGCCAGAGCGGCTGTTCGGCCGGGCGGCCCCTGCCGTAGGTGGCGAGCAGGGCGTGCGCCTCGATCGGGTCGCCGAGCGGCGTGCCGGTGCCGTGCGCCTCGACGGCGTCGACGTCGCCGGCGGCCAGTCCGGCGTTGGCGAGCGCGGCCCGGATGACCCGCTCCTGCGAGGGGCCGTTGGGCGCGGTCAGGCCGTTCGACGCACCGTCCTGGTTGACGGCCGAGCCCCGGACGACGGCCAGGACCTCGTGGCCGAGCCGCCGCGCGTCCGACAGCCGCTCCAGCAGGAGCAGACCCACGCCCTCGGACATCCCGAACCCGTCGGCGGCGTCCGCGAACGCCTTGCTCCGGCCGTCGGTGGCCAGGCCGCGCTGCCGGGAGAAGCCGACCAGGCCCTCCAGGGTGGACATCACCGAGGCGCCGCCGGCCAGCGCCAGCGTGCACTCGCCGCTGCGCAGGGCCTGGGCGGCCAGGTGGAGTGCGACCAGCGAGGAGGAGCAGGCGGTGTCGACGGTGATCGCGGGCCCCTCCAGGCCGAGGGCGTAGGAGAGCCGGCCGGACAGCACGCTGCCCGCGTTGCCGGTGACGAGGTAGCCCTCGTCGGCCTGGCCGCCGGTGCCCTGGGTGCCGTAGTCCTGGCCGTGGGTGCCGATGAAGACGCCGGTGGGGGTGGCCCGCAGGGCGGTCGGGTCGAGACCGGCCCGCTCCAGGGTCTCCCAGGCGACCTCCAGCAGCAGCCGCTGCTGCGGGTCCATCGCCAGCGCCTCGCGGGGGTTGATCCCGAAGAAGGCGGCGTCGAAGTCGGCGATGCCGGGCAGGAACCCGCCGCCGCGCACGTAGGTGCGGCCGGGCACGTCGGGGTCGGGATCGTAGCTGCCGTCGAGGTCCCACCCGCGGTCGGTGGGCAGTCCCGAGACGGCGTCTCCTCCGGCGGCGACGAAGCGCCAGAGGTCCTCGGCGGAGTCGAGGCCGCCGGGGAAGCGGCAGCCCATGGCGACGATCGCGACGAGTTCGTCGTCGGCCTCGGCGGCGCGCACCGCCGGGACGGGCGCGGCGGCCGGTGCGGCGGTCTCCTCGCCGACCAGCTCGGTGGTGAGGTGGGCGGCGAGGGCCTTCGGCGTCGGGTAGTTGAACACCAGCGTGGCGGGCAGCCGCAGCCCGGTGGCGGCGCCGAGCCCGTTGCGCAGCTCGACGGCGGTCAGCGAGTCGATGCCCAGGTCCTTGAACGGCTTCTCGACGTCCAGGGACCCGGCCGAGCCGTGACCGAGCACGGTGGCGGCGGTGTCGCGGACGAGGGCGAGCAGCACCTCGTCGCGCTCGGCGGCGGCGAGGCCCGCCAGCCGCCGGGCGAGGGTGTCGGCACCGGCCCCGGCGGACCGGGCGGCGGCCCGTCGCAGGGCGCGGGGCGCGCGGGCGGCCGGCGCCAGCCCGCGCAGGAGCGGCGGGAGGTCGTCGCCGCGGACGCCGGTGACGTCGAGCCGGATCGGCACCACGGCCGCCCGGTCGCCGGTGATCGCGGCGTCGAAGAGGGCCAGGCCCTGCTCGGCGGAGAGCGGACGGGTGCCGCCCCGGGCCATCCGGGCGAGGTCGGTGTCGCTCAGACGGCCGCCCATGCCGCCGGCCTCGGCCCACAGGCCCCAGGCGAGTGACACGGCGGGCAGTCCGAGGGCGTGCCGGTGGACGGCCAGACCGTCCAGGAAGGCGTTGCCGGCCGCGTAGTTGCCCTGGCCGGAGCCGCCGAGGACGCCGGAGGCGGAGGAGTAGAGCGCGAAGACGGCGAGGCCGAGCCCGGCGGTGAGTTCGTGGAGGTGCCAGGCGGCGTCGACCTTGGGGCGCAGCACGCTGTGCCACTTGGCGCCGTCCAGCGCCTCGATGACGCCGTCGTCCACGATCCCGGCGACGTGGACGACGCCGGTGAGGCGGTCCGCGACGGAGTCGACGACCGCCGCCAGCGCCTCGCGGTCGGCGGCGTCCACCGTCTCGGACCGGACGCGGGTGCCGTCCGCCGCGAGTTCGGCGAGCAGGTCGGCGGGGACGGCGGAGCGGGAGACCAGGACCAGCTCGGCGACGCGGTGGACCGCCGCGAGGTGGCGGGCCACCAGGCGGCCGAGGCCACCGGTGACGCCGGTGACCAGGACGGTGCCGCCCGCCAGCGGGGACGGGACCTCGGGGGCCGGCTGCGCCGCGCGGCGCAGCCGGGCGACGAGTCGCCGCCCGTCGCGCACCGCGATCTGCGGCTCGTCCGCCGTGGCGGCCACCGCCTCGGCGGCGGCTGCCGGGTCGTCGCCCTCCACGAGGACGAAGCGGCCCGGGTTCTCCGACTGCGCGGTCCGCACCAGGCCCCGGACGGGCTCCTGGGCGAGTTCCCCGCGCCGGGTGACGACGACGAGCCGGGAGTCGGCCGTCCGTTCGTCCGCCAGCCAGGACTGGAGGGCCCGCAGGACGTCGTGGCCGACGGCGTGGGCGCGCTCGGGGACACCGTCGGTCGGCACGCCGAGGCCGGCGGGCAGCACGACGAGGGGCGGCAGCGGTCCGTCGGCGGGCAGCTCGTCGTGGAGCACCCAGGCCGTGCCGGCGGGGGTCGCCTCGGCGGCCGTCCCGTCAGCCGCTCCGGATGTCGTTTCAGGTTCCGCTTCGGGTGTCGCTTCGGGTGCCGCTTCGGGTGCCGGGACCCAGTCGACCTCGAACAGGGCCGCGTCGGAGGCGGCGCCCAGGCTGCTCGGGTCCACCGGCCGCACGGTGAGGGCCTCGACGTCGACGACGGGTGCGCCGGTCTCGTCGGCGGCCCGGATGGAGAGGGTGTCGGGCCCGGAGGCGGCGACGACGACCCGCAGGACCTCGGCCCCGGCGGCGTGCAGGCGCACCCCGGCCCAGGAGAAGGCGAGCCGCGGCACGGCGGCGCCGGGGAAGAAGCCGGCCTCGCCGAGCGGGTGCAGGGCGGCGTCCAGCAGGGCCGGGTGCAGCCCGTACGCGGCCGCGTCGGTCACGGCCTCGGGGAGGCGGAGCTGGGCGTAGAGGCGCCCGTCGGCGAGCCAGGCGGCCTCGACCGCGTGGAACGCGGGGCCGTAGGCGACGGTGAGCCGGTCGTAGAGGCCGTCGAGGTCGAGCGGGCGGGCCCCGGCGGGCGGCCAGGCCGTCAGTTCCTCGGCGGCGGCGGGCTCCGGGCCCTCGGGGGCGAGCGTGCCGGTGGCGTTCCCGCTCCACGGCAGGCCGGGGCCGGTCCGGGTGAGCAGCCGGACGGCGCGGCGGCCGTCCTCGGCCTCGCCGACGTGGACCTGGAGGTCGATGCCGCCGCCCTCGGGGACGACGATCGGGGCGGATATGGTCAGTTCCTCGACCGTGGGCGCGCCGAGCCGGTGCCCGACGTGCACCAGTGCGTCCAGCAGCGCGGTGCCGGGCAGCAGGGTCGCGCCGCCGACCCGGTGGTCGACCAGCCAGGGCAGGGTGCGTTCGGTGATCCGGCCGGTGAAGACGGCGCCCTCCTCGGAGCCGAGCAGCAGCCCGGCCTCCAGCAGCGGGTGGCCTGCCTTGTCCAGGCCGACGGCCGCGAGGTCGCCCGCGGCGCGGCCGGGCCGGAGCCAGTAGTGCTCGTGCTGGAAGGGGTAGGTGGGGAGGTCGGAGGGCCGCAGGGTGCCGGCGTCGGCGAACGCCGCCGACCAGTCCACCCCGACCCCGCGGACGTACAGCTCGGCGGCCGAGAGCAGGACCCGGTCCCACGCACCGTCCTCACGCCGCAACGTCCCCGTGACCACCGTCGGAGCCTGGACCGCCTCCTCCAGCGCCTCCACCAGACTGTGCGCCAGCACCGGGTGCGCACTCACCTCCACGAACGCCCGGAACCCCTCCGCGGCGAGCGTGTCCACCGCCTCGGCGAAGCGCACGGTCTGCCGCAGGTTGCGGTACCAGTACCCACCGTCCAGCTCAGGACCCTCCAGCCACCGGCCCTCCACCGTCGACAGGAACGGCACCCTCGCCGCCTGCGGCTTCACCGCGGCCAGCAACCCGGCCAGTTCCTCCTCGATCGACTCCACGTGCGCGGTGTGCGAGGCGTAGTCCACCGGCACCCGGCGCACCCGCACACCCTGCTCCTCGAAGCCGGCCACCAGCGTGTCCAGCCCCACCGGGTCACCGGCCACCACCACCGACGACGGCCCGTTCACCGCCGCCACCTCCACACCGGCCGGCAGACCGTCGGCCACCTCGGCGGCCGGCAGCGCGACGGACACCATGCCGCCACGACCCGCCAGACCCCGCGCGATCGCCTGCGAACGCAGGGCGACGATCGCCGCCGCGTCGTCCAGCGACAGGATCCCCGCGACATGCGCCGCCGCGATCTCACCCTGCGAATGCCCCACCACCGCGTCCGGCACCACACCCAGCGAACCCCACACCCGCGCCAGACCCACCATCACGGCGAACGACACCGGCTGCACCACATCCACCCGCTCCAACGAGGCGGCACCCGGCACCTGATTCACCACATCCACCAACGACCAGTCCACATAAGGCTTCAGCGCACCCTCCACCTCCGCCAGAGCCCGCGCGAACACCGGAGACTCCGCCAGCAACCGCCGGCCCATCCCCACCCACTGCGAACCCTGACCCGGGAACACGAACACCGACCGGCCCGCCACCTCCGCACGGCCCGCCACCAACCCGGGCACAGCCTCGCCGGAGGACAGCGCCCGCAGTCCGGTCAGCGCCTGCGCCTGATCGGCGGCGACCACGACGGCCCGCCGCTCCAGCGCGGCACGGGAGGAGGCGAGCGTGCGGGCGACGGCCGGCGCCTCGGCGGCGGTCCGGGAATCCGCGAACTCCGCGAGCCGCCCGGCCTGTTCGCTCAGCGCCTCGGTGGTCCGGGCGGAGAGCAGCCAGGGCACCGGTGTGACGGACCCGGCGTCGAACTCGGCGGGGGCCTCCTGGACGGGGGCCTGTTCGAGGATGACGTGGGCGTTGGTCCCGCTCACGCCGAAGGACGACACGGCGGCCCGGCGCGGCCGGTCCACCTCCGGCCACTCCCGCTCCTCCGTCAACAGCGCGACCGCACCCGACTCCCAGTCCACCTTCGAACTCGGCGCGTCGATGTGCAGACTCTTCGGCAGCACACCGTGCCGCAACGCCTCCACCATCTTGATCACACCCGCGACACCCGCCGCCGCCTGCGCATGCCCGATGTTCGACTTCAACGAACCCAGCCACACCGGCTGCTCCGCCGGACGACCCTGCCCGTACGTGGCCAGCACCGCCTGCGCCTCGATCGGATCACCCAGCGACGTCCCCGTCCCGTGACCCTCCACCGCGTCCACGTCCGCCACGCCCAGCCGGGCGTCGGCGAGCGCCGCGAGGATCACCCGCTCCTGCGAGGGACCGTTCGGCGCCGTCAGGCCGTTCGACGCACCGTCCTGGTTGACCGCCGAGCCCCGCACCACGGCCAGCACCTCGTGGCTGAGCCGCCGCGCGTCCGACAGCCGCTCCAGCAGCACCAGGCCCACGCCCTCGGCCCAGGCGGTGCCGTCGGCCGCGTCCGCGTAGGCCCTGGCCCGGCCGTCGGCCGACAGCGCACGCTGGCGGGAGAACTCGACGAAGGAGGTGGGCCGGGCCATGACGGCGACACCGCCGGCCAGCGCCAGCGTGCACTCCCCGTCACGCAGCGCCTGCGCCGCCAGGTGCAGCGCCACCAGCGAGGACGAGCAGGCGGTGTCCACCGTCACCGACGGACCCTCCAGCCCGAGGGTGTAGGAGATGCGGCCCGACGCCACCGAACCGGCGTTGCCCGTGCCGAGGTAGCCCTCCAGCCCGTCGGGGACCTCGGCGAGGTCGGTCGCGTAGTCGTGGTACATCAGACCGGCGTACACGCCGACCGGCTGCCCCTTCAGCGACGTCGGGTCGATGCCCGCCCGCTCCAGCAGCTCCCAGGACGTCTCCAGCAGCAACCGCTGCTGCGGATCCGTCGCCAGCGCCTCACGCGGCGAGATCCCGAAGAAGGCGGCGTCGAACTCGCCGGCGTCGTGCAGGAAGCCGCCGTGGCGCGCGTAGGAGGTGCCGGGGACGGTCGGGTCCGGGTCGTAGAGGGCGTCGAGGTCCCACCCCCGGTCACGGGGGAACGGGGTGATCGCGTCGGTGCCCTCGCTGACCAGCCGCCACAGGTCGGCCGGGGAGCCGACGCCGCCGGGCAGCCGGCAGGCCGCCCCGACGATGACGACGGGGTCGTCGGCCGGCGGCGCGGTGCGCGGCACGGGGACGGGCCGGGCGGCGGCGGGCTTGCCGGTCAGCACGGTGAGGAGGAAGGCCGCGACGGCGGTCGGGGTGGGGTGGTCGAAGGCGAGGGTGGCGGGGAGCCGCAGGCCGGTGGCCGCGGTGAGACGCCCGCGCAGGTCGACGGCGGTGGCGGAGGTGAAACCGAGGTCCTTGAACGGGCCGTCGGGCCGGATCGCGTCCGGGCGGTCGGAGGCGAGCTGGGCGGTCTCCGCGAGAACGAGGTCGAGCAGGTCCCGCTGCCGGTCGGCGGCGGACCGGCCGGACAGGCGGCGGCGCAGTGCGGCGGCGGTCGCGCTGTCGGGGGTGCGCGGACCGGCCGGGGCGTCGATGAGGTCGCGCAGCAGCGCCGGAACGTCCGGCGGGGCGAGGGCGTCCAGCCCCTCCGCGTCGAGCCGGAGCAGCAGGAGCGAGGTGTGGTCGGCCAGGTGGGCGGCGTCGAACGCCGCCGCGCTCTCCTGGGCGGTGAGCCGGCCGAGGCCCGGCGGCACGGTCCGCCCGTCGCCGTCGGCGGGACCGGTGCCGAGGGCGAGGCCGGGCAGGCCGCGCTGGACCCGGTGGCGGACGAGCGCGTCGAGGAACGCCGCCGCGGCGGCCTCCCCGTCGGCGCCGGGCGCGCCGAGCAGGCCGGCGGCGGGCGTGTACACCACGAAGGCGGAGAGGTCCGCGGCGGCGGTCAGGTCGTGCAGGTTGATCGCCGCGGCGAGGGTGGCCGCGAGCCCGGGGAACGCGGCGCCGGGGGTGTGGACGACGGCGTTGAAGCGGACGCCGGGGGCCGCGACGTAGGCGGCGAGGGCGTCGCGGTCGGCGGGGTCGACGGCGGTGAGGGTGACGTCGGCGCCCGATTCGGTGAGCCGGGCGGCGAGTTCGGCGGCGGCCCGGTCGTCGGGGCCGTGGGTGCTGGTCAGCAGGACGCGGCGCACGCCCCGCCCGGAGACGAGGTGGCGGGCGACGGCGGCGGCGGTCGCCCCGTCGGCACCGGTGACCAGCACGGCGCGGCGCGGGTCGAAGCGGGCCGGGGGCTCGCCGTGGGCGAGCGCGGCCGACACCCGGGCGGCGCGCGGCCTCAGCGGGACTCCGGAGCGGATGACGAGTTGCGGCTCGCCGGAGGCGACGGCGTCGGCCAGCGCGGCGGCGGCGGTCTCCTCGGCGTCGAGGTCGACGAGGACGAACCGGCCGGGGTGCTCGGCCTGGGCGGCGCGGACCACGCCCCAGAGCGGGGCCTGGACGAGGTCGGTGGCGCCGTCGGCGACGGCGCCGCGGGTGACGACGACGAGCCGGGTGTCGGACAGCCGCTCCTCGGCGAGCCAGGCTTCGAGCTGCCGGTCGAGCCGCCGCACGGCGTCCTCGACGTCGGCGGCGAGCGGACCGGGCTTGCGCAGGCCCGCGCCGCAGCCGAGCAGGGCGACGTCGGGGAGCGGGTCGGCGGCGGCCAGCGAGGCGGGGTCGCGGTGCGCGGCGCCGGCGCCGAGGGCGTCACCCAGGCCGAAGCCGTCCGTGCCGAGCACGGCCCAGGTGCTGGTGGCCGGGCGGGCACCGGGGACGGAGGAGAGCGGCAGCCAGTCGACGCGGAACAGGTGCTCGTAGTGGCTGCCGCCGGCGGCCCGGAGCCGGGCGGGCGCGTCGAGCAGGACGTGACGGGTGATCTTGCCGGAGGCGGTCCGCGGGATGCGGTCGGTCTCGTACAGCTCCTCGGGGACCTTGAAGTACGAGAGCCGTTCCCGGCAGGCGGCCAGCAGGGCCTCCGGGTCGAGGCCGCCGGGACCGGGCACCAGGAAGGCCACCGGGACCTCGCCCAGTACCTCGTGGGGCTTGCCGACGACGGCGACGTCCGCGACACCGGCGACGCCGCGCAGCACCTCCTCGACCTCGGCCGGGTGGATGTTCTCCCCGCCGCGGATGATGAGTTCCTTGATCCGGCCGGTGATGGTGAAGTAGCCGGATTCGTCGCGCCGGGCGAGGTCCCCGGTGTGGTACCAACCGCCGCGCAGCGCCTGCTCGGTGGCCTCGGGCTGGTTGTGGTAGCCGAGCATGACGCTCGGGCCGCGCACCCAGACCTCGCCCTCCTCGCCGTCGGCGGCGTCGAGGCCGGTCTCGACGTCGACGAGCCGCACGCCGAGGCCGGGCACGGGCAGGCCGCAGGAGCCCTCGACCCGGGCGCCGGTGGGCCAGTTGACGGTGATCGAGCCGCAGGTCTCGGTGGACCCGTAGGCGTCGATGAGCGGCGCGCCGAACGCCTCCTCGAAGGAGCGGCGCAGCGCGGCGGTCGTCATGGCGCCGCCGACCAGGCACATCCGCAGGGCCGGCGCGGAGAAGCCGTCCTCGCGGGCGGCGCGCACCAGTTGCTGGTACATGGTGGGCACGCCCGCCAGGAAGGTCGCGGACTCCTCGCGCACGGCCTCCAGGACGTCCTGCGCGGCGAACCCGTCGAGGATGCGGGCGGTGGCGCCGACCGCGGTGACGCTCAGCACGCACGCGATGTGGGAGAGGCTGTGGAAGAGCGGCAGCGGCCACACCACCCGGTCCTCGGCGCTGAGGCCGGGCACGGGCACGTAGCAGGCGGCGACCGACCAGAGGCAGTTGCGCTGGGTGGAGAGGACGCCCTTGGGGCGGCCGGTGGTGCCGGAGGTGTAGAGCATCCAGGCGGGGTCGTCCAACCCGAGGTCGTCGCGCGCGGGGGTGGCGGGCGCGGTGGTGGCGAGGGTCTCGAAGGAGAGGGCGCCGGCCGGGACGGGGCCGTCGCCGGTCACGATCACCCGCAGGTCGGCCCGGCCGCGCGCGAGGGCCTCCAGGGCGCCGGCCCGGGCCGCGTCGGTGATCACCACGCGGGCGCCGCTGTCGTCGAGGAGGTGGGCGAGCTCGGTCTCGGTGGCGTGCGGGTTGAGCGGGACGGCGATGGCACCGGCCCGGAGCACGCCGAAGTAGCTCTCCACGACCTCGACGCTGTTGCCGAGCAGGATCGCCGCCCGGTCGCCCGGTTGGAGGCGCAGGTCGGCGAGGTGTCCGGCGATCCGGCCGGTGCGGTCGTGGAGCTCGGCGTAGGTCACGCCTCGGACCGCGTCGCGGAACGCGGTCTTGTCCGAGCTGTCGCGGGCGTGCTCGGCCAGCAGTTCGGGCAGCGGCCGGATCAGCTCGGTGCGCAACATGCCGTCACTTCCTTACGTCGGGTCGGTCGGGTGCGGGTACCCCGGTGTGTTCCGGCCGGACGGGGCCGGGAATGGTGCGGGGATTTCCGTTTTCCGCCGGGCGGAACGGGCGGGCTGACGAAAGCCGGATTACTTCTCGGAAAAGGGGGCGGTGAATTGCCGCGCGGCCGGTCCTGGGAGGCCGTACGCGAATTCCCGCCCGTCACAGTCTCGTCCGGCGGGGGCCTCGGGCCGCCCCTATCCGACCCCCTATACGGTCCCTATTCGCAGCGGCCACGCGGGCGGCGGGCGGGCGGAGGCGGGCGCCGGGGGACGGCGGGGGGCACCGGGCGGCGGCGGCGGAGGCGGGCCGCGGGGCCGCGGGTGGCCGGGTGGCCGGGTGGCCGGGTGGCCGGGAACGACGCCGCCCCGCCGAGCCTGCGCTCGGCGGGGCGGGTGGGCGGTCCGGGCCGGGAGGGAGCCTCGGCGGGGCCCGGCCGGGGACGGGGACGAGGACGGGCCACCGTCGGCCGGGCCCCGCCGGGACCGGTGGACGGACCGCCGGTCGGCGGACCGGACCCGGAGGGGTTCCGGGTCCGGCGGGTCCGGCGCTCGGCGGGCGCCGGGTCCGGCGGCCGAGTCCGGCGGACGGGCTCGGCGGGGTCTGTTCTGCGGGCCTGCTCACCGGGGACCCGCCCCGTCGGGCCGGGGTCGGTGGGCCGAGGCCATTGGGCGGGTGCCAGCGGGCGGGTGCCAGCGGGCGGGTGTCAGTGGGCCGGGGCGGGTTCGGGCAGTAGGGCGAGCAGTTCGTCGGGGCGGCGCAGCACGGCGTCGGGCCGCTCCGCGAGGAGCGCCGGCTCGTCGGTCTCCCCCCACAGGGCGGCTATCGCGCCGACCCCGGCGCCCCGGGCGCTCGCCAGGTCGGTCACGGCGTCACCGATCATGACGGCCTGCCCGGCCGGGAGGCGCAGCAGCTCCAGGGCGCGCAGCACGATGTCGGGGGCGGGCTTGGCCCGGGCGACCTCGTCGGAGCCGAGCACGTGGTCGAAGTGGTGCAGCAGGCCGAGCTGGTCGAGCAGCGAGCGGGCCCGGGGGCCGCTCTTCCCGGTGGCCACCGCCAGCCGGATGCCGCGCCGGTTGAGTTCGGCGAGCAGCTCGCGCACTCCCTCGTGCACGGTGACCTGGTGGGCGAGGCGATAACTCTCCCGGACGAAGGGCTCCTCCAGTTCGAGGGGCAGCCCCATGATGCGCATGATGTCGGGGAAGTAGCGGCCCAGGTGGCGGCAGTACTCCTCGAACGGCGGCCGGCCGTCGCCGACCACCTCGTCGTAGGCGGTCAGGAACGCCCGGCGCATCACGTCGAAGCTGTCGACGATGACGCCGTCGAGGTCGAAGACCACCGCGCGGACCGGGGAGAACGCGGCGAGCGCGCGGGCGTCGGGGGCGGTGGCTGCGGGCTGGTTGCTCGGCATGGGGTCTCCATGGGAAGTGGGCGGCCCGGACGGGTGACCGGGCCTGACGCCCCGGCCCGCGCGGACCGGCGGGGTGGGCACGGCCCCCGGGGGCCGGGGCGTGGGGCGGCTCCGGTGGGTCGGTGCCGGCGGACCGGTGCCGACGGCTCGGTGTCGGCCGCTCGGTGTCGGCGGACCGGTGCCGGCCGCTCGGCGCCGGTCAGACGGCGAGCGCGGTGGCCTCGTCGGCGAGCCGCGGCCGCGGGGCGCGGGCCCCCGCGTAGAGCCGTTCGATGACCGAGATCGTGTAGTGGGCCTGGGTCACGGCCGCGCCGCGCGAGGCCGGGTCGGCGAGCAGGGCGGGCAGGGCGTCGAGCTGGCGCACGTACTCGGCGCCGACGGACTCGCCGTGCAGCGGGACGTCGGTGGTGACGCCGTCGCGGGTCCGGGTGAGCCGCGGGACGCGGCGGTTGGGGCTGAAACCGAAGGTGCAGACCAGGGTGGCGGAGCCGGTGGCTCCCTCCACGGTGATCCGGGTGGTGTCGACGGGCTCGTGCGAGGCCCAGCTCGCCCGTACCGCCACCGAGACACCGGTGTCGGTGGTGAGGAAGCCCCGGGCGGTGTCCTCGACGTCGCCCTCGCCGTCCGGTCCCTCCGTGCCGCGCCAGCCGGCGCTCCGCGCGCCGTCGTTGACGAAGTCGGCGGAGACCGAGCCGAGCACGTCCAGGAACCGGACCGGGCCGCCGAGCACGGTCGCGGCGGTGTCGAGCAGGTGCCAGCCGAGGTCGACCAGCGCGCCGCCCCCGGAGTGCCGGCGGCTGGTGAACCAGCCGCCGGCGTCGGGGACGCCGCTGGCGCGGACCCACGCGAGGTCCACGTGGCGGATCGGGCCGATCTCCGCCGCCACCTCGATGAGGGCGGAGACGTCCTCCCGGTAGCGGGCGGCGCTGCCCGCCAGCAGGACGGCCCCGCCCGCCCGCTCGGCGGCAGCCAGCCGGTCGGCCTCGGCGGCGCTGAGGCAGACCGGCTTCTCCAGGAACACCGGGATGCCGCGGGCCAGCAGCCGTTCGGCGACCGGGGTGTGCAGGTGGTTGGGCACCGCGACGACGGCGAGGTCCACGTCCGGGCCGAGCAGGTCGGCGTCGGCGAGGAGTTCGGCGCCCTCCGGGACGTGCTCCGCCGCGACGGGGCCCGGCTCGACGACGGCGGTGACCCGGAACGCCGGGTGCGCCGCCAGGCGGGGCAGCCAGATCGTGCGGCCCGCCCAGCCGAGGCCGACGACGGCCACCCGCACCGGCGCTCCCGGATCCCGCGGTGCCGCGCTCACACCGCGGCCAGGGCGTCGGAGATGATCTGGGCGGCGTCCTCGATCTGCTGCTCCCCGGCGAGCAGGGTGCGGTGGTGCAGCCAGATGCCCTCGGTGGTGAGCGCCTCGCTGTTGGGGCAGGCCCGGGCCAGCTCGTCGACGGTGAAGTCGGGCGCGGCCGTCTCCCAGAAGCCGTCCGAGCGGTAGATCGCGCGGAAGACGACGAAGGCGGGCAGGCCGCGGGCGATCAGGTCGTCCACCAGCGCGTCGCGCCGCTCCTCGCTCAGGCCGGGCACCCGGAACATCGCCATGTAGTGCGGGACGCGGTCGGCGCGCTCGTCGCGGCCCTGCGGCACCACGCCGGGGATCTCCTCCAGCAGGCTCCTGAGCAGCTTGGAGCGCTCCTCCCGGACGGCGATCTGGCCGTCGAGGCGGGCGAGCTGGGCGCGCAGCACGCTCGCGGAGAACTCGTTCAGCCGGAAGTTGGAGCCGGAGGTCTGGTGGAAGTACTTCCGGTCCGTCGGGGGCCGGCCGCAGCTGTGCCGCAGGAACGCCTCCTCGTACTGCGCGGTCTCGGGGAAGGTGACGGCGCCGCCCTCGCCGGCCGTCATCAGCTTGCCGTTCTGGAAGCTGAACGCGGCGATGGAGCCGAGCTCGCCGACCCGGCGGCCCTGCCAGCGGGCGCCGTGGGCGTGCGCGGCGTCCTGCACGATCGGCACGCCGGTGTCGGCGGACAGCTTGCCGAGGGCGTCCATGTCGGCGATCTGGCCGGCGATGTGGACGGGCATGATCGCCCGGGTCCGCGGGGTGATCGCGGCGGCCGCCGCCTCGGGGCTCAGGTTGTAGGTGTCGAGGTCGACGTCGACCGGCACCGCGACGGCGCCGAGCCGCTGGGCGGCCTGCGAGGAGGAGATGAAGGTGAAGGCGGGCACGATGACCTCGCTGCCCGGGCCCACGCCCAGCACCTGGAGGGCGACCTCCAGCGCGTGGGTGCCGTTGGTGACGGCGAGCGCGCGCTCGGCACCGTGGTAGTCGGCGAACTCCTGCTCGAAGGTGTCGACCTCCTTGCCGCCCATGCGCCACCACTGGCCCTGCTCCAGGGCCCTGATCAGTCCTTCGCGCTCGGCCTCGTCAAACTGCGGCCAGACCGGGAACTCCGGGGCCGGACGTCCTTTGGCGCTCATAATTCCGCGCAGCCTTTCGTTTCGGGGGGACCGTGGAACGGCACGCTAACCCAGGAAAAGCGAGCCCGTCACCTCCCCTACACACCCCCCTACAAAGCCCTTGTCCTGCATCACGGGGACCGGGTTCCGCGTTCCGGTGAGGCACACACTGCTATAACCGGAATATGAGCGAACTGCTATTGCTGAACGGTCCCAATCTCGGGATTCTCGGCCGCCGCGAGCCGGAGGTCTACGGCACCGACACCCTGGCGGACATCGAGGCGGCCGTGGCCGCCGAGGTGGCCGGCCGGGGCTGGAAGGTCACCTCCGTCCAGCGCGAGTCCGAGGGACAGCTGATCGAGGCGGTGCAGGACTCGTACGACACCGTCGGGGCGATCGTGAACCCGGGCGCGCTGATGATCGCCGGCTGGAGCCTGCGCGACGCGCTGGCCGCCTACCCGCGGCCCTTCGTCGAGGTGCACCTGTCGAACGTCTGGGCGCGCGAGAGCTTCCGGCACGAGTCGGTGCTGGCGCCGCTCGCCTCGGGCGTGATCGTCGGCCTCGGCTCGCTCGGCTACCGTCTCGCCGCCCAGGCGCTGCTGGCCAAGGTGCCGGAGTCCTGATGGGCGCCGCGACCGCCGCCCGGGGCCTGCTCGGCATCGACGTCGGCGGGACGAAGGTGGCGCTGCGCGCCGAGGGCGGAGCGCCCGGCGGGCCGGTCCGCACGGAGGAGGCCGTCCTGCCCTGGCCCGAGGCGCGGGGGGCTGCCGCCGACTGGGCCGCGCTGGCCGACGCGGTCGCCCGGCTGCGCGAGCGGTGGGGCGGCGACTTCACCGCGGTCGGGGTCGCGATGCCCGCCACCGTCGGTCCGGACGGCCGGGTCCTCGCCTGGCCGGGACGCCCCGGCTGGGAGGACTTCGGCCTCGCCCCGGCCCTGCGGGAGCTCTTCCCCGCCGCCACCGTCGGCTGGGCGGACGACGGCGACCTCGCCGCGCTCGCCGAGGCCGTGCACGCCGGGCGCGACCACCTCGTCTACCTGGGCGTCGGGACGGGCGTCGGCGGCGGCGTCGTCCACCGGGGCGCGCCCCTGCCCGGGCCGTCGCGCGGATCCTGCGAGGCGGGGCACCTGATCGTCGACCGCGGGGGTCCGCGCTGCGACTGCGGGCGCCACGGCTGCCTCCAGGCCACCGCCTCCGGTCCCGCCACCCTGCGGCGCGCGGCGCTGCTGCGCGGCGCGCCCGTCGGGTTCGCCGAGCTGCGGGCCGCGCTCGCCGGGGGCGAGCCCTGGGCGGAGGAGGCCGTCGAGGAGACGTGCTCCGCACTGGCGGCGGCGGCCGTGTCGCTCGCCGAGCTGTTCCACCCCGAACTGACCGTGGTGGGCGGCGGTTTCGCCGACGGACTGCCCGGCTTCGCCGCGCGGGTGGAGGCCCACGCCGCCGCACTGGCCCGCCCGGGCGGCCCCGCCCCCGCGATCCGCCCCGCCGCGCTCGGCGGGCTGTCCTCACTGCACGGCGCCGTCGCGCTGGCGCGCCGACAACCACTGGGAGAGCCGAGTTGACCACGACAGGGACGGCGGACCGCCCGCATCCGGACACGGCCCCGGGGGCTGACCCGGGGGCTGACCCGGGCGCCCCCGGCGCCCACGGCACGCCCGGCACCCACGGCGGCCGGGTCCGCGAGGACGGCGGGCTCCGGCGCATCGACGTGGAGCTGGGCGAACGCGGCTACCCGGTCCTCATCGGCCCCGGCGCCCGCCACCGGCTGGCCGACGTCCTCGCGGGGATCGGCGCCCGCCGGGTCGCCGTGGTGAGCGCCCGGCCCCCCGAGTGGCTGCCCGACACCGGTCTCGACACCCTGGTGATCGCCGCGAAGGACGGCGAGGAGGGCAAGTCCCTCGCCTGGGTCGCCGAACTGTGCAGCCGCTTCACCGCGTTCGGCCTGGGCCGGGCGGACGCCGTCGTCTCCTGCGGCGGCGGCACCACGACGGACGCGGTCGGGCTCGCCGCCGCGCTCTACCACCGGGGCGTGCCCGTGGTGCACCTGCCCACGTCGCTGCTGGCCCAGGTCGACGCCAGCGTCGGCGGCAAGACCGCCGTCAACCTCCCGGAGGGCAAGAACCTCGTGGGCGCCTACTGGCAGCCCTCCGCCGTCCTCTGCGACACTGACTACCTCGCCACCCTGCCCCCGCGCGAACGGATCAACGGCTACGGGGAGATCGCCCGGTGCCACTTCATCGGCGCCGGGGACCTGCGCCACCTGCCGCTGGAGGAACAGATCGCCGCGAGCATCGCCCGGAAGGCCGCCGTGGTGGCCGCCGACGAACGCGACGCCGGGCTGCGGCACATCCTCAACTACGGCCACACCTTGGGCCACGCCCTCGAACGCGCCACCGACTTCCGGCTGCGGCACGGCGAGGCGGTCGCCGTCGGCACGGTCTTCGCGGGCCGGCTGGCCGGCGCGCTCGGGCGGATCCGCCCCGAACGGGTCGCCGAGCACCACGACGTGGTCGCCCACTACGGGCTGCCCACCGCCCTGCCGCCGGAGGTCGTCACCGGCGAACTGATCGCCCTGATGCGGCTGGACAAGAAGGCCGTCGACGGCCTCTCGTTCGTCCTCGACGGCCCGCACGGCGCCGAACTCGTCCGCGACGTCCCCGAACCGCTCGTCGCCCGCACCCTGGACGCCATGCCGCGCGCCCGCGCCGAGGGGGTCTGACGTGTCGATCTCCGGCCGCACCCGGCTGTTCGCCGTCCTCGGCGACCCGATCGCCCAGGCCAAGGCGCCCGCCCTGCTCAACCCGCTCTTCGCCGAGAGCGGCGTGGACGCCGTACTCGTCCCCGTGCACGCCCCGGCGGACCGGCTCGACGACGTCGTGCGCGGGCTCAAGGCGACGGCCAACCTCGACGGGCTGCTGGTGACCGTCCCGCACAAGCTGGCGATGTGCGCGCACGCCGACGAACTCAGCGACACCGCCACCCTCCTGGGCAGCACCAACGCCCTGCGCCGGGAGCCGGACGGCCGCTGGTACGGCGACAACTTCGACGGTGCGGGGTTCGTCCGCGGCCTCGCCGCCCGGGGTCACGACCCCGCCGGGCTCCGCGTCGCCCTGGCCGGCGCCGGAGGCGCGGGGCTCGCCATCGCCGCCGCCCTGCTCGCCGGGGGAGCGGCCTCGCTCACCGTCACCGATCCGGACCGGGGCCGCCTCGACGCCCTCCTGCAGCGGCTCGGCGCCCGGTGGCCCGACCGCGTCGCCGCGGCCGCCGCCGTGGGCGCGTCCACGGACCTCGCCGTCAACGCCACCCCGCTCGGCCTCGACCCGGCCGACCCCCTCCCGTTCGACCCGGCGCTGCTCCCCCCGACCGCGCTCGTCGCCGACATCATCATGACCCCCGCCGAGACGCCGCTCCTGCGGGCCGCCGCCGCTCTCGGCCGTCCCACCCACCCGGGCATCCACATGCTGGACCAGCAACTCCCCCTCTACCGCACCTTCTTCCGCCTCCCCGCCTGATCCGCCCGCCCGGGGCGCCCGACGGCGGGGGGACGGGGGACTCCCCGGGGCCGGTGGCCGACCCCGGGCCCCCGGTCCGGCCCCCGGGCCCGGCCCCGCTCACTGCGGTTTCGCGAAGGCGAGCGCGCGGGCCGGATTGTCGACCATGATCGCGTGGAGGGCCTCCTCCCCCACCCCCAGCCTGCGGAGCGCGGGCAGGAAGTGGCGCGGGATGTAGTCGAACCCCTTGCCGCCGTACTTCTTCAGCTGGATCTTCTGGCACACGTCGTGGCCGAGGACGATCTGCCCCGCGTGGCCCCGGTCGACGAGGCCGGCGATCCCGCGCGCGGTCTTGTGATCGCTCATCAGGACGAGGTGCCCCCACGGGCTGCCGGGCGAGGCCAGGAAGTCGAACTCGACGAACACGCCCCGGGCGAGCAGCCGTTCACCGAAGGCCGGGTCCGCGAGGACGTCCGCCGCGTGGCCCAGCACCACGTTCGACGGGGCCACGCCCTCCTCCTCCAGGATGTCGAGCACCCGGAACCTGTCCTCGCCGACACCGCCGACGTGGAAGGTCACGGGGGCTCCGGTGATCCTGGAGGCGCGTCCGCTCGCGCGCACGCTCTTGAGCTCGCCGTCGGTCAGCGGCACGCTCTCCGCGCCGATCTCACCGATGACGCCCGAGCGGACGCCGGTGCCGTCGGCCCCGAGCACGACGTCCCGCACGAGGACGTCGGCGAGTTCGTCGACGGTGCGAGCGGCCATGTCGGCCGGGTGGAAGGCCGTGGTGTACCAGCCACCGCCCATGACGACGTGGAGCCCGGCGGCGCGCGACAGCCGCAGCAGCGCGAGCGGGTCCCGCCCCAGGCCGATCGGGGAGACCTCGACGATGGTGGACCCGCCGGCCTCGGCGAAGGCCAGCACCTCGGGGAGGATCTCCTCCGGGTCGTCCAGGACGTCGTTGTCGGCGTTCGGCGCCCCGTGCCGGGTGCGGGCGAGGTTGGCGAGGGTGAGCGGCTCGGCGGCCTCCGGGGCGTCCTCGCCCGGCCGCCGGGCGCCGGGCGGGCGCCGCAGGTCCACGAAGAGGTGTTCGTGCATGAGCGTGGTGCCGAGCACCGACGGGTCGACGGGCCCGGCGACGGTGAGGACCCGGCCGGCGAGGTCGGGAATCTCGAAGGGGTAGCGGCTCACGAGTCTGCCCTCCGGGCCGGGGTGGTGAGGAAGCGGCGGGGGTTCCGCACGGTGAGGGTCTCCACGAGAGCGTCGTCGGCGCCGACCATCCGCAGGTACGGCGCGAACTGCCGCAGGACGAAGCCGTATCCGCCGCCCCCGTGGGCGAGCAGCTGTGCCTTGGCGCAGACGCCCTGCGACAGCAGCACCTGCCCGGCCCGGCCCCGGCGGGCGAGGTCGAGCACCGCGGCGGCGACGTCCTGGTCGTCGGACACGCTGTGCACCGAGGGCAGCAGACCGAGCCGGTCGAACTGGACGAACACCCCGCGCGCGAGCAGCGGTTCGAGGTCGTCGGGGTGGGGCGACAGCGGATCGCAGTGGCCCACCGCGACCCGTGCGAGGTCCGCGCCCTCCTCGGCCAGCAGGTCGAGCACGCGCTGCTGGACGACGGGGTCCGCGGAGCGGGTGAGCGAGACCGGTGCGCCCGTGGCCGCCGACGCCCGCGCGGCCGCCACCAGGACGGCGCGCTCGGCGGCGTCGGCGGGGTCGAGCGCGGCCAACGCGCCGATGACGCCCGCCCGCACGCCGTCCACGCCCTCGGTGAGGTCCCGGACGATCTCCTCGACGAGGGGCTCGGCGTCGCGGGACCCGTCGGTACGCGCGGGGTGGTGGCGCCCGGCTCCCATGACGACGTGCAGGCCCGCCGCCTCGGCGATGCGGCGGAGCCCGGCCGGGTCGCGGCCGAGATCGGGGGTGGTGACGTCCACCAGGGTGCCGCCGCCGGCGCGGCGGAGGGCCGCGGCCTCGGCCACCGCCACGTCCCGGTCGTCGAGCAGCAGGTTGTCCCGGTTGGGGGCGCCCAGGGCGATCTCGCCGAGCGAGGCCATGGTCAGCGGGGCCCGGTAGAACTGCGTCCGGTAGGGCGGTCGGCGGCTCGCGCGGCCGGCCGGGGAGGTGAAGTCCCCCAGGAGGTGTTCGCGGGGGAGCACCGCGCCGAGGGCATCCGGTGCGATCTCACCGGCGACGGTGACGACCACTCCTTGCGGCGCTCGGTCGGCCGTCGTCGTGTGTACGGGCTCGGAGTTGGGCACGCGGGGCAGCATAGTGGATGAGATAGGTCATCGTATATCTTCTTGCGGGCATCGTCCCCCACAGCGGCATCATCGGCCCCCTCGACCGGATGCGGCACACCGGCAACCCCACCCCCGGCGGCACCGGAGAGCCCTGCTCGGCGGCGCCCGACTCACCCGCGGCCACCACCTCGCCCGCCGGATCCCACACGGCCAACTCGAATACGCCGCCCCACAGTCGAGTTGCACGTCGCGTCACGGAGCTGCGGGCCCGCCGGCCCCCGGTCGACCCGAAGCCGTGGCGGGGGAACCGGCGAAGGCGGCCGGCCGGCGGTCCGGACGCCGCGAAAGAGCGCATTCGCGGCCAACACGCGGGACTCCAGTGGCTGAGATCCGTACGAGGGTCCATAGTGATGGCGTCGCAAACCCAGAACCGGTGTCCGCGTGTGCCGGCCCCGACGTGACGGAAGGTGCAGCAGTGGCAACCGACTACGACGCCCCGCGTACGAACAGTGACGAGGAGGAGGTGGAAAGCGTCGAGGAGCTCAAGAGGCAGCGTGCCGCCCGGTCGAGCAACGCGTCCGACGTCGACGTGTCGGAGGAGGCGGAGTCCGTGGAACTGCCGGGGGCCGATCTCTCCGGGGAGGAGCTCACGGTCCGGGTGGTGCCCGTACAAGGGGACGAGTTCACGTGTTCGCGGTGCTTCATGGTCCACCACCGAAGCCGCTTCGCGGGCGAGGAGGGCGGACGGCCGGTCTGTCTGGACTGCTCGCCCGCCGACGAGTGACCGAGGGGCGTCGAGCCTGCGGAACGAAGTGACCGTCAGCGATCCGCCGCACCTCCGAACGGTCCCGGTCCGGGTGGAGGACATCACCGGGATCGTCGGTGCACCACCGATCAACTGGCTTGATTGATAAGGAACTTCGCGACCGACGGGGTCGGAATCCCCCACAGTCGCCCACAGCCCTCCACGGCCGGCAACGACGCCTGCGCCGACGAGCCGTCGCCCGAGAACGCCTGCCGGAGAGCTGTTCGGCCCCGCTCCCCGGCCTCGACGTGGCGGCCTTCGGCGAGCGCGAGCGGGTGTCGGCCTCGACGCGGTCGTGGGCCTCGGAGCGCGACGGTGGAGCCGGATCCCTTCGAGGGCAGGCCAGTTGGCCGGGTCGCCGGTTTCTCCGAGGGCGGGCCGGGCGCGGGCGTGGGCCCGACACCGACCGCCCCGGCGGCGCGGTCGGTGTCGGGAGGGGCCGCGGGCCCGGCGCTCCGGTCCTGGTCCCCCGGGGCACGTACGCAGCCGGCGCGGTGACCGCTTCAACCGCCTGCCGCGCCCGCGGAACGGGCCAGGTGCGCGCCGGCCCGGTGCAGCCAGTGGGTAGCCCGGCGGCAGGCGTCGGTGGTGGAGCCGGCGAGCGAGACCAGGGTGAGCGCGCGGGCGTCGGTGGAGTCGCCGGCGACCACGCGGACGGGGACGGCGGCGCGATCGGCGCGGGTGATCACCTCCCCCACCGCCTTGCCGAGCAGGCTGGTGGCGTCGAAGCGGCCCTCGCCGGTGATGACGAGGTCGGCCGCGGCGAGGGCGGCGTCGAGCCCGAGGAGGTCCGCGAGAGCCGCCGCGCCGGGCTCGATGCGGGCGTTCCAGACGGTGGCGAGCCCGTACGCGGTGCCGCCTGCGGCGCCGGCCCCCGGCCGGTCGGGGTCGCCGCCGAGGAGGTCGGCGTACCGGCTCAGGCCGCGTTCCAGGAGGGCGGTCTCGGCCGGTCCGGCGCCTTTCTGCGGCCCGTAGACGGCTGCTGCCCCGTGCGGGCCGAGCAGCGGGTTGGTGACGTCGGTGAGCAGGCGGACACCACCGGGCGGGGCGGGGCGCAGTCGCCGGGTGTCGAGGTGTCCGGCGGTGGCGAGGGCGCCGCCGCCGTCGGGCAGTCGGGCTCCGGAGCGGGCGGTGACGCGCAGCCCGAGGGCGGCGAGGAGTCCGGCCCCGCCGTCGGTGGAGGCAGAGCCGCCGAGAGCCACGGTCAGTGCGGTGGCGCCGGCGTCCAGGGCGGCGGCGATCGCCTCGCCGGTTCCGCGGGTGGTGGCGGTGAGGGGGGCGAGCCTCCCGCCGAGGAGGGGGAGGCCGCTGGCGGTGGCGAGCTCGACGAGGGCGGTGCCGTCCGGGAGGAGGGCGTAGCGGCCGGTGACGGGCGTGCCGTCCGGTCCGGTGCAGCGGGGGACGTCGTGAACGGTGGCGGCGGGGTGGGCGGCGGTCACCGCGTCGAGGGTGCCTTCGCCGCCGTCGGCCATCGGCAGGGGCAGGAGGTCGTCGTCGGGGCGGACGGAGTGCCAGCCGTCGGCCAGGGCCCGGGCGGCGTCGGCGGCGGTGACGGTGCCTTTGAAGGAGTCGGGCGCGAGGAGGACTCTCACGGTCGGGCCACGTGGGCGAGGTGGCGTTCGACGAGGGTCTGCAGGGTCTGCTCGCCGGGGGTGTCCCAGATCTGCTGGTTGAAGATCTCGACCTCGATCCAGCCGGTGTGGCCGGCGGCGGTGACCTGGTCGGTGAGGGTGCGGAAGTCGATGTGGCCGTCGCCGACGTGGCCGCGGCCGAGCAGGGCGTCGGCGGGGAGCGGCAGGGTCCAGTCGCAGACCTGGTAGGAGGCGATCCGCCCGGTCCGGCCGGCGCGTTCGATCTGGGCGGGGAGCTGGGGGTCCCACCAGACGTGGTAGCTGTCGACGACCACGCCGACCTGGGTCGCGGGGTGCGGTTCGGCGAGGTCGAGGGCCTGGCCGAGGGTGGAGAGGACGGCCCGGTCGGCGCAGAACATCGGGTGCAGCGGTTCGAGGGCGAGCCGGACACCGAAGTCCCCTGCGTGGGGAGCGAGTTCGGCGATCATGTCGGCGACGGCGGTGCGGGCGCCGGCGAGGTCGCGGCTGCCGGCGGGCAGGCCGCCGACGACCATGACCAGGGTGTCGGTGCCGAGTTCGGCGGCTTCCTCGACGGCCTGGAGGTTGTCGGCGAGGGCGGCGCGCCGCTCGTGGGGGTCGGTGGCGGTGAGGAAGCCGCCGCGGCAGAGGCTGCTGACGGCGAGGCCGGCGTCCCGGCAGAGTTTCGCGGAGCGGGCGACGCCGGTGTCGGCGACCTTGTCCCGCCAGAGGCCGATCGCCGGGATGCCGGCGTCCACGCAGCCCCGGACGGCCTCGGGGAGGGTCCACTGCTTGGTGGTGATCTGGTTGAGCGAGAGCCGCGACAGGCGCGGGTCGCGGGAGACGCGCGGGTCGTGCGACAGGGGCGAGGGTCCGGTCACGGTGCCGGGATCCTTCCGTGCGGGGGGCGGGGAGGGCGGGTGGCCGCCCCTCGGGGCGAGGGACGGCCGTTCGGGCGCGGGACGGCCTTCCGGGGAAGTGCCGGGCCCGGTCCCGGGGGTGCGGACGCCGGTCAGCGGGGCCGGTCAGCGGGTGCCGGTCAGCGGGCGCCGACCGCCACGGAGAGGAAGCGCCGCATGCGGTCGGCGGCGAGCTCCGGATCGGGCAGGACGCCCGCGGTGTCGGCGAGCCGGAACAGTTCCACGAGGTGCGGCACCGACCGGGCCGCCTGGGCGCCGCCGACCATGGTGAAGTGGTCCTGGTGGCCGGCGAGCCAGGCGAGGAGGACGATGCCGGTCTTGTAGTGGTAGGTCGGCGCGGCGAACAGGTGCCGGGCGAGCGGCAGGGTCGGCGCGAACAGGGCGTCGTAGCGGTCGAGATCGCCGGCGTCCAGGGCGCGCAGCGCGGCCGCGGCGACCGGGGCGATGGGGTCGAAGACGCCCAGCAGGGCGTCGCTGTGGCCGAGTTCGTCGCCGCGGATCAGGGCCGGGTAGTTGAAGTCGTCGCCGGTGTAGAGGCGCACACCGGCGGGAAGGGCGCGGCGCAGCGCGATCTCGCGGTCGGCGTCCAGCAGGGAGACCTTGATGCCGTCGATCCGGTCGGGGGCGCTCGCGATCAGGGTCAGGACGGTGCCGGTGGCGGTGTCGAGGTCGGGTGAGCCCCAGTAGCCGGTCAGGGCCGGGTCGAACATCTCGCCCAGCCAGTGCAGGATCACCGGGCGGGCGGACCGGGCTATCAGGTCCCCGTAGAGCCGGAGGTAGTCGTCGGCGCCCCGGGCGGTGCGGGCGAGGGCGCGACTGGCCATGAGGATCGGCCGGGCGCCGGCGTCCTCGACGACGGCGAGCTGTTCCTCGTAGGCCGCGGTGATCGTGTCGAGGGTGTGGGTGCCGGGGGCGAGCTGGTCGGTGCCGACGCCGCAGGCGAGCCGTCCGCCGGTGGCGCGGGCCTCGGCGCCGGAGCGGGTGATCAGCTCGCGGGTGGCCGGCCAGTCGAGGCCCATGCCGCGCTGGGCGGTGTCCATGGCGTCGGCGACGCCGAGGCCCAGGGACCACAGGTGGCGGCGGAAGGCGAGGGTGGTGTCCCAGTCGACGGCGGCGGGTGCACCGGGGGCGTTGGGGCCGAGCGGGTCGGCGACGACGTGGGCGGCGGCGTACACGACGCGGGAGGTCACGGGCGTCGTGGCGGCGGGCAGCGGGGCGGGCTCGGACATCCGGTGGCGGCCGAGGCCGGGCAGGTCGAGGTGGGTGGGCATCAGATCTCCAGGGCGGGGACGTCGAGGCGGCGGCCTTCGCGGGCGGAGCGCAGGCCGAGTTCGGCGAGCTGGACGCCCTTGGCGCCCTCCAGGAGGTCCCACCGGTACTCCGAACCGGTGACCACGTGGCGCAGGAACAGCTCCCACTGGATCTTGAAGCCGTTGTCGAACTCGCCGTTGTCCGGGACCTGCTGCCACTGGTCGCGGAACGGCTCGGTGGCCGGCAGGTCCGGGTTCCAGACCGGCTTGGGGGTGGCGGCGCGGTGCTGGAAGCGGCAGTTGCGCAGGCCCGCCACCGCGCTGCCCTCGGTGCCGTCGATCTGGAACTCGACCAGTTCGTCGCGGTCGACCCGCACCGCCCAGGAGGAGTTGATCTGGGCGGTGATGCCGCCCTCCAGTTCGAAGATGCCGTACGCGGCGTCGTCCGCGGTCGCCCGGTACGGCCGGCCCTGCTCGTCGACGCGCTGCGGGACGTGGGTGGCGGTGTGCGCGTAGACGGAGCGGACGGGGGCGACGAGGTTGTCCAGCACGTAGCGCCAGTGCGGGAACATGTCGAGGACCATGCCGCCGCCGTCCTCGGCGCGGTAGTTCCAGGACGGGCGCTGAGCGTCCTGCCAGTCGCCCTCGAAGACCCAGTAGCCGAACTCGCCGCGCACGGAGAGGACCCGGCCGAAGAAGCCGCCGTCCAGCAGGCGCTTGAGCTTGAGCAGGCCGGGGAGGAAGAGCTTGTCCTGCACGGCGCCGTTGCACACGCCGGCGGTGCGGGCGAGGGCGGCCAGTTCGAGGGCCGCGTCGAGGGACTCGGCGGTGGGCTTCTCGGTGTAGACGTGCTTGCCGGCGGCGATCGCCGCGCGCAGCGCGCTCTCGCGGGCGGTGGTGACCTGGGCGTCGAAGTAGATCTCGGCGAGCGGGTGGGCGAGTGCCTCGTCGAGCGAGGTGGTCCAGTGGTCGAGGCCGTGGCGGTCGGCGAGCTCCTTGAGCTTGTGGGCGCGGCGGCCGACCAGGATCGGCTCGGGCCAGAGCACCTCGCCGTCGCCGAGCGGCAGGCCGCCCTGGTCGCGGATGGCGAGGATCGAACGGACCAGGTGCTGGCGGTAGCCCATCCGGCCGGTGACGCCGTTCATGACGATTCCGATGACTCTGCGGGGCATGGCGGGTTCCTTCGGCCTGGGGGCGGGAGCGGGAGCGGGGATTTCCTGGTAAGCGCTTACCGCGCTGTACGTTACGAGCATGCCGAACCCGAGGTCAACCACCCGCGCCAAGCGCTCCACCGGAGCCGTGACCCTCCAGCGCGTCGCCGAGCACGCCGGGGTCTCGATCGCCACGGCCTCGCGGGTGCTCCACGGCGGCCCCCGGACGGTGGGCGAGGAGCTCCGCCGCAAGGTGGAGGGCGCCGCCCGCGACCTCGGCTACGTGTCCAACGCCCCGGCCCAGGCCCTCGCCCGGTCCTCGACCTCCGTGGTCGGCCTGCTCGTGCACGACATCGCGGACCCGTACTTCGGGGCCATCGCCGCCGGTGCGATGCGCGGCGCCAAGCGGCACCGGCTGATGGTCATGATCGCCGCGACGTTCGGCGACCCGGAGCTGGAGATCGAGTACGTGCGGAACCTGCGGGCCCAACGGGCCCGGGCCCTGCTGATCGCGGGGAGCGGCGTCGTCGACCCCGGACTCACGGAGCGGTTCACGGCGGAGCTGGACGCGTTCCGGGCGGACGGCGGACGGGTCGCCTGCATCGGGGAACGGGGCATCGAACCGTTCGTCCCGCTCGACCACGGCGGCGGAGCCGAACGTGCGGCGACCGAACTGTGGCGGCTCGGCCACCGCCGGATCGGCGTGGTCGCCGGGCCCGCGAACCTGGTGACCGTCCACCGGCGACTGGCCGGGATCAGGGCGGCATGGTCCCGGCTCGGCGGCGAACTCCCGGACACCAGGGTGGTGTTCACCGACTTCACCCGGTCGGGCGGGCGGGACGCGACACTCGGACTGTTCGCCGCCGAACCCGACGTCACGGCGGTCCTCGCCCTCAACGACGTCATGGCGGCCGGGGTGCTCACGGCGCTCCAGGACGACCTCGGCAGGGCCGTCCCGAGCGAGGTCTCCGTCATCGGCTTCGACGACGTGCCGTTCGCGGTGGACCTCCGGCCGTCACTGACCACGGTCCGGCTGCCGCTGGAACAGGCCGGGGAGCGCGCCGTCCAGCTGATCGCGGACGGGGCCTCACCGGCACGGCAGGCACCTCTCGGCGTGGCACTGGTGGCACGCGACAGCACCGGACCGGCAGGCGACGCGGCCCCGGAGTGAGGCCCCCGGCGGCGCGGCGGGAACGGCACGGCGGGGACGGCACGGCGCCGCCGAGGTCCGGACGGCCCCGCGACGGACGGTGCCGCAAAGGACGGCGCCCGCCCGGTGCCCGGGCGCGCGTCGTGCCCCACGCGCCCGGCGGGCTCACCGCACGCGGCGGGAACCCCCGGCGCCCGGGCCCCGGCCCGCGACCCAGTCCAGCGCCCCGGGCAGGATGTCCTCGACCGGGGGGATCCCCGGGTACCAGGTCCGCTCCCACTCCAGCGACACCCAGCCCCCGAACCCGTCGAGCAACCCGCGAGCGGCGGCCAGCGGGACGAACCCCTCCCCGAGGGGGACGGGCGTCGTGTCGCCGGCCGAGGCGGCGTCCTTGATCTGGACGCACGCCAGCTTGTCCCCGAGCCGCCGCAGGGTCTCCGCGGGCTCCTCGCCGTGCCGCCAGGGGTGCAGCAGGTCCCAGATCGCGCCGGCGTGCGGCGCACGCGCCAGGAGCGCCGCGACGGCGGCGCCGGTGGGCAGCGCGTCGTGCGTCTCGACCAGCACGCGCGGCCCCTCGTCCGCGACCGCGGACAGTCTGCGCGCCCCGGCGTCGAGGTCCCCGCCGCCGGGGAACACCCGGACGAAGTCCGCCCCGAGGTCCCGCGCGAGGCGCAGGTCGGCCCGCAGCGCCTCGATCACGGGCCCGTCGTCCCCCGGCTCGCAGATCCGGACGTACCCGGACAGGCAGAACGGGGTGAGGGTTCCCAGGGTCCGGACGACGGCAGCCCGTTCGGCGGCGCCGAGGCCGGCGTGCACGCCGGTGTCCGGGTGCAGCCGCAGTTCCAGCCCGTCCAGGCCGAACCTCCGGGCCAGGCCGACCGAGTCGGCCGGCGACAGACCGGGGGTGCCCAGGGTGCTCAGTGCCAGTCGCATCTCGACCTCTCGGGGCGGTGGGGGCTGTCCTCGGAGGCGCCCGCCGGCTGTGTGCGGGCCGGTCGGCCCGGTGCAGGAAAGCGGTTACCGGCACAGCCTAGCGCAGCCGACCCGAGCGGCGCCGTCACACCCGTCCGCCGAGGAAGTCCCGCCGGCCGGTGCCTGTGGCGAGGCGGTCGTCCAGCACCGGGTGGTGCGGTAAGTCGGTGTCGGTCATGGCTGCTCCGCTCGGTTCGGGATTCGGGGGTGGGGCGGTGCGGGGGTGGGGCGGTGCGGGGGATGCCGGCCGGCGGAACGGCGTCCGGGGCGGCTGATCCCGGCCGAGCTGCGATCAGCCCCGGGTGGCGCCGTGGTAGGGGACGCCGTGGAAGTCGTCGACGCCGAGGTCGAGCGCGGTGCGGACGGCGTCGATGCGGGACGGTGACGTGCTCGTGGAGGTGGTCGACGTACTCGATGACCCGGTCCTCGGTGCTCCCGCACTGGTGCCCTGCGGAGTTTCGTCCGATCAGCCGCGCCGGAGCGGCCTGGACATGGGATGGACTGGTGGGCAAAGGCGCCCTGCCTGTCCAGACTCTCGCCGAAGACACCACAACCACACTGTCCATCCGGCCACTTGGCGGGTGACGATCGGAGGAGATATCCAAAGGTGGACAGGATTGATGGGATGTCTACTAGGCTGGGTCACACGCGCGGGGCGTCGACCGGCGAGCGGCGGCCGGCGGAGGGCCGGCCCCGGTGGTGTGCTCTGATAGCCGGGGCGGACCAGTAGCGCCCCCGTCCGCCCAGCATGCGAAACCCCGTCGCCCAGGAGCCCGCACGTGTCACTGACCGACATGGCCATCGCCCGGATCCGCGAGCTGATCCGCTCCGGCGCGCTGCCCCCCGGGGCCAAGCTGCCGCCCGAACAGCAGCTCGCCGCCGAACTCGGCCTGTCCCGCAACCTCATGCGCGAGGCCGTCAAGGCCCTCGCCGTGTCGAGGGTGCTCGACATCCGGCGCGGCGACGGCACCTACGTGACCAGTCTGGCTCCCGGCGTGCTCCTGGAGAACCTCTCCAGCGCCGTTGAACTGCTGAGCGGTGAAACGCTGTTGGAGCTCATCGAGACCCGCCGCCTCCTCGAACCCGCCGCCACCGCGCTCGCCGCGACCCGGATCGACGACGCGGCCCTCGCCGAACTGGCCGGCCACCTCGACGCAATGCGGCAGTTTCGCAGCGACCCCGAGCGTCTGAACCTGCACGACGCCGCCTTCCACCGCACGGTCGTCACCGCCACCGGCAACGAGACCCTCACGACCGTGCTGGAGGGGATCTCCGGCCGCACGCTGCGCGCCCGTGTCTGGCGCGGCCTGGTCGACGAGGACGCGGCGGATCAGGCCATCGCCGAACACGAGGCGATCCACCGGGCCCTGGCCGCCCGGGAGGCACCGCTCGCCC
Source organism: Kitasatospora sp. NPDC127035 (assembly GCF_042726075.1). Taxonomy (NCBI): domain Bacteria; kingdom Bacillati; phylum Actinomycetota; class Actinomycetes; order Kitasatosporales; family Streptomycetaceae; genus Kitasatospora; species Kitasatospora sp. NPDC127035. The sequence continues at coordinate 12,476 of NZ_JBHXDN010000077.1, read as the reverse complement.
AGGCCGCCGCCCTGATCCACGTCACCACCACGGAGAACTGGCTGCGCGCCCACCTGCGGACCGGCTCCGGCGAGGACCGCTGACCCCGGCGGGCGCGCCCGCCGCCGGCCGACCGACCCGGGGGGACCCTGCGCCCTCCGGTGCCGCGCCGCCCGGCGGCGCCCCCGGGCGACGGCACTAGTTTGGAATCGGCGCGGCCCCGAACCGGGAACGGCGCAGGAGGGAACCCAGCGGATGACGACGCAGACCGGCGCGGCAGGCGACGCGTCCCGGAGGAAGGCACCCCCCTTCGTCGGGCGGGAGCGCGAGCTGGGGGCCCTGCTGGGCGCCGCACGCTCGCGGCCGTCGGTGGTCCTGGTCGAGGGCGAGGCCGGCATCGGGAAGTCGCGGCTGGTCGCCGAGGCCGTCGACGAACTGCGCGGCGAGGGCGTGCGCGTGGTGACCGGCAGCTGCCACCCGCTGCGCGAGCCGCTGGCCTTCGGTCCGGTGGTGGAGGCGCTGCGCCGGTCCGGTCCCTGGATGCCGGGGGCGGGCCGGCTGGACGCCCCCGCCGGGGTGCTCGCGGTGCTGCTGCCCGAACTCGCCGACCGGCTGCCGCCCGCCCAGCCGTGGCCGTCCGGACAGAGCGCCCCGCGCGACCTGGTGGCCCGGGGGGTGCGGGTCGTACTGGCCGCGATCGCCCCGGTGGTGCTGGTGGTCGAGGACGTGCACTGGGCCGACGAGGCCACCCGGGAACTGCTCCTGCTGCTGGGCCGGGACCTGCCCGCCGACACCGCACTCGTGCTCACCTACCGGGCCAGGGACGTCCCCGGACGCGGTCCGGTGCTCGGTGCGGCGTTCCGGCGCCCGCCGGGCACCGGGGGCGCCGAGCTCACCCTCCCCCGCCTGTCCCCGGACGACCTGCGGGCGATGGCGCGTTCCGTCCTGGCCGAGGCGGCCACCCCCGGGCTCCTCCACACCCTGGTGGAGCGCAGCGAGGGTCTGCCGCTGGTCATCGAGGAGGACCTCATCACCCTCGGTGCGCGGCTCGGGGACGGCGCGCTCGGGGTGCCCCGCAGCCTGCGCGAGGTGTTCGCGGAACGCATCGACCGGCTTTCGCCGGAGGCCGTGGCGCTGGTGAACGTCTCCGCCGTGCTCGCCGTCCCGGCCGGCGAGCAGCTGCTGGCGGACTGCGCCGGGCTGCCGCCGGGGGCCGCCGGCGAGGCGCTGCTCGCGGCGCTGGCGGCCTCGGTGCTGCGCGAGTACGGCCCGGACAGCTACGGCTTCGCCCACGTGCTCGGCCGGCAGGCCCAGTACGACAACCTCCCCGGCCCGGTGCGGCACCAGCTCCACCGGCGGGTCCTGGACGTCCTGGAGGCGCTGCCTGAGCCGCCACTGGTCCAGATCTCCCATCACGCCCGCGCCCTCGGGGACACCGCGGTCTGGCTGGACCGCGCGATGGCGGCGGCGGACCGGGCCGTGGCGCTCGGCGACCAGGGAACCGCGGCGGCCCTGCTGCACCAGGTGCTGGACGAGCCCCGGCTGCCGTCCGCCCTGCACGCCCGCGCCGCGCTCGCCCTGGCCCGGACCGCCTGGGACACCGTCGAGTACACCCGGACGATCGCCACGCTGCGCCGGATCGTGGCCGGTCCGGGCCTCCCGGTGGCGGCCCGTGGTGAGATCCGGCTCGACCTCGGACTGATGCTGCTCAACCAGGCGGCGGACCCCTCGGGCGAGGCGGAGATCGAGCGGGCCGTCGAGGAGTTGGAGGGGCGCCGGCCGGAGCAGGCCGCGCGCGCCATGTCGCTGCTCGCCATGTGGGAGACCAGCCGGTTCTCCGCCGCCGAGCAGCGGGCCTGGCTGGACCGCGCCGTCGCCACCATCGCGGACAGTCCCGACCGGGCCGTCCACGCCTCGGTGGCCGCGAACCGGGTCACCGTCCTGGCCGCGCAGGGCCGCCCCGAGGCGGCCGGGCTGCTGTCCGGGCTGCCCCGGACCGACGACGACCCGGAGGTGGTCCGGCACACCGCGCGGGCCCTGGTCAACGCCGCCGAGGTCGGGATCTGCCTCGGTCAGGACGCCCGCGCCGCGGACTGCACCGAGGAGGCGCTCGCGCTCTCCCGCCACCACCACGCGCACGCGCTGATCGTGCACTGCCGCTCCTACCGGCTGCTGCTGTCCTGGCTGGCCGGCGAGTGGGCGCACTGGGACGAGCGGTACGCGGCCTTCCTCGCGGAGTACGTCGACGAGCCGCTCGCGGTCGACGACCTGCTCGCCACCGCGGAGGGCGTCATGGCCGCGGCCCGCGGGCGGGTCTCGCGGGCGGTCGAGCGCTTCGACCGCGTACTGACCCGGGACGGTGCGCGGACGAACGTCAACGCGCTCGGCGCCGCGGCCGGCCTGGCCCGGATCCAGCTGGCCCGGGGGGACGCGGACGCGGCCTGGAGCACGGTGGGCGCCTACCTGCCGCTGCTGCCGCGCAAGGAGGAGTGGGTCTACGCGCTGGGCCTGGTGCCGGTGGCCGTGGAGACCGCCCTGCAGCGGGGCGACGACCGCACGGCCGCGGCGCTCGTCGAGGACCACGGGGCGGGCGTCGAGGGCCTGGACGCCCCCGGGGCGGTCGCCGAGCAGTACCTGTGCCGCGGCCTGCTCGCCGCCCGCGAGGATCGGACGCAGGCCGCGCAGCACTTCGACCGGGCCCGGCTGCAGTGGTCCGGCATCGGACGGCCGTACCACGCGGCGCTGGCCGACGAGCAGGCCGCGCAGGCCCTGGCCGGCCTCCACCCCGCCGAGGCCGTGCAGCGGCTGACGCGGGCCGCCGGCGTCCACGACCGGCTCGGCGCGACCACCGACTCCGCCCGCTGCCGGCACCTGCTGCTCGCCCTGGGCCAGTCCCGCCCGCAGTCCCGGGGCAGGGCGGGCTACGGCGACGAGTTGTCCCCGCGCGAGCAGCAGGTCGCCCGGCTGCTGGGCGACGGCGCCACCAACAAGGACATCGCCGCCGCGCTCTTCCTGTCGCCCCGGACCGTGGAGCAGCACGTCGCCAAGGTGCTGCGCAAGCTCCGGACCACGCGCGAGGCGCTGCGCAACGGCCCGGCCTGACGGCCTGCGGCCCGGCCCGACGGCCCTTCCCGCCGCGGTGTGCCGAGCCGACCGGGTGCGGTGACGGGCCGGGCGCTGCCCGGCGCCGGCCCACATGCAGGTACCGCCCCTGATTGATTACCTACCGATCGCGCGGATGAGCTGATCATGCCGGGCCGCCCTCTCCGGGGCGGTCGCGGCTGTCCCGGACCGCGGCCGGGGGCCGGCGGAGGTCCGGTCTCGTCATGAGAACGAAACGGCAACAGACACTGGCGTTCATTTCGTATATCGCATACGTTACGCGTCAGGTCGGTGATCCCTGCGGCGCTCCAACGCCGCACCACGCCGTACCGGACCCCCAGCCCCTGCCCCCGCACCCACCGGGGCGGCCGCACCGAGCCGTAGCCCGCGCAGCACAAGGAGACCCACCCATGGCACCACTCCGCCGCAGACTCGCCGCCCTCTCCCTGGCGTCCGCGTTCGCCCTCGCCGCCTCGGCCTGCGCCTCCGGCGGCGGGTCGTCGGAGTCCGCCGGGCCCACCACCGTCACGTTCTGGTCGATGCCCTACTGGATCGGCCAGGACACCAAGGTCAAGGCCCTGGTGGACGAGTTCAACGCCTCCCAGGGCAAGGTGAAGGTCGAACTCACGCTCCTGGAGTGGAAGGACGGCCGGGACAAGATCAAGCAGGCCGTCGCCGCCGGCAAGGGCCCCGACGTCTGGCTGATGAACAACGGCCTGGAGCTCGACTACCTCAAGGCCGGCGCCCTCGCCCCGCTCGACAAGCTCGGCTACACCGCCGCCGACACCGAGAAGTTCCTGCCGCTGGCCGAGGTCGACGAGTACGACGGCAAGATGCACGGCGTCCCGCTCTACTTCGACGTGGACGTCATGCTCTACCGCACCGACATCCTCCAGCAGTACGGCATCGCCGCCCCGCCCAAGACCTGGGACGAGCTGAAGTCCACCGCGGCCACCATCACCGCCAAGTCCGCCGAGGCCGGGAAGAAGGTGGCCGGCTGGCAGTTCAAGGGCATGGACGACCACCTCAACGCCATCAACTCCACCTGGGAGAGCTTCCTCTGCCAGGCCGGCGGCACCCTCACCTCGCCCGACTTCAAGGCCTCCACGCAGAACACCGAGGCCGGGCGCACCGCGATGGAGTACATGAAGTCCTTCTACACCGAGAAGATCTCCCCGGTCGGCACCAGCGCCCTCAACGGCTTCATCAGCGGCGACGTCGCGATGTTCCCGTTCTTCCAGTCGGTCATCGCCAACGTCCAGACCGGCGGCGCGAAGACCGAGGGCAAGTGGGCCGTCGCCCCGATGCCCACCGGCCCCAAGAGCGGCTGCTCCATGGTCGGCGGCCACAGCCTGGTCGCAGGCTCCGCGAGCAAGAACCTGCAGGGCGCCGGAACCTTCATGCGCTGGCTGGCCTCCCCCGAGCGCAGCGCCCAGTACATGGACTTCCACGCGATCTTCCCGTACGACCTCGGCAAGGTGGACCCGGCCGTGAAGGCCACCGTGGACGGCAAGGTCAAGGCCGACCCCAACTGGGCGCCCATCTTCGAGCAGCTCGCCCGCAACACCCCCGACCTGGTCCTCCAGGACCGGCACGCCTTCCAGGCCCGCTGGGACGCCCAGAAGGCCAACATCGTGGCCGGCGTCAACGGCCAGGCGTCCGTCGACAAGGCGCTGAAGACCGTCGACGACCTGGTCGGCCAGGCGCTCGGCAAGGAGTGACGGAAAGCCGATGACGACCATGACCGACCTCCCCGCGAAGCACCCTCCCGGCGGCACCGCCGCCGGGAGCGGCCCGGACCGCGCCGGGCAGACCTCGAAGTCCCGGCGGCGTTCGACCGGAGCCCTGGCCGGCTGGCTCTCGGTGGCGCCCGCGCTGCTGGTGATCCTGGGCTTCACGTTCTACCCGATGGTCCAGTCGATGCTCCTGAGCACCGACCACTGGAACCTGCTGGGCCCGCGCACCTTCGTCGGCGCGGAGAACTACCGGACCATCCTCGGCGCCGGCACCTTCCGCACCAGCATCGTCAACACGCTGGTGTTCACCGCGATCACCATCGTCGGCACCTACGTGCTGGCGCTGGCCACCGCGACGGCCGCCAACCGTGAACTCGCCTCCGCCCGCCTCGTCCGCACGGTGACCGTGCTGCCCGCCGTCATCCCGATGGTGGTCGCCGGCCTCGTCTGGAAGTGGCTGTACGAGCCCGACCACGGACTGATCAACACGCTGATCGGCCTGTTCGGCGTCGACGGCGCCCGCTGGCTCTTCGACAACGACCTCGCCCTGCCCGCCGTCGCCGTGGTGAGCATCTGGAAGGAGTTCGGCATCTACGCGCTGATCCTCCTCGGCGGACTCCAGCGCATCCCGGACGAGATCTACGAGGCCGCCACCATCGACCGCGCCGGCCCCTGGCGGCAGTTCCGCTCGATCACCCTGCCGATGCTCAAGCCGGCCACCGCCGCCGTCTTCCTCCTGCTCCTGTTCAACTCCTTCAAGGTGTTCGACCAGGTGTGGGTGATGACCGAAGGCGGTCCGGGAACCGCGACGCTGACCGTCGTCACGTTCATCTACACCCGCCTGCTGACCGACGTGGGCGTCGCCTCCGCCGCCTCGGTGGTCCTGTTCGTGATCCTCCTGACGATCACCCTCGTCCGGCTGAAGCTGACCTCCCGGGAGGAGTCGTGAGCAAGTCCCCGAAGCGTCTCGCCCCGACGCTGTGGCTGACCGTCGCCGGCGTCTTCGCCGGACTCCCGGTGCTCTGGATGCTGCTGACCTCCTTCCAGCCCCTGGAGGAACTGGTCGGCAACGGGCGGCACCTGATCCCCGGGAGCCTGACCCTGGGCGCCTACCGGGAGGTCCTCTCGGCCTTCCCGTTCGGCCAGTGGTTCGTCAACTCCGTGCTGGTGGCCGGCGCCGTCGTGGCCGGCAACCTGGTGTTCGACACCCTCGCCGCCTACGGCCTGGCCCGGATCCCCTTCCGCGGCCGGCAGGCCGTCCTCACCCTGATCCTCGCGACGCTGATGATCCCCACCCAGGTCATCCTCGTCCCGCTGTACCTGGTGATGCGCGACCTCGGCTGGATCGACACCTACTGGGCGCTGATCATCCCCTTCCTGGCCAGCCCCACCGGCATCTTCCTGCTGCGCCAGCACTTCGTGACGCTGCCCGTCCAGCTCGACGAGGCCGCCGCCATCGACGGCGCCGGCCGGCTGCGCACCCTGGTGAGCATCCTGCTCCCCAACTCCTGGGCGGCGCTGGGCACCGTCGCGGTGCTGAAGTTCATGTGGACCTGGGGCGAGTTCGCCTGGCCCTCGCTGGTCACCAACAACGAGATGCTGCGCACGCTGCCCGTCGGACTGGCCCAGTTCCAGAACCAGTTCGCCCCCCGCTGGGATCTCCTGATGGCCGGCTCCGTGCTGGCCGCGATCCCGGTGGTCCTCGCCTTCGTCCTCCTCCAGCGGACCTTCGTCCGCGGACTCACCGGTGGTGCGGTGAAGGAGTAGGACGAGAACCCCCCGGTTCCAGGTCGGGAGACCCGGGGAGAACCGCAGGCCCGGTCGTTGCCGGAGGGAGGCGACGACCGGGCCTGCGGCATGTCCGGAGCCGTTCCCGGGCCCTGCCCGTTGTCCCGCCCGCGGGCCCGCCGTGCCCCGGCAGACGGCGCCCGTCGTGCCCGGCCGTGGCGCGGCGGAGCAGCGGGGGCCGGGTACGGACGGTCGGGGCCCGGGGCCCGGGTACGGACGGTCCGCGGTCCGGAACGGCCCCGGCGCACGGGTGCGGCGGGGCAGCGGTGCGGCCGGCCCGGCGGCACGGAGCCCGGTGAGTGGTACGGCGCCCGGCCCGGCCGGGGCAGACCGGGGCTCCGGCGCCGGAACGGGGGTGCGGGGCACGGGCTCGGCCCTGCCCCGAAACGCCGAAGACCTGAGCCGCGGAACGGCTGACGGTGCCGTTCCGCGGCCCAGGGGTCACGGGGGGTGTGTCGGGCCGGGAGACGCGGCTCCAGGACACGGTCGGCTGCGGCGCCGACGGCGACGCAGGCCCTGACGGGGTGGAGCGGCCCCGCGACGACGGGGCTCCCCGCCGCTGACGTCGGCCCGAGCGTCAGCGGTGGGGAGCCGGGGGCGGTGGCGGACAGTGTCAGGGCAGAGCTGCCCGCCACCGCGTTCGGGGGCCGGGCCGGCCGGGGAGTCCGGCGGCCCGGCGTTCGGGGAGTGCGGTCCGGCCGGTCGTCAGAACCGGGCGATCACGTACCGGTCGACGGTGTCCTCGTCGAGCTCGAAGCCCAGGCCGGGCCCGGTCGGGACGACCAGCGCGCCGTCGGTGAACTTCGGCGGGTTGACCAGGATGTTCTCCCGGATCGGGTTGGGCAGCCGGTTGTACTCGTAGGTGCGCAGGTTCGGGGTGGCCGCGCAGAGCTGCAGGGCCGCGCAGAGGCTGACGCCGGAGCCGACCCCGTGCGGGGCGATGTCCACGTGGAACGCGGAGGCGAGCGCGGACAGCCGCATGGCCTCGGTGATGCCGCCGCAGCGGGCCACGTTCGGCATGAAGACGTCGATCGCGCGGTGCAGCAGCGAGTCCCGCAGGTCGAAGCGGGTGAAGTGGGTCTCGCCGTTGACGACCGTCAGGCCGGTCCGGCGGCGCAGCTCGGCGAGGTTGGCGAGGTCGTCCACCTGGAGCGGCTCCTCGTACCAGGAGATGCCGAGGTCGGCGAGGACGGCGCCGACCCGGGTGGCCTCGTCGAGGTCGTAGGCGCAGTTGACGTCGGTGAGGATCTCGATGTCGTCGCCGACGGCGGCGCGGACGGCGGTGAGGTGGGCGCGGTCGGTGCGCTCGCCGCGGCCGATCTTGACCTTGAGGGCCTTGAAGCCGTCGTCGACGAAGCCGAGGGCCTGCCGGGCGGAGTCCTCGGGGTCGGCGTGCAGGGCGACCGGGCTGGCGTAGCAGTCGACGGTCTCGCGGACGGGGCCGCCGAGGAGGCGGTGGACGGGGACGCCGGCGAGCTTGCCGCGGAGGTCCCACAGGGCGAGGTCGACGCCGGCCATCGCTTCGAGGTAGAAGCCGCGGTTGTGGCCGCCGGCGGCCTGGCCCTTGAACAGCCGCTCCCAGATCGCGCCGGTGGCCAGCGCGTCCTGGCCGATCAGCAGCGGCGCCAGGACGGTCGCGACGACGGTGGCGGTGACCTGCGGGCTCGGCAGGCCGTACGCCTCGCCGATGCCGACCGAGCCGTCCTCGGTGTGGACCTTGACGAGGGTCGCGTACTGGCCCCGGCGGGGCAGCACCAGGTGGCTGGAGGCCGGGTACCGCAGCCAGTCCGGCACGTCCTCGGGCGAGTCGTACAGGTCGTCGAAGCTGGCGGACAGGGCTACGGCCTCGACCTTGGTGATGCGCAGTGGCTGGGTACTCACGGGTTCTTCTCCTGGGTGCTGGGCCCTCCCCGCCGAGCGGGGAGGGTGGTGGAGCGGTTCAGCCGCCGGTTCTGATCTCGCCGCGGGCGGTCTCGCGGCCACTGAGGACGGCGAGTGCGGTGACGGCGCAGCCGGCGATGACGTAGAGGACGACGGGGGTGACGGAGCCGCCGGCCGCGACGAGGGCGGTGGCGAAGGAGGCCAGGGTGGCGCCGGTGCCGGAGGACCCGAAGAAGAGCGGTCCGAAGGCCAGTGCGGAGGCGAGGCCGTAGAGGCTGAAGTCGTACCACTCCATGACGGTGCCGACGGTGCCGGCCAGCATCGTGCGGCGGGTCGTGGTGACGCCGGAGGTGTCGTGCACGGGGGTGCCCTCGGTCGGTGCGGTGGTGCGGTGCCGGGCGGTGGTGCGCTCCGGCGGGGTGGTGGGGGGAGGCGTGGTCATCGGGGCTCCACTTGGGGGGGAGAGGTGCCGCGGATGGCTAAAACGTATGCGATATACGAAAAAACTGCCAGAGGTGTCGCCGAATCGTTTCCCGAGGGACACCGGCCGCCCGCCCTCACCGGGGTCGCCCGCACCCCGCCCCGGCCCGCCCCGCCCGCCGGTCACGGCGGCAGGGGCCGGTAGGGCGCGGCCGGGGGTCCGGTGACCGCGGACGGCCGGGCCAGGACCGCTCCCGCGTAGGGGCCCGGGGCGGTGAGCCGGTGCAGCGCGGTGGTCACGTACATCCGCCCGCCGCCGAAGGCGATGCTGCTCACGTGCGCGGTGGGTACCGCGACGCTCTCCCGGAGCCCGCCCGCCGGGTCGTAGCAGTGCACCCGGCCGGCACCCCACAGGGCGACCCAGAGGTAGCCGCGGTCGTCCACCGCCATGCCGTCCGGCCGGCCCTCGTTCCTGCCGAGGTGCACGAGCGGCCGTGGCGCGCCCAGCCGTCCGGTGCCTGGATCGACCGGGTACGCCTCGATCACGCCCCGGGCGCTGTCGGCCAGGTAGAGCGTGCGGCCGGACCCGTCGAAGACCGGCCCGTTGGGGACGGTCAGACCGGTCAGCACGCGGTGCGCCGAGCCGTCCGGGTCGACCCGGTGGAGCGAGCCGGCGCCCTCGGTCGCCTCCGTGGCCATGCTGGTGGCCCAGAACCGGCCGGCCGGGTCGCACGCGGCGTCGTTCATCCGCATCGGCCGCGGCGCGTCCGCCTCCGGCCGCGCGATCCAGTGCGGTTCGCGGGCCGGGCGCAGCAGGGCGACGCCCGGTCCGGCGGCGGCGATCCACTCCCCCGGCCTCCCGGCCACCGGGGCGACCGCGCCGAGCGGCATCCCGAGGGCGGCCTCGCGCCGCACGTCGTCGCCGGGGCCGCCGGGGTCGCAGCTGTACAGGGTGCCCCCGAGGAGGTCGACGAAGTACAGCCGACCCTCGTGCCAGCGCGCCCCCTCGCCCAGCCGGTAGCGCTCGGCGGAACACGGCCGCCAGGCGTCGGCGGACATCCGCACCACCTCCTCTCCTCCGGAGGCCGTCATCGCAGGGCGGTACCGGGCGCGGCGTCCAGCAGGGTCAGTTCGTCCCGGAAGGGCAGGCCCTCCCAGTCTCCCGCCGCGGCCACCGCGAACGCCCCGGTGGTCACCGCGCGGTCGAGCCGGCCGTCCACCGGCAGGCCGTCGAGCAGCCCCGAGAGGTAGCCGGCGACGAAGGCGTCCCCGGCCCCGACGGTGTCCCGGACGGGGACCCGGACGGCGGGCCTGGCGACGGACCCGTCCTCGGTGAAGACCTCGGCACCGGCGGCGCCGCGCTTGACCACCACCTCGCCGACCCCCTGGGCGAGCAGCGCCTCGACGCACTCGACCTCGTGCTCCACACCGGGCGGCGCGACCAGGGCGAGCTCGTCGTCGGAGGCCACCAGGATGTCCAGCAGCGGGACCAGGGGCCGCAGCGCGGCGGCGGCCTCCTCCCTGGACCAGAGCTTCGCCCGGTAGTTGACGTCCAGGCACACGGCGCCCGACGCGGAGCGGGCGGCGGCCTCGACGGCGGCCCGGGGGCCGGGGCCGAGGGCCGCGGTGACGCCGGTGAGGTGGACGATCCGGGCCCCCTCGGCGAGGGCGGCGGTGACGTGGGCGGGGGTGAGCCGGGAGCCGGCCGAGCCGTCACGGTAGTAGGAGACCCGGGTCAGGTCGGCCGCCCGCGGCTCGAAGACCACCAGGCCGGTCGGCGCGGTGGCGTCGACGGCGGCCTGCGAGACGTCCACGCCCTCGGCCCGCAGGGTGCGCAGCACCAGTCGGCCGAACTCGTCGTCGCCGTTGACCCCGACCCAGCGCGCCGTGTGGCCGAGCCGGGCCAGGCCGATGGAGACGTTGGCCTCGGCGCCGGCCACCGAGAGGGCGAGGGTCCCGCCGAGGTGCAGCGGACGGTCGGCGCGCAGGGCCGCCATGGCCTCGCCGAGCGTCAGGACGTCGGGCACGGGAACTCCTCGGCGAGTGTGCGGAAGGCGGCGATGCGGGCGGGGAGGCCGGCGACGTCACCGCCGGCGCGGGCGGCGGTGCCGACCAGCGGTCCCCCGACGCCGACGGCCAGGGCGCCGGCGGCCAGGAAGCCCCGGGCGGCCTCGGCGTCCACCCCGCCGACGGGCACGAAGGGCACGTCGGGGAAGGGGTCGCGCAGGGCCCGCAGGTAGCCGGGGCCACCGAGGCTGCCCGGGAAGAGCTTGATCGCGGTCGCGCCCTCGGCCCGGGCGAGGGCGACCTCGGTCGGGGTGACCGCGCCGGCGAGGACCGGCATGCCGAGGGACTGCGCCTCGCCGACGGCCTCGGTCAGTCCGGGGGTCACCGCGAAGGCGGCGCCGGCCCGCGCGGCGGCCCTGGCGTCGGCGGCGGTGAGCAGGGTGCCGGCGCCGAGCGCCGCGTACGGGCCGAGGACCGCGCGGGCGCGCTCCAGGACCGCGAGCGCGCCCGTGGTGGTCAGCGAGACCTCGACCAGGTCGACGCCGGCACGGAACAGCGCGAGGACCGCATCCAGGGCGGCGTCGGGGTCGTTGCCCCGGACGATGGCCAGGATCCTGCGGTCGCGCAGGGCGGAGAGAAGGTCGTCTGGTTGCACGGATGCCTCCGGAGCTCAGGTGAGGACTTTAGGATATCGTATACTTTCCAGTCGGAGCCCCGTGCACCGTCCACAAGTTCCGCCCCCGACGAAAGGCGCCCCTCGATGACCCGTACCGCCCTGATCACCGGCGCGGCCGGCGGCATCGGCCGCGCCGTCGCCGCCCGTCTGGTGGCCGACGGCCTGCGCGTGGCCGGCCTCGACCTCACCGACCCCCGGCTGCCCGGCGTCACGTTCCACCGGGCCGACGTCACCGATCCGGCGCAGGTCGCCGCCGCGGTCGGACGGGCCGTCGAGGAACTCGGCGGCATCGACGTGCTGGTGACCTGCGCCGGCATCACCGAGGGCGGCCCCCTGCACCTGACCACCGACGAGGAGTGGCAGCGCGTCCTGTCGGCCAACCTCGGCTCGGTGTTCCTGTGCGTCCGCGAGGTGCTGCCCACGATGATGGCGGCCGGGTCCGGAGCCGTGGTCACCGTGGGATCGGTGCTGCACCGCACCGGCGCGCCCGGTCTGCCCGCGTACGCCGCCGCGAAGGGCGCGATCGCCGCGCTCACACGCCAACTCGCGGTGGACTACGGACGGTTCGGCATCAGCTTCGTCACCCTCGCGCCGGGCTGGGTGCGCACCCCGGCGACCGAGGCCCGCCTGGCGCCCGGCGAGGAGGACCTGGTGCGGCTACGGGAGAGCAATCCGATGCGCACGCTGGTGGACGCCGGAGACATCGCCGAGGCGGTGGCCTTCGCCTCGTCCCCGGCCGCCGGGATGATCACCGGCTCCGAGCTGGTGCTGGACGCGGGCGCCTCGGTGGTCAGCCCGGCCAGCCTCCTGCGCGACTCCCACCGCGAGCGGATGGGGCTGCCGCCGATCGTAAACAACTGACCGGGTGCTCGAGTGACTGGCGGTTC